>JBMONL010000051.1:0-62656 GCA_049324635.1 Verrucomicrobiota bacterium | reverse complement strand
TAGTGTCCTGATTGATAAGTTCGCTTATATTTGCTGTGAAAGATTTTTGGAAATTTCAAGGCGCATGCGAGGAAGATATTGAAGCCACATATCTGACGAGCATGCAACATGGAAATTTCCAAAAAGATTCACAGCCCGAACGGGTTGCGGCGGCACAGGCTCTGATGCGTTGTTGCTCCTCAGTCGAATATTTGATTTCAATATTCTCCTTCGTCGCGCCTCGCCTCAGAGCCTGTGGCGCGCGCAACAAATATGACCGAACTTATCAATCAGGACACTAGCCATTTTTTAATAGCTTTGCGGATATTTTTTGGCAAGATTTGCGCCATGCGTAAATTGATGATTGTTTTGTCTGTTGTCTTGTGCGTTGGCACAAGTTTTGCCGAAGAATCTTCCAAGCCAACGATGTTTGTGGCGCCGTTGGACGGCGATATGTCGCAGATCCAAGGCTGGCAACCGGCATTGGGCGAGGGGTTAGCTGAGATGTTGATCACCGAATTAACCAAAACTGGAAAATTTGATGTGTTGGAATCCACCGCGCTTTCGGAATTGAAAAGCGAGATTGATCTCGGCGAAGATGGTTACGTGGAAGAGGGCGAAAAAGTGAAAAAGGGCGGTTACGCGGCGGCGGATTTTATGTTTCGCGGCAAAGTCACGCGTTTTGGTTCGAAAAAACAAAACATCAATCTCGGAGGATTTATTCCGGGGAGTTTTGGCGATCTTGGCGTGAAAACTTCGGAATCGGACGTGCGGATTGATTGGAGAATTGTGGACACCGCGACGCGCAAAATTCTCAAGAGCGGCAAAGCTGTGGGCGTCGAGGAAGGCGTAGGATTCGATGTGGGCGTGGCGGTGGACGGGCACGGAGGCAATATCGGTTTCGGTAATCAGGAATTTATGAACAGCGCGCTCGGTAAAGCCACGGTGAAAGCATTGGATCAAATCATGGCGGAAGTGGAGACGGTGAGCTTGCCGACGTCCGGGCGATTTAAAGCAAAAGAAAAAGCCGCCGCCCAACAAGCCGCAGAATTAAAAGCCACCACTGGAAAAGTTCTCGCCGTGCCTAGCAAGAGCACGATCATCATTTCGCTGGGAGAAAAACATGGTTTAAAAATGGGCGATAAGGTGAAACTGTATCAAACCGTCGATACCAAAGACGCTCAAGGCAACGTCGTTTTTACCGAGGAAAAACTCGTCGGCGAACTTGTTCTCGAAACCGTCCAAGACGATCGATCCAAAGCCGCTTACTCTGGCAACGAAAATCCTCAAGCAGGTTGGGTTGTTAAGATGGAATGACGCAAAGCAGGAAAGCTATGGCATTATTTAAAATGCTCTAAAAGAAAATTTTGTGCCGCGGGTAGAGTGTCCGTGGGATTATGATCTGCTTGAGGTACGACCATGATTTGCAAATTGCAAGGACGCTTGTTTTTTTCAGCAAAAGTTCGAAATTGTTCATAGAAATTTTGAGCGCGTTCCACGTGCGAGCTTCCTTGTTTGGAAGCGTGATCGCCGCGAATAGGCAATACATCTTGTTCTCCTGCGATGATCGCCACATCCAATGCGGCAAATTCAATCAATTTAAAATTAATATCGCGCATTTCCAAAGTGCGTTTTGTCCCATAAGGAAATGGCGTCGCCGGATCGGGAAATGTATAGGAAGACGTGCCGGTAATGGCGCCTTTAAGAATGCGCTCCGGATAAATTAATGCCAATCGATGAACAAACTCAGCGCCTTCGCCGTGTCCGTAGATCAAAATTTTTCCGATATCGAACGACCAAATGAGTTGCGCGTCGTCCAAAATCTTTAATAAATGAAAATCGGTGCGCGTTTGCCCAATGCCGAGCGCACGATAATCTTTGCAGTTTTCCGCATTAAAATCCGGAGCCAAAAGCGCTACGCCTTTTTCTTCCGATATTTGAATCCATCGTTGAAGATAGATCACGGGATCATGTCCCCGATCGTGAATAAGCACCAATAACGGCAATGGCGTTCCTTTGGATGCGCCGGCTCGATAGGGAATGTAATAATGATATTTCATTCCTTCGAAATCCCGCGACATCACTTGCCCCACGATCGGAACTTCATTACTTGAATTTTGCGCGCGAATAGAAAAAAGAAAAACAGTAATGACAAAAAATACTGTAACAAATAAAAAAGCTTTCTTTTTCATTCAATTCAAATTTTCCACACTCACAGGAGAGAGTCGAACTTTTTTCTTATGAACGGAAGAAATCGGATCGAGAGATGGTCTCCAGAGCAAAAGAATTAGCGCATATCCCATCACGCCGAATAAAAATCCAATCACCGTGCATCCTAAAATCAAAGGTTGCCAAATTTGAAAAAAAACATCTCTGAAAACATTCAAATTAAATAGCGCGACATGCCAATTGATGCTTGAGTTATGCCGGTGTTCGAGCAATTGACATCCAAACCAATATGCCGCCGGATAATAAACGAGCATCGTAACCGGATTGTTAATCCATACCAATGCCATGGATACAGGAACATTCGCTCGGCAAATCAGAGCAATCAACACCGCAATGACCATGTGAAATCCCAAAAAAGGCGAAGCCGCCGCGATGACGGCAATCAACCACGCGCGCGCCACAGGGACTCTCTTTAATTGCCATAATTTGGGGTCGAGTAATTGATTCCCAAATACGCGATGCAAGCGTCCCCCTTTGAGTCGACGGCGCGAAATGCCGCGTTTTTCCATCCATCGGGCAATCTTGAGCGTCATATCGTTAGCGTGCGTTCCTTCACTTCTTGTTGAATACGATTGAGGAAATGATCAAACGACTGGGGACCTTCATCGCCTTTGGAGCGCGAACGCACCGCTACTTTGCCGTCGGCTTCTTCCTTCGCGCCGATCACCAACATGTAAGAAACTTTTTCCAATTGCGCTCGGCGGATTTTCGCGCCGATTTTATCGGAATGGCGATCGATTGTAGAGCGCAGACCTAGTGCTTTGCACCGCGCATGAAGTTTCTCCGCATAAGGCAAAAGATGATCGTTGATCGGCAAAAAACGAATTTGCTCCGGCGCGAGCCACACAGGGAAAGCGCCGCCAAAATGTTCAATGAGAAATCCAATAAAACGTTCATGCGTGCCCAAAGGCGCTCGATGAATGCAAATCGGAGTGGCTTTTGTATTGTCGGCCGTTGTATATTCCAGACCGAAGCGCGCCGGCACGGCGAAATCCACTTGATTGGTTGCTAAAGTAAATTCGCGGCCGATGGCGCTCCATACCTGCACATCGATCTTAGGTCCATAAAACGCCGCTTCATTTGCCACTTCGATAAAATTGATTTTTGTATCTTGCAACACGCGCCGCACTAAATCCTCTGTTTTTTTCCAAAGTTCGGGCTCGTTGACAAATTTTTGCCCGAGTCTCGAAGGATCATGCGTGGAAAAACGCATCTGGAATTTTTCAAATCCAAAAATTTTGAAATATTTCATATACATGTCGTTCACGGCGCGAAATTCATCGGCGAATTGTTCTTCGGCGCAATAAATATGAGCGTCGTTCATTTGCATGGAGCGCACGCGCATTAAACCAAAAAGTTCGCCCGATTGCTCATAGCGATAACAGCATCCATATTCCGCCAAACGCAATGGCAAATCGCGATAACTCCTTGGAAGCGCCGCATAGATTTTGTGATGATGCGGACAATTCATGGCTTTGAGATAATACTTCACTTTTTCGCCGCCGATATCTTCTTCAAATTCCATTGGCGGAAACATCGAATCCTTGTACAACACCGGTAAATGTCCGCTCGTTAAGTACAAACTTTCTCGCGCAATGTGCGGTGTTCTCACACGCTCGTAGCCAGCTTCAAATTCAGTTTCTTTCGCCAATTTTTCCAATTCTTCGATAATAGCACCACCTTTAGGCATCCAAAGCGGCAAGCCGGGACCCACTTGCTCGGCGTCGAAGGTAAAAATCTGTAATTCTTTGCCAAGTTTGCGATGGTCTCTTTGCTTGGCTAATTCCATTTGATCCAAAAATTGCTTCAATTCTTCTTCCGAGGGGAATGCCGTGCCATAAATGCGTTGAAGTTGTTTATTTTTTTCATCTCCGCGATAATAAGCGCCCGCAATAGAAAGTAGTTTGAATGCCTTGATTTTTCCAGTGGAAGCCACGTGTGTTCCCGCACATAGATCGATAAAATCTCCACTTTGGTAAAACGAAATCGCGTCGCCCTCGGGAATATCATTCACACGCTCAACTTTATATTTTTGTCCGCGTTTGGCAAAAAACGCTTTCGCTTCTTCTCGGCTCATTTCCGAGCGCGCGAATGCGTGATTTTCTTTAATGATTTTGCGCATCTCTTCTTCAATCGTCGCCAAATCTTCTTGGGTGAATCGGTGCGCCAAATCAAAATCATAATAAAATCCCGCATCCGTCGGCGGGCCGATATCCAAAAGCGCTTCCGGAAAACATCTCAACACCGCCGCCGCTAATACATGCGACGCGGAATGCCTCATTTCTTCTAAAGGTGTCATCATAGTGTAAACAAGAATCCTGCTAGGATTCGACTTCGCTTTCAAACGAAAAATTTTCGATGCATTGATTAAATGTTTCGACGAAGGTATCGTAGTTTTCCGGCGTGAGGTTGGCGTGGCTCATGGCGTTCAAAAAAACGTTCATCAGGCGCTCTTTGTTGCCGTAACAAATTTGCGCCACAGCAAACCCCAATCCTTTATCCATTAATAATTGATGTTCCTTGGCGTCAGAAAGTATGGCGGGCTTGGGGCCGATCCTCTTCCATCCCGGTTTGTGGGGAATGTCTTTGACTTGTGTGGGCGTAAACCAATTCAAATCTTTTGCGATGGCAAAAACGGATGATTCGATGGCTTGAAGATTATTTTCAATCGTTTGGTCGGACATATTCTTCGCACCTTATCATAAGCGCTTCACAACCGCGAGGTTTTTTCAACAACCTTAAGATCGATTTCCCAAAGCGCGCGACCATCCTAATTCGTAATAATGCTTGAAAGCGTGGCTGGCATTGTCTATGGGCACTGAGTTCAAAAATGCATCAACATCGCGTTTGGATTTTCCAAGAACGCCTTCAGAGTACCCCAGCCAATAAGCATTTTCATTGGTAATGGCCGTTGATGGAGAGCGCAAAAAAAATTCCTCAAAGCCTTTTGTCCATCCAATAGCAAGTCCCGTTTCAAACGAATGTTTATCGATAATATTGCGCGCTGATGAACTTCGGATAGAAGAACCGATCGAACCGCTGAAATAGCCCAGGTAATACCCCTTTTCATGATCAGAAATTTTGCTGGCGGGAGCTTGGTGTGTTTTCGCTAACTTCTGCCCGTGATCATATCCTTCTCGATAAGCCGCCCAGTAAATTCGTTTTGACGGAGGCAATCGATCAAAATCGCCGTTGTTGCGCGTGAGGTCGGCAAGCCCGTCGTCGTAACCTTCTTTGTGGCCGTCGCGATAGCCCACGTCGTAATTTTCCGAAAGATTTTTTCCTTCGGAATATCCCGTTTGATATCCATTCGTAAAATCATTCGAACGAAAATTTTGCGGCGAGAAAGATATTTTTTTTGTGGCGTCCTCAAATCCTTTGTCAAAGCCGGCTTGAAATTCCTTACTTTCAGAAGGAGAATTTTTGTGCAGATTTGCCAAATATTGTTTATATCCCTGTTGCCATCCGATAAAATATTTTTCTTCGTATTTTTTCCAATATTCACCGATGAAATCGTCCGGCATTGAAGGTTGGCAAGGCCTGTTGTTGCTACCATCCCGATAACCTGTTTGATGGGCTTGGATAGCTAACTCGCTTCCTCGAGGCCATCCTTTTTGATATCCTGCGTTGAACTCTTTCCAATAACTCATCGTTTTTGCGGTCGTGACGCCATTGTCCAACGGCGGGGGAAGCAATAGGCGTGCGCCTTCCCATCCAATCTTGAACCCGTAATCATAGCCCACAGAAAATCCCGCTGGATCCTTATCAGCAGAAAACGCATCGGA
Source organism: Verrucomicrobiota bacterium (assembly GCA_049324635.1). Taxonomy (GTDB): domain Bacteria; phylum Verrucomicrobiota; class Verrucomicrobiia; order Methylacidiphilales; family Verrucolacustridaceae; genus JBMONL01. Next base: position 56,663 of record JBMONL010000051.1, on the reverse strand, counting down.
TTCGGAAATATTTTCGCTGGGGAATTGTCCCCAAAGACAATTCCCACCGTACAATAAAATAAGCCCCATCGCCCACAATGCGTAGGTTTTCATACTCTAAGAGTGTTGAAAAAACTGCGCATGTCGCGCGACGTGCGAGTTTTTTTCAACACTCTGTTCAAGATACATCGACATTTAGAATACACAATTTAGCTCATTTTCCAAAAAATCTGTTCATGGGAACTATTTGGTCTAATCTCCTATCATCTTATGAATAAAATCCTTCCGCGTGAATTTTATTTGTGCGAAGACGTCGTTCAAATCGCTCAAGAGCTTCTCGGTAAAATGCTTTTTACCAAGGTGAGGGGACAACTCACCGGAGGCAAGATTGTCGAGGCGGAAGCTTACGGCGGGAAAATGGATCGTGCTTCGCATGCCTTCGGCAATCGCCGTACCGCGCGCACCGAATCGATGTTTTTGCCCGGCGGACACGCGTATGTTTATCTTTGCTACGGCGTGCATCGCCTGTTCAATGTGGTGACAGGTCCCAAAGATTGTGCTTCCGCCGTTCTCATTCGCGCGATTGAACCTATGATTGGCGTCAAAACCATGTTGCGGCGTCGAAACATAAAAAAAATGGCTTCTAAACTCACGGCCGGTCCCGGCGCACTGACGCAAGCATTGGGCATTACCTTGAAACATGATCGCGCGGATTTGTGCAACGGTCTGCTCTGGATCGCAGATGCTCCTCCTATTCAGCAAATAAATATTCTAGCCAGTCCGCGCGTGGGTGTTCATTATGCGGGCGACGACGCCAAATTACATTGGCGGTTCCGAATCAAAAATTCTCCATGGACAAGCCCTGCAAAATAAAAAATCAAGAATCGAGAATCGAGAATCGATGGAGATTGGGGGCGTTGTTTTTCAGTTATGCGCTGTTGATTTTTTTGCGATGCCCTAAAATTATTTTAGAAGGACGTTTTTGGGCGGAAGAGGGGAAATATTATTTTTTAAAAGCGGCAAGCATGAATTTTTGGGAAGCGCTTCTCTCTCCGCAAATGGGATACTATTCGCTTGTGCCCAATGTGGCTACGCTTTTTGCCGCGCGGAACGTTTCCTTGGCATTCGCGCCGCATGTCACCGTTGCTTTTGCTTTTTTGATTCAACTTCTTCCTGCCGTCTTTATTCTTTTTGGGAAAATCGATTTTTTGAAATCCTTTTCCGCAAAAATATGGGCGTTGGCGCTCGTGCTTTTTACTTTGCCTAATCAACAAATCTGGCTCAACACGATCAGTTCGCACTTTTATCTTTGTCTTTGCGCGGGTCTTATTTTGATTTCCGAGCCGGAAACGAAAATCCGAGAATTTTTTAAAAATTTCATCCTTCTGATCGCAGGTCTCACGGGTGTGGTTTCCACTTTTCTCACGCCCTTTTTTTGGTGCAAAGCCATCGTTGAAAAATCGAGAACACGATTTGTTCAAGCCGGAGTTTTAACGCTCTGCGCGCTTGCGCAAGGCGCAGTGATTTTTTCTCATCTAGGCTCATCGCGTTCTTTGGGATTTTACGGCGACGTATGGATCAGCGCTTTTTTTGCCAAAACCATTCTTTTGCCGCTCACGGGGATTTCTGTGACCGGTCAATTCTGTAATCAACTCCGAAGTAATCTTCAAAACGGTATTTTTCCATGGATATTGCTCTTTGTTCTTCTTTTTTATTGGGGCATCGTCGCCTATTTCATTGGCAAAAGTAAAATTTCTTCCGCGCGGTATTTATTCCAAATGGCATTTTTCGTTCTCGCGTTGAGTTTGCTTGGCGCTTATGAATCCGGCACGAAAGACGGGATGCTTATTCATATATCGGCGATTTTTTGCGGACGTTATTATTACGCGCCGAATGTTTTTTTGGCTCTGAGTCTGCTCGCATTGGCTTTTTCTTCCGCGTTTCATGTCTATTTAAAATATGCGCTCAATATCCTGCTTTTTTGGATGATGGTTGTCGGTGTATGGAATTTTTTTTGGACAAAATCCAATTATTTTTCTTCCGGCGCGAAGTGGGGCGAAGAAATACAGATTTGGAAAAAAAATCCAACCCATCCTCTTCAATTCTGGCCTGCGGATCCTTGGTGGAGTATTTCTTTGTCTGCGCGTGAGAAATGCTGGACGAAATAAAAGATTTTTGCAGATGATAGAGGGATGGCATGAAAAAGTGGTTTTTGGTTATTTTATACATTGCGTTTATTCTTGGGCTTTCTTCAATTCCGGGAAAAGAAATTAAAATTCTTCCTCAATGGCGCGGCGCGGACAAAGCGGGGCATGCGCTTCTTTATACGGGGTTGGGATATATTTTAGAGAGAACGACCACGCCGTTTTGCGCGATTGTCTTAGGTTTCGGTGTCGGCGCTTTGGATGAAAATTATCAGCGTTTCACTCCGGGGCGTGACACTTCCAAATACGATTGGATGGCCGACGCCGTCGGTATTCTTCTCGGTATCAGCATTGCGCGTGTGTGGCGCAAAAGAAAATCTCGATCATGAAACCTTCGGAACAACACGCTCAATGGATTAAAGAAATCGAAAAACATAACCGCGCTTATTACGTCGATAATCAGCCGGTGATTTCCGACTTTGAATACGATCAACTCTATAAACAGTTGATCGATTTGGAAAAAGATCATCCAGAACTCGTGACTCCCTATTCGCCGACTCAGCGCGTCGGCGCGGCGCCTTTGGGCGAATTCGGCATTTATCGTCATTCTCCGCCGATGCAAAGTTTAGATAATGTGTATTCGGAAGTAGAGTTGCTGGAGTTTTTTAAGCGCGTGGAAAAACAACTCGTCGAAAAAAAGGTGGAGTATGTCGTCGAGCCCAAAATCGACGGCGTGGCGATTTCTTTGAAATATGAAAATGGATGTTTTATTGCGGGCGGAACGCGCGGCGATGGTTCGGAAGGCGACGAGGTTACGCTCAATTTGCGCACGTTAAAACAATTGCCGCTTCGATTGTTTGAAGCGCCGAAAAAATTGGAAGTACGAGGAGAAGTGTTTTTGAGTTTTCAAGGCTTTGAAAGAATGAATCAAATCCGTATGGATATGGGCGAACCTCTTTTTGCTAATCCTCGCAACGCCGCCGCCGGTACTCTCAAACTTCTGGACCCTCGCGAGGTCGCCAAACGTCCATTATGGATTGTTCTCTACGGCGTCGGATATGTGGAGGGAGATACATTTTTCACGCAAACCTCCGTGCTGAAAAAATTGCATGAATACGGATTGCCGACTTCCGGTTGGCATCGGCTGTGTTCCACGCCCCAAGAAGCTCTGAAAGCCTTGCGGGATTTGGAGCAAGAACGCCATGCTTTTGATTATCCCACCGACGGCGCGGTGATCAAAGTCAATGATTTTGCTCAGCGTGAAATCTTGAAATCCACCGCCAAAGCGCCGCGTTGGGCCATCGCGTACAAATTTGCACCCGAACGAGCCGAGAGTAGATTACTCGAGGTTTCTTTCCAAGTGGGGCGCACCGGCGTGGTGACTCCTGTGGCAGAATTGGAACCGACGCAACTGAGCGGCACGACGGTCAGCCGCGCCACGTTGCACAATTTTTTGGAAATCGCGCGCAAAGATATTCGTATCGGCGATACCGTAGTGATTCAAAAAGCCGGCGAAATTATTCCCGAGGTGGTCGAAGTGAATTTTAATAAGCGGCACGAAAAAGAAACGCGCGTGATCGAAGCTCCCGCTGTCTGCCCTTCCTGCGGGCACGCGTTGCAAAAAGAAGATGTCTTTTTACGATGCGTTGCGACGGAGTGTCTAGAAAAAGTCAAACGCCGTCTTCAACATTACGGCCAACGCGGCGCAATGGACATCGAGGGTTTAGGCGAGGCGATGGTCGAGCAACTCGTCAATGCTCATTTGGTCAAAACCATCGACCAACTTTACGAACTCACCTTGGAACCTTTACTCCAGTTGGAGCGCATGGGAGAAAAATCCGCAGAAAATCTTTTGCAAGCGATCGAATCCAGCAAACGCCGTCCGCTTTGGCGGCTGATCTTTGGACTCGGCATTTTCCATGTCGGCGCCGGCCTCGCTCAAAAACTCGAGCAGGCGTTTCCTTCGCTGGATGCCTTAGCTCAAGCGGATTTGGAGACCCTTCGTCACGTTTCGGACGTCGGCGAAATTGTCGCGCAGAGTATTTTTGTTTTTTTCCGGGAAAGCGAAAATCAACGGCTTCTCAGCACTCTTAAAAAATACAACTTGAATTTCGAATCCGAAAAGAAAGCAGGCGGTACGCTCGCCGGTAAAAAATTTGTCATCACCGGCGCGCTTTCGCGCCCGCGTGAAGAAATTGCAGAACGCATTCGCCAACTCGGCGGCGAGGTCATGAGCGGTATCAGCGCCAAAACAGATTTTCTTCTCGCCGGTGAATCTCCAGGATCCAAATTGGACAAAGCGCAAAAACTCGGCGTGCGCATTATCGATGAGGGAGCATTTGAAAAACTTGCGAATCTTGAAAGAATAATTTAGCTTTTACTTATGAAAAATTTTCTTCGTTGTTTATTTTTTATGGCCGCGTTTCTGACGGCTACGCATGCGCAAACCGATCCTGCCGCGAGCGAAGACGCCGCCATTGAACGCCAACGCATGATGAAAGCCGTCGATCAAATCGAAATCATCAATGATCAAATTCGTAAAATGCAAGACGACCTTCGCTCTAGCAAGCAAGATATCGAATCCCTTCGAACGGAAAATTATAAATTAAAACAACAACTCGCGCTCAGCGAAGCGCGTCGCGCCAAAGAACGGGATATTATTCTTGCCGAAGTCGCCAAGAGCATTGCGAAGGTTTCTAAGACTTCCGCGCCTTCAGGAGATGTTTCTTCACACAAAAGTGAAGCATCTTCCTCGGTCGAATCCCCCAAAGCCGATAAAAATGAAAAAGGTTATGAGCATATCGTTGAAAAAGGACAAACGCTCTGGCTTATTTCCAAGGCTTACAAAGAAAAGGGCGTCAACGTGTCCGTCGAAGACATTCGCAAAGCCAACAACATGAAACCCAATACTCCTCTCAAAGTCGGACAAAAACTTTTTATTCCTGCAAAATGAAAAGCGAGAGCTAAATCATCTTGCGTCAGCAAGGTGATTTATTGCGAGGAGCGAAGCGACGCGGCAATCTCCGCTTTCGCTCTTCATATCAGCACCCTAAAATTGAAAATCTAGATATTGTTGCAAAAGAACTTGCGCGGAGGCACTGTCGATTTTTAAGCGTTGTTTTTTTGCATTAAGGCCGGCTTGATGAAGCAGTTTACCGGCTTGAACGGTGGAAAGGCGCTCATCCACGATTTTGATGGGAACGGAAATGGATGTTTCGAGTTTTTGGATAAAGGCTTGAACCTTTTTTGCGGATTCACCGAATGTGCCATCCATGTTTTTGGGCATACCGACAAGAATCAACGAGATTTGTTTTTCTTGGATCATTTTTTGAATCGCTTCCAAAAATACCTCGAACGGTTCAGCCGACAAAAACGGAAGTGGCGAAGCCAAAATGCCGGTGGGATCGCTAACGGCTACACCCACGCGCTTTTCACCATAATCAAGAGCGAGAATACAATTCATATTCCATGCACAGCTTCTGCGAGAGGGTGGACATTTTTTTGAATTTTGGTAGCGATATCCGGCGCGTGAGCGTTTTTTGCGATTTGATCGACGATGGCACTTCCCACAACTACGCCGTCAGCCGTGCGCGCTACAGCGGCGGCTTGTTCGGGATTGGAAATGCCAAATCCCACGCAAATCGGCAAGGAAGTATGCTTGCGCAGAGCGGCGACTTGAGCAGATAAATCTTGCGCAATATCTTCGCGCATGCCGGTGATTCCCGTGCGCGATACATAATAAATAAAACCCTCGCCGTGTTGAGCCACCGAAGCCATGCGCCCGGTTGGCGTCGTGGGCGCGACTAAAAAAATGCGCTGGATTTTTTTTGTTTTAGGCCATTCGCGCGAGGATTCTTCCGGCGGCAAATCCAAAACAAGAATGCCGTCCACGCCCGCTTGCGATGCTTGATTCAAAAAATTTTCTAACCCCAGATGAAAAAGCGGATTGTAATACGTGTAAAGCACAATGGGAATTTGAGATTGTGTGCGAATATCGGCCACGGTTTGCAAAACGCCCAAAGGCGTCGCGCCGGCTTCCAAGGCGCGTTGAGCGGCAAGCTGATTGACGACCCCATCGGCGAGCGGATCGGAAAACGGCACGCCGAGTTCGACGATATCCGCGCCGGCTTTTTCCAGAGCAAGAACAATTTCTTTGGTCTGCTTCAACGACGGGTCCCCTGCGCAGATATAAGCAACAAATGCTTTTTTTTCCGCGGCTTTTAATTTTTTAAAAAGCGAATCTATACGATTCATGTCGATAGTTTCGCAAAAAAAGAGGGATAGGGTCAACTCGGAAGAGTTGACCGGTCAAGGTTTTTGATTAGAGTAGTCGCCGGCATGAGAATACTTGCAGTCGAAGACGATTATATTTCGCTCAAATTAATTGAAGCCACTTTGACGAATTTTGGACATGAAGTGGTGCTCGCGCAAGACGGAGTGGAAGCTTGGGAAAAATTTCAAAACGAATGGTTTCCTGTCGTCGTGAGCGATTGGATGATGCCGGACCTGGATGGATTGGAATTGTGCTCGCGCATTCGTAAATCGGCATCCATCGATCACAAGTACACCTATTTTGTTTTGGTGACGGCGCGCACGGGCAAAGACCATTATTTAAAAGCGATGGAAATGGGCGTGGATGATTTTTTAACAAAACCGCTCAATCAAGAAGACCTGTATATACGCTTGCGAGTGGCGCAGAGAATTTTGAGTTTTACCAAAGAGATTCATCAATTAAAGGAGTTGATTCCGATATGCATGTATTGCAAAAAAGTGCGCAACGATCAGAATTATTGGGAACAAATTGACGCTTATCTGCACGCGGAAGTCGGCACAGATTTCAGCCATAGCATTTGTCCGGAATGTATGGCAAAAATTCAGGCCGAGCGCGAAAAAAACAAATCTTAAGGGCGTGGAGTTTTAGCCCCAAATATCATCGTACATGTACACAAGCGAGAGCTTGGCAATGGGCCAAGTCACACAACTCATCGCCATGCCTATCAATAAATGCTGTAAAGTGGATTGCTTCATGCCGCTAAGTACCTCCATCACACCTGAGACGATAAAACCCGATACTTCTAAAAAAACAAAAATACAAACGAAGAAAGGCGACAGCAACCAATGTTTCATAATGGTCGCCCAAGCTAAACGTATCGCTTCCCAGAAATGAACTTCTTTATCAATCACAATAGCGTTTGCAAAATAATAGAGCGCCGAAAAGAACCCCATCCATGGTATAATCAAAAGAAATGTCATCCCAAAAGTGAACATGGAGACGACCGATATAAAAAATATTCCTACACACAAAATCACAGTCAGGACAAGAGTGCAAAGAACCAATTGAAACCACATTTTTTTTAAATTTTGCAAAGCTTTCTCAACGGCAACCAAGGAATAGGCGCGAAATCGGATAGACTGAAGCAAAAAATAAAAAATACCGCCTTGAACAATACTTGTGATACCCATAAAAAATGTTACCAAAACGAGCATTAAAATACCCATCACAGCCATGGATAACGCCCCCAATTTTTTCCACGTTACAAGTATGTCGTAGATTTGCTCCTTCAAGAAACTTGGAGAAACATAACAAACGACAAAAAGAAGTCCCATCCCAAGGGTGACCCAAAGATGACTCAAAGCAAAATTAAATGCCCGCCCGAGATAAAGAAGAACGCTTCCCAGACTGATCGCATAATCCGGCGCCCATAACACAGCGACTTGGCTTTTGGGAGTTGCGCGACGTTGGAGTTGAAGAGGCTCAGGCATTTGTAATTCGGGAAAATCTGCGAGTGTTTTCCAATCAGCATCGCCTTGTTTTTTAATTTTACCCTCACCGGTCAAAAAACCATTCTGGATCCATTCCCGAATCTGTGATTCATCAAAAGGCCCGTATTCTTTGCCGTTGCCGGCGATCACCATGAACATAGTTGAAGTTTTAAAAAAAACACATTCGATGAAAAGAAAAAACTGGCGGAGATTTCGCGGTTATGCGACAACACATATTATGAGTTTGGTACAACAAATTGATGAAGAATTGAAGCAAGCGATGAAGGCAAAAGCGGCGGAGACGCTTTCGGTATTGCGAATGTTAAAATCAGCAGTGAAGTACGCGGCGATTGAGAAACACGGCGCCGATGGTGTGCCGACGGATGTGGAAGTATTGACTGTCGTGCGTAAGGAAGCAAAAAAACGTCAGGATTCGATTGAGAGCTTTCGTCAAGGCGGACGCGAGGATTTGGCAAAAAAAGAAGAATCTGAATTGAAGATTCTGGAAAAATATTTACCGAAAGGCATGAGCGAAGTCGAAGCGGAAAAATTGGTGAAAGAAGTGATTGTCGAAGTCGGCGCGACCACCAAAGCGCAGATGGGCGCGGTGATGAAAGCCGCTCAAGCCAAAGCCGAAGGACGCGTGGATAACAAAACACTGAGCATGTTGGTGCAGAAAATTTTAAAATAATCACCACGGATCACACGGATTATTACGGATTGCACGGATATTTTTGAATATGACTCATCTTCCTCGAAAGCCGCACGTGTTGCGCAGACTGTATAATTGGACGCTCTCGTGGGCGGATACGAAATATGGATTGTGGGCGTTGATTGGGTTATCGTTTATTGAATCGTCATTTTTCCCAATACCGCCGGATGTGCTATTGATTGCGCTGTGCTTTAGTAAACCCAAAAAATGGGCGACCTATGCATTTTGGTGTTCGGTCGCATCGGTGCTAGGCGGCATGTTGGGTTGGTGGATCGGAAAAGAATTGTGGACATTGGTGGGGCATTATTTCTTTTCCTACTTAGGCGCTGTTGGTTTTACGACTGAAAATTTCGATAAAGTACAAGCGATGTATCAACAATATGGTTTTGTCGCAGTACTAGCGGCGGCATTCACGCCGATTCCGTACAAAATTTTCACCATTGCGTCAGGCGTGTTTAATTTTTCATTTTGGGGATTGGTTTTGGCTTCGGCATTGGGACGTTCCGCGCGGTTTTTTCTGGTGGCGGGATTTATTCGAGTGGGCGGGCCGAAAATCAAGCCGGCTTTGGAGAAGAATTTTGAGTGGGCGATCTCGATTGCTTTTGCGCTTGGCGTTTTAGGTTTTCTTGCCATTAAATGGATCAAATGACTTCGCCGGAAACACCTCTTGCCGATCATGCTATTCCACCTGCTCCGGCCATGCCCGCCAAAATGCCGAGCCCCAAGGAAGACCCAAAAGGTTTTTTGGTTTGGGTGAGAAATAAATTGATCACCGGATTATTTGTTGCCGGACCGTTGATTATTACCGTTTGGATTCTACAAATTATTTATCACTTGGTGAATTCAATTTCCGATCCTTTCGTGCGCGCATTTGTTCATCAATTCGAAGAAATATTACCCGCATGGATGATTGTGGACGAAACGATTCCCGGCGCGGGATTGATTTTAACGTTAATGGTGTTGTTCGCGCTCGGGTTGATCGTTTCGAATTTTATCGGCAAAAAAATCATTCATTGGATCGACAAGTTTCTGTCGCATTTTCCCGTGGTGCAGACGATTTATAAATTAGCCAAGCAAATTGTGGAAGCTTTCGAGCGCATTTCCAAACCGGGCGAATTTGAAAATAAACAAGTGGTGTACGTGCGTTATCCCGGCATGCAGGAAGGTTATTTCATTGGATTTTTGACGGGGCGTTTCACGAACGCTGAAGGCAAACGCATGGTTACGGTGCTGATTCCGACTTCGCCGAATCCGATCACAGGCATCGTCTTGGTGTTGAATGAAGACACGGTTCTCATCAGCGATCTGGAAATGGACACCGCATGGAAACTCATCGTGTCGGCGGGATTGGTGACTCCTCGGAAAGTGCGGCAAACAGTCAAACCTTTGTCAGCAGGATTATCAGAATAATTCCTAATCCCAAGCGATACCACGCAAAGGGAATAAATGTGTGCGAGCGGATGTAATGCAAAAGCCATTTAACCGCGATGAACGCCACAACCATCGAAACTAAAAATCCCAAAATGAAATGCTGAATTTCAGAAAAAGGCGGCGCGCCGCGATCTTTGACTTCTTTCAAAAGCAAATATCCGCTCGCGGCAAACATCGTGGGGATCCCCAGTAAAAACGAAAACTCCGTGGCGGCGACACGCGATGTCCCCATCAGCATCGCGGCGATAATCGTGGCGGCGGAACGCGACGTGCCGGGAAAAATTCCGGCGAGCACTTGCGCCGCGCCCACTAAAATCGCGGTGCTCCAAGCGATATCTTCTGAAGAAGCATGAGAACTGAGGCGTTTTTCCGAATAAAAAATCAACAACGCGCCGACGATTACCGCTCCTGTCACCGCCCATGTATTAGCATCATCGAGTTTAAAACCGAGTTTGCGCGCGCCAAGTCCAAAAACCACCGTGATGCCAAACGCCGCCGCACATTGGAGAATAAATTTTTTATTCTGCGGTTGATTCCAGTTCTTGAACAATTCAAAAAGTCTCTTCCAATACACCAAGATCACCGCCAGCACGGCGCCGGCTTGGATGCCGACATTGAAAAATTCCGAACGCCTCCAATCGCAAAAATGTTCGACGATCAGCAAATGCCCTGTGGAGGAAACCGGCAAAAACTCGGTAATGCCCTCAACAATTCCAAGGATAACAGTGGCAATCCAGTTCGACACAACGATTAGTTTTTGACGTTGGCTTGAAGCGAAAGAAGCGAAACTTCCCTCATTTTATTCATCGCTTGCTCGACGGTCATCGGACAACCTTCGAGCGTGCTCTCGGTGACCGGAAACCAGCGCAACGTCACAATCGCCAACTCATGATTGCTCAATGTTTGCATGTGATCGCGCAAATGACGGGCGAGCACTTTGGCTTCCATTTGTTGATACGGAGCGGATTCTTCGGCGCCGAGCACTTCGTGCAGAGAACATTCTTCGTCTTTGGTCGAAGGCAAATCCAAACTCGTTACCGAAGTGTCAATCGCCAGCATATTTTCAAGGTCTTGAGCGGAAATATTCATCGCGTTGGCGATTTCAATTTCCTCCGGCTCTCGCCCCAGTTCTCCCTGCAAGCGCGTAAACGTTCTCTCGTAAAGACGAAACGTACGCAGATGCTTCTCACTGGGATTGACGAGCTGATCTTTGCGAAGATATTGCACCATGCTGTTGTAAATCCACGAACGCGCGTATGCCTCAAACGGAACTTTGCGCCGAATATCAAAATTTTCCATTGCCTTGATGAGGCCGATATAACCGACGCTATCGAGGTCTTCGCTGTATCGCCCGCTGTAACCTACGATGGAACTACGGATGCGCGGAATAATGGTCGCCGTGCGCGAAAGCACTTCCGCGCGTAGATCGGCGGTTTGATCAAAAGATTTTTGCCATTTTTTGCGCTTTTCGAGAGGAAGTTTTTCCGCTTCCGCGCGAAGCTGACACCAATAATCAATGGAAATTCTTAGTTCATCGACCTCATCAAAAAACTGTTCAATCTTGCCCCAGTTGCGGGAAAAATGCGTGACTAACCGCGCTAAAGTGCGCGCGGAAAGACGTCTCTGCTTGGTCGGTTGCTGAAATTCAATCAACAACTCGATCATACGTTTGCGAGGTTTGTCGAGTTTAAGAAGTTCGATTTTTTCTACGCGAACTTTCTTTTGATATTCGCACACAAGTTCTTCAACTGTTGTCATGTTGTTGTTTTATATCCTATCGGGAAAAAATTGGCTACTCTCAAAAACGATTTCAAAAAAATGTTTTTACTTTCTTTTGTAAAATATTGTCCTATACTGCCTTGGCAATGATAAAAGACCCGAAAAATCCGCCCCAGCAAGATATTTTGCTGAATTTTATCAATGAAGGACAAAATCCACTCATTGTTCGGGACGTTTATTCAAAAATTCAATCGATGCTGACAGTGGACGAGCACGTCGTGAATATTTTTATCCAACACAAACTGATCGGTCTCAATGCCAGTTTGATTGTGACTAATTGGCGTTTATTCATTCATAAACCGATTATCATCGGCGGCGCGAACATCGAAAGTTTTCTCTGGAGGCTATTGGGGCATCCTCGAATCGACGAAGGCCCCATTTATGCGACGTTCACGATTGAGACTCGATTTGAGCCGATCAAAAGAAGTTCGACTTCTTTTTTGCCAAAATTACAGGCTTTGAGATTATATGCTTTGGCCAAAGAACAGGCGGATTGGTGGGATGAAGAACACCGTTTGCGTAATTTGGAATTGCAACGCGCGGCATCTGGAGGATTGGTGCTCAAAGGCGGGCTTACCGGTATGGCCGAGCAACCTCATCCGGTGATGCCACTGCCGCACGCGCCTTTCCCATTTCACACGCCATTGCAACCTTGGTCGTACGCCAAACACGAAGAACCGCCTTTGGCAGGACCTGCGTTGCGTCCGCAAAAAATCGAAGAACCGGCGCCGCCCAAACCCATTCAAGAAGAGCCGCCTCAAGAAGCCTTGCCGATGCCTGAGCTTATTCCGGATGACCCTTTGGAAAAACTTCGTCAACTCAAAGAACTCCTCGACTCCAATCTCATTTCTCGCGACGAATACAACGCCAAGCGCAAAGAAATCTTGGATAAGATATAAATTGAGGGCTACTTCAAATCCTATCCATCGTGTTACCATGAGACAGTCGCCGTGACGGCACCTTTTAGAGTGACGTTCAGCTGAAATCGTAAAGTCTTTTTTTAACAACCTTAAGGAATTGCGGCAATTCTCATAAAATATCCGTGTCATCCGTGTTTAAAATGGATAAAAAGAACAAAAAATATCATGGGTGGCATTTGTTATCTCGTAGGCGCAGGACCCGGCGATGTCGGACTATTGACGCTCAAGGCTCAAAAAGTCATCCAGCGCGCGGATGTTATTGCTTATGATTTTCTCATCAATCCCGTTATTTTGAATTTAGCGCGCGCGGATGCGCAACTCGTGCGCGTCGGGAAGCGCAAAGGAAAGCATCTTGTGCCCCAAGAAAAAATTTCGCGCATGCTCGTGCAATGGGTGAAGCAAAAAAAATGCGTGGTGAGGCTCAAAGGCGGCGATCCGTTTCTTTTTGCGCGCGGAGGCGAAGAAATCGAGGTATTGGCAAAATCAAAATGCGCGTTTGAAATTGTTCCGGGCGTTACCGCCGGAATCGCCGCACCCGCTTATGCAGGAATTCCACTCTCGCACCGCGATTATAATTCAACAATTACTTTTGTAACTGGACACGAGGCGTCCGCAAAAGAAAAAACTGCGGTGAATTGGAGCGCCATCGCTCAACTCGGCGGCACGATTGTGATTTACATGGGCATGGAGCGTCTCAAGGAAATTGTTCAACGATTACGCCAAGAAGGCATGAGCGAAAAAAAACCGGTCGCCGTCATCCAATGGGGCACATGGGGAAGACAAAAAACGGTTACGGCATTTCTTTGCGATATTGCTCAAAAAGTCAAAAAAGAAAAACTCGATGCGCCCGCCATTATTGTGATCGGCGATGTGGTGAATTTTAGAAAACCATTCCATTGGCTCGAAAAAAAATCGCTCTTTGGTAAAAAAATCGTCATTACTCGTCCGCGCGCGCAAGCTTCGCGTCTGCGCGAGTTGCTCGAAGAAAAAGGAGCGGACGTTTGGGAACTGCCCACCATCAAAATTCTTCCTTACACTCCCAGACAAAAAATTGATTTTGGGAAATACGACTGGCTGATTTTTGCCAGCCCCAACGGCGTCGAACATTTTTTCCAATGGTTTTTGAAAAAAAATGATGTCCGCTCTCTTGGAAAAATCAAAATTGCCGCGCTAGGACCTGCGACGGCGTCCGCCGTCGAAAAATTCGGTCTTAAAATCAGTTTGTTGCCCAAAACTTTTACTTCTGCGGGATTGGTTCAAACATGGAAAAAAAGTTCGTCATCGCAACGAGCTTTATATCCGTGCAGTAATTGTGCACGCGATGAAATCAAAAATGGTCTTCGCCTCAAAAATGTCAGTGTCGATCATTTTTTAATTTATAAAACTATTCCTGAAAAAGAAGACCTCTGCGGCATCAAAGAAAAAATTCTCCGTGAAGGCGCCGATTGGATCATCTTTACCAGTTCCTCCGCCGTCGAAAATTTCCACAAGGGGTCATGGTTGCACGCGCACAGCTTCTGTGAGCGTGAAAACTTGACCCCGTTACGGAGGACTCCTCACTATGCCAGCCTTGGTCCCGTTACTTCGGCAACCCTGCGGCGCCTCGGTTATTCGGTGCATTTACAGGCAGGAGAGAGTCGGCTGGAGTGTTTGGTGGAGGAGTTGGAGCGTTGGTTTTTGAAAAAGAGACTGATGCGGGCGGTGTAGATTGGGAATGCGTTTTGATTTTTTCAGCGATGCGCTGTTTTCGTTTTTCGTTTTCGGCTTTATCGAGCGATTTTTGCCAGTAATGAATAGCTTTGGGAATGTCATTGAATTTTTGGTAGATGTCGCCCAGGTGTTCGTTGATTTCGGGATCATCGACGCCCCGTTTGTCTTGAGCGGCAAGCAATGTTTCTTTTTCAGCTTCCGCATAAAGCCCTTTTTTATAATAAACCCAGCCTAAGCTGTCGTGATACGCGGGATTCGGCGGATCCAATTCAAGCGCATGTTTAATGAGTTTTTCCGCCTCGTCGAGTTTTTCGCCGCGCTCGGCCCAAGTATAACCCAGATAATTCATCGTCAGATGATTGCGAGGATTCAATTCGAGCGATTTTTGAAAATATTTTTCCGCTTGCTCCAAGTTTCCAGCGCGTTCATGCGTCACGCCGTATTCAAAATAAAAATTGGTGTCCAAAAAATTTTTCATACTTTCGCCGAGCGCCTCGGCCACTCCAAACGCCGCCGCCGCATCCGCGTGTTGTTCGGCGTCGCGCAAGGCAATGCCTCGGAGCAACGGAATTAACGGTACTGTGGGAAAAAGTTTTTGCGCTTCCAAAAGATGCGCGGCGGCTTGATCAGGTTTTTTATTTTTGATTTGCACCAGCGCGAGATGTAAATAATCGGCGACGGAGGGTTGGCCGAGTTTGATCGAAAGCAAATAATGGTCCTCCGCTTTGCTCAGGTTATTCGTGCGCTCGTAAAGTTCCGCCAAAAGCGGGTAAAGATTTTTTTGATCTGGTTTTTGTTCGACGAGGTCTTCCAGGATGGGAATGGCTTTTTCTTCATTGTTGGTGAGGGCAAGCAACAGCGCGATGCGGTGGCGGAGTTCGGGTAGATTGTGCGCCATCGAGGAAACTTTTTCGTAATACGTGATCGCTTTTTCAAAATTTTCCGCATGCACGGACATCTCTGCGGCGAGCAATTGATATTGAGGATTGCGAGGATCCAGCGCAGTAGCTTTTTCAAAAAAAGGCAGATTCTTTTTTGCGATTTCCACGGGTGTTAAATCGTTGCATTTCAAATAAAGCACCGTGAGTCGAAAGGTTATTTTTAAGTAAAACGACGGGTCTTTGGAGTCGGAAGCCAACGCTAGTTGAATGGTTTTTTCAAGAAGTTGACGCGCTTTTTGAGAAGAAACGTCTTTTTTCAGAAGTCCCCAAGCCAAGAGCGAGCATACTTCGGGCGAATCTTCCGGCAAGGTCTCCAAGAGTTGCACGGCTTCATCGGCGCGATTCAGCGCATACAAGGCTTCCACTTTGGCGATTTTGATGGGCAAATAATCCGGATCGGCCTTGATGGCTTGTTCGTAACAATCGAGCGCTTCTTGAAACAAATCTTTTTCGCGCAATTCCTGCCCGCGCACGAATGCCGCCATCGCTTCCACACGCCGCGCCCTCTGCGCCGCCAATTCCGTTTTTAGAGAAAACACATCCGTGTTTGTGCTTTGCAAATGCGCATCCGGCGTTGTTTTTGCATTTGCAACGGCGGAGGCCAAGCAGAGTAGAAACACAGCGTATTTTATGACAGACCTCATCGTTTGGGATGTTTGACTTCCCACAATTTAGCAAATCAATAGCGCGAAAGAAAAGCTTAAGACGTTGCCGTCTTACTAAGCCTTGTAACGCAACCGTTTCTTATGACGATTCGCTCTACGACGTTTGCGTCTCTTGTGTTTTCCAATTTTGGATTTTCTGCGTTTCTTAATTGAACCCATAAAGATTTCGCGATAATGGATGATTTTTTGTCAATAGACAACTTTATTCAGCGGATACTCGATAATGCCTTCCGCGCCCATATGCTTCAACTGAGGAATCATTTCGCGCACCACAATTTCATCAATAATCGTTTCCAGCGCATACCAACCTTTGAGGGTGAGGGGAGATAGCGTCGGATTCCTTAGCGCCGGCAGGGCATCGAGAATTTTTTGCAGATTCTTTTCATGCACGTTGAGTTTGATCCCCACTTTATCCCGCGCCGCGATTGCCGATTGCAATAACAGTGCCAGCGAATGAACCTTGCGCGCGGTTTTTTTATTTTTCATGGTCCCGTGATTCGCTATCAATTGAGGATACGACTCCATAATCGTGTCTAAAATTCTCAATTTATTGGCGCGAATGGACGATCCAGTCTCGGTAATATCCACAATCGCGTCCACCATATCGGGCACTTTCACTTCCGTTGCGCCCCAAGAAAACTCCACATCCGCTTTGATTTTGTATTTACGGAGATAATTTTTCGTAATATTCACCGCTTCCGTGGCGATGCGTTTGCCTTTGAGTTGAGAAGGTTTTTTAATTCGCGAATTTTCCGGTACGACGACAACCCATCGCACTGGAGCGGAGGTTGCTTTGCTGAACGGCAAATTGCAAATCACATGGATATCCGCGCCGTTCTCCGCCACCCAATCCATACCCGTGATGCCGATGTCCAAAAAACCTTGCTCCACGTAGGTCGCGATTTCTTGCGCGCGAAATAAAAAAATATCAAAATCCTCGGTGTCGATTGAAGGACGATAGGAACGCGACGACACCGCCAAATTAAATCCTGCGCGTTTAAATAAATTCAACGTCGGCTCTTGCAAACTTCCCTTCGGCAATCCCACTCGTATCGGTCGATTTTTCATAGAATATTCATATCTGCCAACGGAAGTATGTCGAGTTGAAATTCTTCCATTGCCAGAAAACAGGGAAGATGTCATCTTTCTTTCATGCAGAAAAAGGAAGGAAAAAAAGGTAAGAAGGGAAAAAAACCGCCTTATGGCATTAACGATCCAGATATTGAACGCAAGATCGACGAACTTTTAAACGATTGGGGCGTGAACGCGGATTTCAATCGCTTCCGCGAAATGATGGTGACGATTTTGAAATTCGCGCAAGATCAACCTCCGCCTGCGGATGTCCGGCAATTCAATATCGCGCTCAAAGAAATGCGTTATGCGAACAAAGTGTTTCAAAATTATCACGGAATTCATACGGTCTCGGTTTTTGGTTCGGCGCGCACGAAACCGAGCGAATTGATTTATCAAATGGCGGAAAAATTCGGGCGCATACTGAAAAATAGCGGATGCATGATCATCACGGGAGGCGGCGGAGGCATTATGGAAGCCGCGCAAGCTGGCGCGGGACGCGAGCGCAGTTTTGCGCTCAATATTGTTTTGCCGTTCGAGCAAGACGCCAATCCCACTATTGCGGGCGATCCCAAGCTCATCACGTTTAAATATTTTTTCACTCGTAAATTGCACTTTTTGAAAAATTCCCACGCCGCCGCGTATTTTCCCGGGGGATTTGGTACGATGGACGAATGTTTCGAGGCGCTGACGTTGATACAAACCGGTAAAGCGCCGATCATGCCCATTGTGATGGTGGATCAGCCCGGAGGCGATTATTGGAGCAAGTTTGATGAATTTCTGCGCGAACGTTTATTGCATTACGGGTTGATTTCACCGGCGGATTTTAATTTGTTCAAAATCACCAGCAATTTAGACGAAGCGCACGACGAGATTTTGAATTTTTATAAAAATTTTCATTCGTATCGTTACGTGCGGGATGTCTGCGTTATTCGCATGCATCGCGCCATTCCAGAGGATGTTCTTCAACAAATGAATAAAGATTTTACAGACATCGTGGCGGATGATTTGGGATTTGAAATGAATCATCCTTTGCCGCAGGAAATCAACGAGCCGGAAATCGCTCATTTGCCGCGGCTTTGTTTCCGGTTCAATATGCATGGCTTTGGCCGTTTGCGCCAAGTCATCAATCGCGTCAATGAATTCTAAGCTCATCAAAGTCTACGCATCGCGACAAGAATTGGAATTTTTTGAAAACGGCCAACTTGTCTGGAGCGCTTTTATTTCCACTTCCGCCAATGGACTTGGCGAAGAACCTGGGAGTTATAAAACACCCAGAGGCAAGCATCATATTGTCGAAAAAATTGGCGACGGCGAACCGCTCGGCATGGTTTTTAAAGGTAGAAAGCCGACCGGACGTATATGGAAACTAGGCGAAATCACCCAGGAAGACCTCATCACCACGCGCATTTTAACCTTGGCCGGCGATGAAGAGGACAATCAAACCACTCAATCGCGCCACGTTTATTTTCATGGAACCAACCACGAGGATCTCATTGGCCAAGCCAAAAGCCGAGGTTGCATCCGTCTCAAAAACGACGACGTGCTCAAACTCTTCGATCTCGCCGAACCCGGCACGCCGGTGGAAATTTTGGAATAAAAAATTGTGATTCAAAATGTCATTTTTGATTGGTCGGGGACGCTGGTGAATGATTTTCCCTACGTGTTGCAGGCGATGAACGATATTTTTGTCGATCATGGCAGGGCGGCGTGGAGCGAAGATGAATTTCGCGAAAAATTTTATCTGCCGTTTCCTGATTTTTACAAGGAATACATGCCGGAATTGCCGATGGATCGGCTGGAGCAATATTATCACGATTCTTTTAAAATTTTGCAGGAAGACGTGCATCTCTTGCCGTATGCGGTGGAAGTTTTGGAGCATTGCCGATCGGAAGGGATTCCCGTTTTTTTATTGAGCGCGATTCATCCGGAGCATTTCGATTTTCAGGCGGAGCGACTGGGACTCAAACCTTATTTCCGTCAAGCTTACGTCCGCGTTATGGATAAGCGCAAAGTCATTTTGCAAATACTCTCCGATCATAATCTCGATCCGCGCGAAACGATTTATGTGGGCGACATGATGCATGATCTCGACGCCGCGCGCCACGGCGGCGTGCAAAGTTGCGCTGTGCTCACCGGATATGATTCGTTTAAAAAACTCAAACGCGCCCAACCCGATCATCTTTTCAAAGATTTATCCGGTGTGCTGGCGTTTTTGAAAAGACGCAAAACTTCCAAGCAGGAGCATTTTCCCATCCCGACTGTCGGCGCGCTCATTTATAATAAGAAAAAAGAAATTCTCATGGTGCGCACGCATAAATGGAGCGATCTCTGGGGTATGCCCGGCGGTAAAATTAAAATGAACGAAACCGCCGCGACTGCCGTGCAGAGGGAAATTCTCGAAGAAACCGGGCTTGAGATTGATTCCATCAAGTTTGTTATGGCTCAAGATTGCATCGATCCCGAAGAATTTTTTCGCAAGGCGCATTTCATTCTTTTGTGTTACACAGCAAAAGCGATTTCCAATGAGGTCACGCTTAACGAAGAAGCCCATGACTATCGCTGGATTTTGCCTCAACAAGCTCTCAAGCTTCATCTCAATCAGCCCACGCGAAAATTATTGGAATTGGTTTGCGGCAAGAAAAAAAGGTCACCGAAATGCGCGAAGCGATAATTTTTCCTTGGAAAAATCGATGGTGATGGCGCCCGTTTTTGACATTTCAAAAACTTGAATATTCAATTCGCGCGCGGTGCTCCAAAAATTTTCATCCAGCGCGGAGTTTTTATAGCGCGTTTCAGGGCGAATGAAATAAGCGGGGCGAATCGCTTCGAGCCACGCGCGCGAAAGATGAAATTCGTCGTCGGCGCTTTGGATAAGGACATCAATTTTCAAAAAAGTATTTTCGGCAAGAATCGCGGATTCGATTTTTTCAGAAATATTATTCGCCCAAAGAATGACGTGTTCGTTGCCGCGAATCAGAAAAACAAGACTGTTATCCGCTACATTTTTAGAAACAAATTTTTTCGGCGGCCATAAAATTTCGATCTGTAGATTTTTATCCAAAAATATTTTTTCTCCAGCTTTCCACTGCCGCCGGTCGAGGCGATTTTTTGCGGCGTGGCGCAACCAATCGCGATACGCAAACGACCGGCTGAAAAATCCGGATTCGGCGTAAAAAGAAGCGGGCATTTCTTTGTTCATCAAGAGAGCGCCTTCGATGTGCGCTTTGGATGATTGCGTGAGAATGACGCCGTTCCAGCGATGGATGCCGCGAGATCGACGGATAGGATCGACGGTGTATTTCCAAGTCCATTGAGAACCGGGATCGATGAGCCATCGCTGATTTTTATATTGAAGAATCGCGGGCGAGACGCGCTGATCGTACAGAATGGTTAGTTTTGGATTTGGCGTCCAACAATGTCGCGGATCAACGCTTGCGTTAAAATGCGGCGCTTGCGCCAAAAAATTGACCATCAAAATAATGCCTTGTAGAAGCCCCCAGTTGATTTGATTGATAAAAATTACCGGCACAACAGAAATCCAACTCACGCATACCGCGAACACCGCCAAAATCACCACAACGTTCGCCGGTAAAGCGATCAGAATATTGGCGACGGGTGTCATCGGAATAAAGTTGTGAAAATAAATCAGCGAAAGAGGAAATGATCCGATCCACGCGGCGAGCGCTATGGCTGCCAGTCCGCATAATATACGATACGTGTTGTCCAATAATTTTCTCGGACGCGAGAGCAATCTCTCGGGAATCCACGGGTCTGCGCGGAACCACGAATAAAAAGTTTCGCCGAGCGGTCGAGTCAAAAGCAACAGCGCGAGCACGACGAGAAAGGAAAATTGAAATCCAATATCAAAAAATTGCAGAGGCTCCCAAAGCCAAATCAACAGCGCGGCGCAACCGAGAATATTGAGCGGATTCACAGGACGCGAGAGCGTCCATCCGATAAAAAGAAGCGTCATCATCAAAAATGTGCGGAACGCGCTCGGCGCCATGCCGGTGGCGAGACAAAAAATAAAAATCACGGGAATGAGAATCCAACTCCATCGCCAATGAATGATTCCTAAAACTTGAAGCAAAATAATCAATAATCCGGTAATCGCGGCGACGTTTTGTCCGCTAACGGCGAACAGATGAAGCGTGCCGGTGTTGCGAAATGCGTCATTGAGTTCTTGGGTGAGTCCTTCGCGGTAGCCCATGAGCATCGCCGACATGAGAGCGGAAATTTCTTTTTCGCTCGCAAGCGCGACGTTTCCGATTTTTTCCGGTGTCCACCATGCGGGAATTTGCGTGGTCTGAATCATGTGACGGCGAAAACTCGCGGCGAGTTGACGAATCCATGATGTTTGCTTTTTCTTTAAAATAGCGATTTCATGTGCTGATGCTTTTAAATAAATGCGTTTGTTTGCCAGATAAGCGCGATAATCAAATTGTCCTGGATTTTTTGCGGAAGGCGGAGTTTCCAATGCGGCGGTGCATTGAATGAAGTCTCCTTGTTCAAGTTTTTGAGTCGAAAAATTCGAAACCAAAATTTTTCCGCGCGAGGATTTCCAGCCTTGATCGGATAAAATGTTTTGCGTCTCCAAAATAAATTCTTGAATCGTTTGATCGCGGCGGAGTTTTTCAACGGGGTCTTGCGCAACGACGCCTTGAAGGGTGAAAACGGGCGAGGGTTCCTCGATTAAATTGAGCAGATGTTCGCGCGGCAACACCGATCGCGCGTTGGTATAAAACCAAAAGCAGGACAACACTGCGCCGAGAATTCCAAGAATACGCAATCTCGGATGCAATCCAACGAGCGCGAATATCAAAATTCCCGCCAATGAAAACATCGTCGTCTGTGGAAAATATTTCGCCAAAAAAATTCCGCATCCCGCCGCTAGAGCCATCCAGAAAAGAGGTGTTTTTCGCATCACACGTTGTGTGATTGTTGACTCAAATCGACGCAGAAAAAAAGCTTTAAGTTGAGGGCAGGGGAGCGTAATCTTATTTTTTTATGGCTACGGTACAGGAACAAATGAGCGTGCTCACGCGCGGAGTGACCAAGATTCATTCCGTAGAGGAGTTGGAAGCAAAAATTAAATCGGGGAGGCCGTTGCGCGTCAAATTGGGGTTTGATCCTTCCTCGCCGAATTTGCATTTAGGCCACGCGTTGATTTTGGACAAGATTGCCGAGTTCCAGCGCTTTGGGCACACGGCGGTGATTATTATTGGGGATTACACGGCGCGCGTGGGCGATCCCACGGGGCGTTCAAAAACTCGTCCGGCGCTCGATCCGGCGGAGATTGACGCCAATGCCAAGACTTACACCAATCAAGTTTTCACCATCTTGGATTCAACGCGCACCGAAATTCGCTACAACGGCGAGTGGTTTGATAAATTTTCGTTTGCGGATGTTTTGAAACTTAACGCGCAGATTACCGTGGCGCAGTTGCTCGAACGCGAAGATTTTAAAAAGCGTTATACCGACGGACAATCGATCACGCTCATGGAATTTCAATATCCGCTCATGCAAGGGTACGATTCAGTGATGATTCGCGCGGATTTGGAACTCGGCGGCAACGACCAGCTTTTCAATAATCTCGTCGGGCGCGACTTGCAAAAAGTCGCCGGACAAGAGCCGCAAGTGGTCATGGTATTGCCGATTTTGGTGGGTACCGACGGTGTGCAAAAAATGAGCAAATCGTTGGACAACGCCATCGGTATCATGGAACCCGCGAGCGAAATGTTTGGAAAAACGATGTCCATTTCCGATGATGCCATGCGGGAATGGATCGCGCTTCTTGCACCTTATTATAAATTGCCTTCGCCCCTGCCGGAGCATCCGATGGAATGCAAAAAAGCCTTGGCTACCGCCATTGCCGCGCGGTATTGGGGCAAAGACGCCGCGCAAAAAGCGCGCGAAGATTTTGAAATGAAATTTTCCAAACGCGATTTGGATCAGGCGGAAATTCCCATTGTGGCGGTAAGCGAAAGTTCTATTTGGATTGTGAAATTATTGCAAGAAATCGGCGCGGCTCCGAGCGGAGCGGAAGCGCGCCGCTTGATATCTCAAGGCGCCATCAAAATCAATAATGAAAAAATCGCCGATCCCAACGCGCAAATTAAAATCGAAGGCAATGTTATTCTGCAAAGCGGCAAGAAATTTTTCGCCCGTCTCGAAACAGCTAAATTTTAACCGCGCAAGGGGTCATGGTTGCATATTCTCGCTTCGTGAATGTGCAAACTTGATCCCGATTGCTTATCTTCCCTTCGGGTCAGGGCGTCGAATTGTGTGTAATGGCAACGCCGGTTGTTCCGTCGGTGTCGCCATTACGTTTTGTGTGGGCGGTAGCGGATGCGCCGCGCGGATCAATCCGTTCAATTCCTCAACTTCTGCCGGAGCGATGCCATCGGGAATCAAAAGCCTGCCGTTGGAAATCACCGTATCGATCAACGGCGTGTAAACTACGCGACCATTGCAGACAATCACCAAAATCGATTCCATGTTCGCCTGCGTCAGCGCCGCTAATTTTCGAGTTCCGAATTCATTAAAAAGAATGAGTGTTTTTCCCTCCGGTAACGGTTCAATCTTCGCCATGTCCGCCTCGCTCAAATCCGGTGTGATGCTTACAAAAATCATCGAGCGCGGATTTTGCAATTGCACAGGAATAACCTCTTCTTTTTTCATGCTCGGGTGAGGGAATAATTGCACGTAGCAATGCAAAAACGCTTTGGGTTTCTCGCTTCCTGCAGTCAACAAAAAGCATCCCAAGCATAAACATACCAGCCATCGCCATTTCGTATTCATGATGTTGGGTTAAGGTTGCAACAATGCGGCGCTCTCATCCACAGGTGAAACGTCCGCGCCGAGTTTAATTTTTCCATCCTTAGCTTTTTTAAATTCCACGTTTTGGCCTTTGTACGCAATAATGATACCCCGCTTGCCCCACACGCCGGAGCCATCTAATTCCACCTCGGTAGGCTGGCCTGTTAAACGAGGCGTCGTGATATTCGTATTGCCTTTGGAAATCAGTAGCGGCAAGCGGTCGTCGTCGCCGGTCATCAATCCCGCAAAATACGCCCAAGAAACATTGTTCGCGGTAAATGAAGCATCGTAATTCGTGCCGTCTTCAAAAGGTTGCGTTCCGTAACCCGAAAATACTTCTGTCGTTGACAATACTTTATCCTTCAAAAGCCCTCGAAACACAGGTGTCGCCGTACCGGCAATGACTGTATTAGTGTGCGCTTCATTTTTCCGAAAAATCCCGTTATGGTCGTTCGCATCCATCAAAAGCACCTGCGCCAATTGTTTTGCATTGCTCAAATCTTTCGTTTGATTCGTCCTGTCCAGCGCCCCAGAAATCGCCGGCACCGTCAGCCCCGCCAGAACCGCGATCATGGAAATCACCATCAATAATTCCAACAACGTAAAACCTTGGATTCGCTTCATGATTCATCTATAATAGAAGGCTCTTTTAAAACAACAATCTCTTTTCTTTTATGCTCCTATCGGATTTTCATTACCCTTTGCCTCCCGAACTCATCGCCGATCGCCCCACGCAACCTCGCGATCACTCGCGTCTCATGGTGGTGCATCGTCAAACTCAAACCATCGAGCACGCGCATTTTTATGATCTTGCGAAGTGGATTGACCCCGAAGATTTGTTGATTCTCAACGACACCAAAGTGATCCCCGCGCGACTTCGCTCTGGAAAAATCGAAATTCTGCTCTTAGAAGAAACCTCGCCGCGACATTGGATCGTCATCGGCCAACCCGGCAAAAAACTCAAACCCGGCGTGCGTTTATTTCTTGATCCGCTTATTTCCGGCGTCGAGCAGGTCGAAATCGAAGTGCTCAAGACGCTGCCTGATGGCACGCGCGTGATTCGTTTTTTTGGGGACGTCGATCTGCAGCAATTCGGCACGATGCCTCTGCCTCCTTATATCGAAGAAGCCCGCCGCGCGCACAACTTGCCTCTGATTCAACCCGAAGATGCTACGTGGTATCAGCCTATTCATGCTCATTACGACGGTTCGGTCGCCGCGCCTACGGCTGGACTTCATTTTACGCCGGAACTTCTGGCGACATTCAATCACGCTTTCGTCACATTACACGTCGGACTTGCCACGTTTCGTCCAGTCAAAGTCGAACACATCGAAGATCACGAAATGCACACGGAACGCTACACGATTCCAGAAAATCTCGCCGAGCGGGCACAACAAGCGCGGCGTGTTGTCGCCGTCGGCACCACAACCGCGCGTGTTTTGGAAAGCGTGCCAGATATTCATCCTTCAACCGGCAAAACTAATATTTACATCTATCCGCCTTACAAATTTAAACGAGTCGATGCGCTTATCACCAATTTTCACCTTCCCGGTTCTTCTTTAATCTTGCTCGTTGCCGCTTTCATGGGGCAGGAACTCCAACGCCGCGCCTACGAAGAAGCCATCCGCGAGCAATATCGTTTCTACAGCTACGGCGACGCCATGCTGATTCTTTAATTACGCAAGGGGTCATGGTTTCACATTTTCAGCGACGCGTGTCGGTGAAAATGTGAAAACTTGGCCCCGAAAATTCTCCATTCGTAAGGTTGGGGGATGGATGCGCATCCGTAGCGCTACCGCCATCCCATCACAATCGTTTTTTCTTTCTCTTTGGGTTTTCCTTCAATCTTCTTTTTCAAAGAAGGCGATATATCCATCTTTTCCACGCGGCAACCCGAGATCAAATCCAACAGCGTCACGCGCCGCCATGAAAGCATCATGAATATCATTCCAAATCTCAACGCGATTCTCATGGCAATTCTAACCTTAGAAGGCTTTTGTCCATTCGTATCCATCATCCGCATACGCAAAAGCGTCTTGCCCGGAGTGCGTCCGAGTGTGCTCTCAAAAAGATAATAATATCCCGCCATGAGCACAGAACTGATCATGATTGTTTGTAACGTATCAAAAGACCAATGAATCCTAAAAATCAAAAACGGCGACCCGCAAATGCCAAAATCCATGCTCGTCGCCGCCAATCTTGAAATCCACGACGGCCGCTTCAACCACGGACGAAGTTTAATTTCCTCTTTTTTTGACATACCTGTGTTTTATCACAAAAAAACAAAACTTGCAATGTAGCCCAAATGTGGTACATTCCCAATATGGCTAAAAGCGCTACCATTCGTGCTCGCATCGAACCCTCCTTAAAAGAGGAAGTTGAACATTTGTTTAATCATTTGGGACTCAGCGTTACCTCCGCCATTAATTTATTCTATCGCCAAGTCAAATTGCGTAAGGGATTGCCTTTCGATGTCGAAATTCTCAACGCAAAAACGCGGAAAACATTCGAGAAAACCGATAAAGGTAAAGAATTGATTCGTTATAAAAATCTCGATCAGTTAAGCAAATTGTAGAAGCTCTTTATTCAGGAAAGTCTTTAGAACCTAAACATCGAAATCATGCGCTTTCTGGACAATATAAAAATCGCCGCGAATGTCACATCGAGCCGGATTGGCTATTGATTTATCAAATCACCGATGAATGCTTGCTCCTCGAACGAACAGGCACGCGCTCCGATTTATTTGGTTAAACTGGTAATGGGAACTTCGCTGTTAATTCCATCACTTCTTTGCGGATTTGTGCCAGTTGATTGGCGTCGGTTCGATTGGTAATGCTCTCGTGAATCCAATTGGCGATGTCAAACATCTCGCTTTCTTTCATCCCGCGCGTGGTGACCACTGGCGAACCCAATCGAATGCCGCCCGCTTTGAAGGGCGACTGCTGATCGAATGGAATCGCGTTTTTATTCACGGTGATGCCGGCTTTATCGAGCGTTTCCTGCGCGTCTTTGCCGGTAATACCCAACGGTTGCACATCCACAAGCATGAGATGATTGTCCGTGCCGCCGGAAACAATCCGGTAGCCGTTTTTCTTCATGCCTTCGCATAGAGCCTTTGCGTTGCGCGCGACTTGCTCCTGATATTGCTTGAATTCCGGCTTGAGCGCTTCACCGAAGCATACCGCTTTTGCCGCGATGACATGCATAAGCGGCCCGCCTTGGATGCCCGGAAATACATTTGAATCCACGTCTTTGGCAAATTTTTCTTTGCAAAAAATCACGCCGCCTCTAGGCCCTCTCAATGTCTTGTGCGTCGTCGTTGTCACAAAATCCGCGTGCGGAATAGGCGAGGGGTGCACTCCCGCCGCCACCAATCCCGCGATATGCGCCATATCCACAAAAAACAACGCGCCGACGCTATCGGCAATCTGACGAAACTTCGCGAACTCCAAAATCCTCGGATACGCCGATGCGCCCGCCACGATCATGCGCGGCTTGAATTCCTGCGCCATCTTGGCCAATTCTTCGTAATCGATCATCTCCGTGTCGCGTCGCACGCCGTAATGCAACACTTCAAAAAATCTTCCGGAAAAATTCATCTTGTGGCCATGTGTCAAATGCCCGCCGTGCGCTAAATCCATCGTCATGATTTTATCGCCCGGTTTAAGCGCGGAAAAATACACAGCCATATTTGCCTGCGAACCCGAATGCGGCTGAACATTCGCATGCTCCGCGCCAAACACTTTTTTCGCGCGGTCGATCGCCAATTGCTCCACTTGATCCACAAATTCACACCCGCCGTACCAGCGCTTCGCCGGATAACCCTCCGCGTACTTATCCGTCAGACGCGAACCCTGCGCTTCTCTCACAGCTTTGCTCGAAGAATTTTCCGACGGAATCAACTCGATGTTTTCTTCCTGCCGCTTTTCTTCTTTTTGGATCAATTCAAAAATTTCTTTGTCCGACGCCGCCAACGCGCCGCAATCATCATGATTCGTAATACTCATTTTATTGACTCTCCGTTCATGTCTGCCGCCCTCGAACTCCGTCGTCAACCAAACTTTCGCGATCTCACGCGCTTTTTCTTCGCTGACTTCGCTCGCGCCCATGCAAAGCACATTCGCGTCGTTATGCTGGCGCGAAAGTTTCGCCGCCGTCACATCGCGCACCAACGCCGCCCGAATATGCGCGAATTTATTCGCCGTCATACTCATTCCCACGCCGCTTTTGCAAATCAAAATTCCCCAATCCGCTTGGTCTGCCTCCAATTCTTTCGCCACGGCCACCGCAAAATCCGGATAATCCACAGACTCGTCCGAGAATGTTCCCAGATCGCTAACCTCAAATCCTTCTTCTTTTAGATAATCGCTTAAGTTTTTTTTTAATTTCACTCCGCCATGATCCGCGCCTATGGCGATCCGTTTTTTTTGTTCGTTTTGCATCACTGCCTCCAATAAATATCCCATCGCTTTGCGAATCTGATCACGGCACATCCGGTACACATCCACCGAAAGCCCAATCGGGTCTGCCACGTCTTTTTCGCGCGCCTTCTTGTCAAATTCGCACATCAAAAAAATCTTATCCGCCGCTCTCGGATACATCATCAACATCGTGTCCAAATGACCTTGCGTCATCACCACAATAAAATCCGCTTTTCTAACCAACTCTTCGGTCACCGGCTTGCTCCGAAGATCGCGGATGTTGATTTTCAACTCATCCATCACTTTCACCGCATGATCGCTTGGCGGCAATCCATACATTGCCCCAACCCCTGCCGACATCGCTTCCGCCTTTCCCTTCGTCATATCCCGAAACAATCCTTCCGCCATCGGACTACGACACACATTCCCCGTGCAAATAAATAAAACGCGCTTCATGAAAGAGGTTCTACACTAAAGCAATCTCTCAATGACGGTCAAGAGCGCGTGAATGAAATTTCATGCTTAATATTCAACAGATGTTAAGCCGCCAAGCTCAAATCTTGAGTCTTGCTGATGGATGGAGAAGGAATATGCGCGCTGATGGATGGCATCTTCATTCTGTTTTGAGGCAATAGAGATGAAATACTTGAAACAGTTCGATTTTTTCGAGGTTGCATAGCATTCTCGATATTCACTCCGCCTCCTCCAGCAGTAGAGGCGGGCATTGAGGGTGAAGCTTTTGGCGCTTCTTTGCCGCCTTGGATCACCTGTAAATTATGATTTTTAACATTTTGTTTCGGCGTTTCGATTCTAACTTCGGCAACTTTTGAGGGTTGCTGTGGAGCTTTGGGCTGAGCGGGGGCAGGTGCTTCAACCTTAGGTTGCGGTTGAGGTGAGGGTTCGGGTTGGGCAATTTGAGGCTGAGGCGCAGGTTCGGGTTGAGTCGGCATGAGATCGATTGCCGTTCTTTGCGGAGCTGTGGAAATTGCTTTGGAATGCTTTACATTTGCCGCAACGCGTTCAGCGCTTCTAGCAATCCCATCAGAACTCATAATTCACCTCAAAAAAACTTCTCACTATATCTATGTGCATTAGATATCATTTCGTCAAGGGGAAGAAAAACTTGAGAAAAACTTTCAAGTATTTTTTACTCCAAGTAATTCATTCCAAGGCATTTAACTTCCATTTTTGCTACCCCTAAAAAACCGCTGACTTCGCCTTTGATTCACAGTTGGATCGGCGGCGCGAAGTTTGACATTATGAGCGCCTAAAAGCGTCCTCAATTGGCAGAATAATTCATACGAGGGCATTAAATGATACGACCTTCCGGTTTCGAGCAAAACCGTGCCTTTGGAATTGGGAATGTGTAAGCAAATAGGAATATTTCCCGAAAACTCGGCAATGATTTTTTGGATTGGCGCAAACGACGAGGAATCTTGAATCACTAAATGAATCTCTTTAACCAAGCGTTCGCACGCCTGCGCGAGCGTCAATACCTCATGCGTGCGAAAACGCGAACGTCCTTCGTCCTGCAAATCTATCTGACCGGTGACCACCAGCGGCGCGCCGGCTTGAAGCAAATTTCCAATTTCCTGATACATGTTGGAAAAAATCATGACCTCGATGCGCCCCGTGGTATCTTCCAACATCACGCGCGCGTAAGGTTTGTTGTCGCGTTGCGTCATGCGCACTTCCATATCCGCAATCACTCCTGCGATACGCACAGGCGAATTTTCCTCCGATTCGGTGGCTTCGGCGATATTGAGCGTGCGAAACGCGCGCAAATCCGCCTCGAATTCATCCACCGGATGCCCCGTGATGTAAAATCCTAAAAGTTCTTTTTCATAATTCAATTTTTCGCGAAACGACCACTCGGCGACTTTGACGGATTTCGCTTTGTGTTTTACTGGCGCCGATTCTTCAAATGAAAACAGCGACGCCTGTCCGCTTTCGCGGTCGCGCGCAATCGACGACGCCAACCCCAATGCCGAGTCCATTTCCGCAAAAAGTTCTTCGCGCTTTGGATTCACACAATCAAATGCGCCGGCTTTGATGAGACTCTCCAATGTTTTTTTATTCAGCGAGCGAAATTCCACCCGACGGCAAAAATCATCCAGCGAAGAAAATTTTCCGCTCTCCGTGCGCGCGTCAAGAATGGCTTCCACCGCGCCTTCGCCGACGTTTTTAATCGCCGCCAATCCAAAGCGAATTTCTTGTGGGCCGACGCTGAAACGCAGTTCGCTGTCGTTCACTGACGGCGGCAAAATTTTGATACCCATATCGAACGCTTCGGCGACAAAGAGCGAAATTTTATCCGTGTTGTCCAATTCATTGCAGAGCAACGCCGCCATGAAATGCACCGGATAATTGGCTTTGAGATACGCCGTATGATAAGAAATAATTCCGTACGCCGCGCTATGCGATTTATTGAATCCATATCCGGCGAATTTTTCCAGCAACTCAAAAATATTTTCTGCCTGCGCGGAGGGAATGTTGTGCGTTTGGGCGCAACCTTGAATGAACAAATCGCGCTGTTTATCCATTTCGGCTTTTTTCTTTTTGCCCATCGCGCGGCGCAAAATATCGGCTTGCCCCATCGTGTAGCCCGCAAGCAAACGCGCGGCGCTCATGACTTGTTCCTGATAAATCATGACGCCGTACGTGTCTTCGCAGACTTGCTTCAAAAGCGGATGCTCGTATTCAAACGACACCAATCCTTTTTTGCGTTTGACGTAATCATCAATTAAATCCATCGGACCCGGACGGTACAACGCGATCAGCGCGATCAAATCATCAATGCTTCGAATATCAAAAATCTGGCATGTTCTTCGCATTCCCGGCGATTCCACTTGAAACACGCCCACATTTTGCGCGCGATTGAGTAACGCAAACGTTGCGGGATCATCCATCGGAATATCTTTTGTCGTGAGGCGTTTTCCGGTGGAATGTTCGATCAAATCAAAACAATCTTGAATCACCGTGAGCGTTTTGAGCCCCAAAAAATCCATTTTAAGCAATCCGATTGCTTCCACCGATTCCATCGCGTACTGTGTGATCACCGCGCCGGTGTCGTCTTTGGTGAGCGGCAAGTAATTCGTAAGATCATCGTCGGCAATCACCACGCCCGCCGCATGCACGCTGGATTGCCGCGAAACACCTTCCAGCGTGATCGCGTGATCGATGATTTCCTGCGTGACCGGTTCTTCGTTGTAAATTTTTTTCAATTCGCTCACGCCTTCCAGCGCTTTGGAAATTGTCATTTTAAGATCGCGCGGAATCAAATCCGCAATGCGCGAGCCTTCCGTAAAACTCAATCCCATCACGCGCGCCACATCGCGCACCGCCATTTTTGCACCCAAGGTGCCGAAAGTGATGATTTGGGCGACGGCACGTTCGCCGTATTTTTTGCGCACGTATTGAATGACTTCTTCTCGGCGGTTTTGGCAGAAATCCACGTCGATATCCGGCGGCGAAATACGCTCGGGATTCAAAAATCTTTCAAATACCAATCCGTAACGCAACGGATCGAGTTGCGTGATGCCCAAACAATACGACACCAAACTGCCCGCCGCGCTTCCGCGCCCGGGCCCCACAGGGATGCCTTGTCGCCGCGCATAGTCGATGAAATCCCAAACGATGAGAAAATAACTCACGAACCCCATCTTTTCGATCACGCCCATTTCGTATTCGAGACGATTTTTCAATTCCGCTTCTTCCGCGCGCGCGGCGTAGCAACGCTGAAATCCTTCGCGGCAGAGTTGGCGAAAATATTCTTCGCGCGTTTGTTTTTCCGGCGGCGGATACGCCGGATAACGCGGCGTACCGAGTTGAATTTTAAGATTACATTTCTCGGAAATTTCAAGAGTGTTGCGAATCGCTTCCGGAACATCCGCGAAAAGCTCCTTCATCTCTGCCGCGCTCTTCAAATAAAATTCCGGACCGGGCGAACGCATGCGTTTTTCGTCGGCCAATTTCGCGGCCGTCTGAATGCAAATCAAAATGTCGTGCGCATCGGCGTGCTCGCGCTTGAGAAAATGCGTGTCGTTGGCCGCCACAAGGGGAATATGCATTTCTTTGGAATATTCCATGTAGCGCGCGCGAATTTTTTCTTCGTCGAGCAAGCCGTGATTGTGAATTTCTAAATAAAAATCGCCCGGCGCGAAAATGTTTTTGTAGTCGTCGAGAGATTGTTTTGCGTCTTTGAACTTGCCATTCAAAACGGCTTGAGCCGGCTCGCTTAAAAGGCAAGCCGTCGTGCCGATAAGCCCCTCGGAATGCGCCGCCAAAAGTTCTTTATCGATTCTCGGACGATAATACATGCCTTCCAAATGCGCCGCGCTGACCAGTTTGACCAAATTCCGGTATCCTTGCTCGTTTTTCGCCAACAGCAAAAAATGATAATACGTTTCATTCGGATCTCGCTCAAAACGACTCTTGGGCGCCACATAAACTTCGCATCCGATAATCGGTTTGATTTTTGCGGCAATCGCCGCCTGATAAAATTCAATCGCGCCGAACAGATTGCCGTGATCGGTCAAGGCAATCGCCGGCATGCCCAATTCCTTGGCGTAATTCACCAAATCAGTAATGCGGCATGCTCCATCCAGTAGGGAATACTCGCTATGCACATGCAAATGAATAAACGACGACGGCATAAACCCGATAATTTAACTCCTTCTCTCAAAATGCGACAAGATGAAAAGCTTCCAAAAGCTTTCCATCTTGTCACTCGCCAAGAAGCTCGTTACATTTGGGCGCATGAAAACCGGCCGCATTGGAGGCATGGGGTGTGTTTGCTTAACGGCGTGGGTGTTGATAGGGTGTGGTTCTAAGGAAGAAAAAACGGATTCACGCGTTTCCTTGCAGTCTGCGCCGGTGCAACAAAAAACAGTTGAAAAAAAATCGGAACCGACCTTGGCTCGCGCGTCTTCGGCTAAATCCCTGTTAACCGTTTCTCCTTGGAATTTATTGCTTTTGCTTGCGGATCGTCTGGACCCTTCCTCGCGTGAGAATGCGCTCTGCGACGTCGCAGTGCTCATGGCTCAATTGGGCGATGTGCAACAAGCGTTGAATCTAACGGAAAAAATGGATTCGTTTCAAAAAGTCCAATCACTTTGCGCTGTTTTTAAAGCATTAATTCAGGTCAAAGACCTTCGCAAGGCTGTTTCTGTGACCAATCAACTGGACGATGCTTCTAAACAAAAAGCATTCTATGAAATTGCAGTGGCGATGGCGCAAGCCGGCAATGTTCAGCAAGCGCTCATCTTTGCCGAACAACTCGGCGGCAAAGATAAAGCCAATGCTCTTTATGCTATCGCCAAAGCTTCCATACAAACCGGCGATGTCCAGCAAGCGCTCAATTTGCTTCCTCAAGCGATGGCGGCCGCCGTCAGCCAAACCACCCATGAGATCGATAAAGTGCACACGTTAAGGTCATCCGCGGAAGTGTTGAGCAGAGCAGGAGAAAAAAAACGCGCCTTGGAGCTTCTTTCTCAAGCCTTGGCGTTATCGGGAAAAATGACAGGCAAGGAGCGTTTTGACGCTCAAAGCAGTCTGGCATTTGCAATTGCCGAAGCCGGAGATTTGCCGCAAGCCATTTACATCGCCAATCAAATGGATGAAAAAGGGCGCGCGTGGTCGATGAGTCAAATTGCTTTGATCGTGGCGCAAGAAGGCAAAATTCCGATAGCGATCTCGGTCGCGAATCAGTTGCAAGGAGGATATAAGGTCGCCACGTTACACAAAATTGCTTTGATCGTCGCCAAAAGCGGAGATCGGCAAATGGCGTTGCAGTTATTGACTCAAGCGGTCGCGATGATCGATCAAGTCGGCGATCTTTATAAAACAGATATGCTGATTGATACGGCCAGCGCCATTGCTCGCGCCGGCAATTTGCAACAAGCGCTCACGATCGCGAATCGTTTTAAGGGAAAAGAGCGGATATGGGCGTTAAAAGAGATCGCAAAAGCGCTGGCGGAGGCAGGAGAACGTTCGCGCGGACTGCATATTTTGAGTCAAGCGCTCGAAGAACCTGTTCTTGTAGATTCCAAAAATTCATCGTCGCTTGGACGCGCCTACGAACTTTATGAAATCGCGCAAACGCTCGTAAAAATAGACTTGTCTCCCGGTTCTCAAACTTTTACGGCCGAAGGGCGAAAAATCGCCGAAAACATCCTCTCAAAAGTTGTCGAAGATCAATACGCCATTCGATGAATTTTACTTGGAAACTTCTTTGGGGGTTACCATGCAACATGATGAAGACTCATTGTCTTTGAGAAGCAATCCCAGAATGAGTCCCGCGCATGCAAATTCTAAAACCGTGCCCCCAAACCATCCCCATGCCAAAGAAAGCGGAATCGGCATCACGCTATAACTTCCAAAGCCTGCGCCAAGACCCACCACTACGCCAAAAACCATACCCCATCGCACGCCTCGGCAGAGCGTTTTCGGACTGACGAGAATGGTGTAGGCAATCGTAAAAGGTATCGCCATCAGTAAAGTCACCAAATGCATGAGCCCCATTTTCATCTCATTCATCGGTCGCCACAATGCCGCAGTTTCTTTGTAAATTTGCGCCAGCCATACGCCGTGAATCAGCATATCCAATAGCGTCCAAACCACAAAAATAAGCACAATAGAAAGAATCGTTTTAGATAATTTACAACACATCACAAACCTCCTGTAAGCTTGGTCGAGTTTATCCGAATTTCTTCGATTGGCGATAAATTTTTGAATGATTCTATATCACCGCAAGCGGTTCGCACCGACACGCCAAAACTTGCATGAATCGTCTTTTTCTCATCAAGGCGTTTTTTTAAGACATTGCATTGCAGACGATAAAACACATTGTTCAATATATTGCCTCACTCAGCGATGATAAGAGTTCTAAATCCCGCTAGGCACATCCATAAACGTCCACGGAACGCGGAATTTTTTGGAGAGAGTTTGCGCAAGAGCTTGGATGCCGAAAGTTTCTGTCGCGTAATGTCCTGCGTAGATGAGATTGATGCCGTATTCGATCGCTTGACCGAAGGTATGATGCGCGCCTTCGCCGGTAATGTAAGTATCCAAACCAACTTCGAGCGCAGGTTCAAGCTCGCCCGCGCCACCGGAAACAATGCCCACGCGCCGAGTTTTTCCCGGACCGCCGGCGATGAGTCGCGCGCGATGTCCGGTGACGCTCTCGATGCGTCGCACTAGATCGTCGCGATGCATGCGTAGCTCGCCCATTCTGCCGATGAGATTGCCATGCGATTCAAAAAATGGTTTCGTTTTTTTGAGAGAAAGTTTTTTTGCCAGAATTGCGTTATTGCCGATCATCGGATGCATGTCGAGTGGCAAATGTGCGCTGTACACCGCCAAATTATTTTTCACGCACCACTGAATTTTTCGAAAATTCGCGCCGGTCAGAGGCAATGGCTTTCCCCAAAACATTCCGTGATGCGTCACCAGCAAATCTGCGCCCGCTTGGACAGCTTTGCGCAACACCGCTTCATGCGCATCCGTCGCCGCGGCGATTTTTTTTACCGTTCCGTTATTTTCCACCTGCAACCCATTGTACGCATCCGGATAATCGTGAATTTTAGAAATATTCAACAACCGATCCGCAAAAGATGCTATTTTTAAAAGCGAAGCACTCATAGGAGAATTTTGAAACAGAATACACGCTTTCGCAAGCGAACAAAAATTCCATTTATAGCATTTGCAAGGCTTCTTTTCGTGCCCAGCGATCAGATTCGATGATTTGTTCCAAAGAAGGATGTTTTATCGGAGAATGTTTTTGCATGACCTTTTCAACCATTTCCCAAATTTTCGGAAATGAAATTGCGCCGCGCAAAAATTTTTCTACGGCGATTTCGTTGGCGGCATTGAAAACCGCGGGTAGAGTGCCGCCGGTTTCGCCGGCTGTGCGCGCAAGGCGTAGGGCGGGGAATTTTTTTGGATCGGGTGATTCAAAAGTGAGCGCGCCGATTTTTGCCAGATCAAGTTGCGGCAGATTTCCGTGAACACGCTCGGGGTAGGTGACGGCGTATTGAATGGGAAAACACATGTCGGACAAACTCAACTGCGCGAGAATGGAATGATCCACAAACTCCACCATGGAATGAACAATACTCTGCGGATGCACAATCACATCCACCTTGGACATCGGCATGCCAAAGAGCCAATGCGCTTCGATCATTTCCAGTCCTTTATTAAAAAGTGTCGCCGAATCAATCGTGATTTTTTTTCCCATTTTCCACGTGGGGTGATTGAGCGCTTGCTCGACGGTGATTTTTGAAAATTCTTCTTTGGGTGTTTTTCTAAATGGACCGCCGGATGCGGTGAGAATCAACCGCGACACGCTCTTGGGTTTTGCGTTTTCGATGCACTGAAAAATCGCATTATGCTCGCTATCCACCGGCAGAATCATTCTCTTGTGTTTTTGCGCCGATGTTGTGACCGCTTCGCCCGCCATCACAAGAATTTCTTTGCTCGCCACCGCCAAATCTTTCCCTGTTTTGAGAGCCGCCAACGCCGGCGCGAGCCCCGCCGTCCCCACAATCGCCACCAGCACCATATCGGCTTTCACTTCTTCCACCAATTCCACTAATCCCTTTTCGTCTTCGAAAAATTTGCATCCTTTCGGCAGTTTTCCTTTTACATTTTTTGCCGCGTGTTCGTTAGTCACCGCGACGCCTTTGGGTTTGAATTCTTTCACCTGCTCCAACAAAGCATCCGTGCTCCGGCTCACCGCAAGCCCCACAATTTCCATTCTTTCCGGCAACGCCCGCGCCACCTTACACGCGCTGGTTCCAATCGACCCGCTCGATCCCAAAATAATGACTCGTCGCTTCTTCATAAAGGAATCCACCATGCCACCTTTTCTTCAAAAAACCAGCACGGAAAAGAGGGCTACTTTTGATTTTTACTTTCGACGATAAGTCATGACGATGACTTTTTCGGGGTCGATGTCTTGGGCGCGGAGGGCTTCTGGATTGACGGCGGATTCGCGTTGTTTGTGGTCGGAAATCCAGCTATCGCCGTCGTAATACTGCACATGTCCGCCATAGCCTTTGACAACTTTGCCGAAGCAAATGCTCTGCACGTCGCCGCGTTTGGGGATGTAATCGGCGCCGGAAGAAATTCTTTCATAGCCATTGCGCAGAAGCATGCGATCGATGCCGTAACCGGTCGCCGCTTCGCGTCCATTGACGGTGTTGACTTCTTTTTCATTGGCGCCTTTGAAAATATCAATGCCGCGTTCCGCCATAATGGCCTTGCGCACGCCTTGAGAGCAATTTTGCTCGCTATGCTCCGGCATGTTTTTTTCTAACTTATCCAGCGATGCTGTAATTCGCTTGTCTTCCATGCCCGGATAAGCCTGCACGTAATCATTGATTTTTTGTAAATCACTCGGATTCAATGAATAAAAATCGCCTTTGGCGCGCGGAGCGGCTTCGATGGAAGGATGTGTTTCTATTTGTTGCGGCGGAGGAGTTTCCTTTTCCTTTAGAATCATAAACTCCATAGCATGAACGCTTTGGAATTGGAAAAAAGCCAAAAAAGAAATCCCTGCAATACCCATCACGCCATGCGCGCGCATGAGTGATTTATCGACTCCATACGATTAAAATTTAGGGGAATCAGAGGGCAACTCTCCATCGGAATCAAGAGTGCGGATCAATTTCCTTTTCTTTACTCGCGTGAGCGAGCCTATCCGTGTTTTCCGTGGTTAAAAAAGATCAAAAGGCGCGAAGCAAATGACATTTCCTTGAGCGAAAACTATCCCTTCATCTGGATACGTAAATCGCGGAGTTGCTTGGGCTCGACTTCGCCGGGAGATTGGCTCATGAGGTCAATACCTCGATTATTTTTGGGATATGCAATGACGTCGCGAATGCTTTCGCTTTCGGTGAGTATAGCAACAAGCCGGTCGAGTCCCAGTGCGATACCGCCGTGCGGCGGCGCGCCGTAACGAAGCGCTTTGATCATATAACCGAAACGCGAATCGGCGATTTCCTGCGAAATTTTTAAAAATTCCGTGAAAATTTTGTACTGCATATCGGGTTGATGGATACGAATGCTTCCACCGCCGAGTTCGACGCCGTTAAGCACGATATCATAATGCTGACCGCGCACATGCGTCGGGTCTTTGTCCAAAAGAGGAATATCCTCTGCCATTGGCGCGGTGAAGGGATGGTGTGTGGCAACGTAACGCCCGCTTTCTTTGTCAAACGTGAGCAACGGAAAATCTTCCACCCACAGAAAATCATAACCAGCGCGTTTCTTTAATTTTCCGAGTTTTTCCAAATACTCCGCGCATTTGAGGCGAATGGTTCCGAGCACTTCGCACGCGGCGAGCCATTGGTCGGCCGCGAACAAAATTAAATCGCCTTCTTCCATTTGCATTTTTTCTTTGAGCAATTTTTTTTCATCGTCGCTGAAAAATTTCACGATGGGCGATTTCCATTCGTTGTTTTCTACCTTGATCCATGCCAAACCTTTTGCACCCGATTCTTTGGCGAGGTTGGTCAATTCCTCGATCTGCCCTGTCGTGACGCACGCAAAGCCTTTTGCGTTGATCGCCTTCACTACTCCGCCGCCGGCAATCGCGCCTTGAAAAACCTTGAAGGAACTTTTGCTGAAAACTTCGGTCAAATCGATGAGCTTGAGATCAAATCTTCGATCCGGTTTATCCACGCCGTAATCGTCCATCGCTTGCTTGAATTTCAGACGAGGGAACGGCGTTTTAATGTCCATATTCAGCGTTTTTTTCCAAACCGCCGCGAGCATGCCTTCGATAAGTTCGTAAATATCTTCGCGGTCGATGAACGACATCTCCAAATCAATCTGCGTGAATTCCGGTTGGCGGTCGGCGCGCAGGTCTTCATCGCGAAAACATTTCGCGATCTGAAAATATCGCTCGATGCCGCCGACCATCAACAATTGTTTCAACTGCTGAGGCGATTGCGAGAGCGCGTAAAATTTTCCCGGATTGAGGCGCGAGGGCACGAGGAATTCGCGCGCGCCCTCGGGAGTGCTTTTGAATAAAATCGGCGTTTCGATTTCCAAAAATTTCTTGCTGTCGAGATAATCGCGCACGGCTTTCGAAGCGTCGTGCCGCACGCGCATGTTTTTTGCCAATTTCGGACGGCGCAAATCCAAATAACGGTACGCCAAGCGCAAATCTTCGTTCACGTTTTCTTCATCGAGCGGAAACGGCGGAGTTTCAGCGGCATTGATCACGGTTAATTCGCTCGCCAATAATTCAATGTCGCCCGTCGGCAATTTTGAATTCTCTGTGCCAGCTAAGCGATGCGTCACCGTACCGGCGACTTCAATCACAAATTCCGAACGTAAATCGCCTGCCGCGCCCATAAGTGTCGGCGCGTTTTCCGGATTGAACACCACTTGCGTCAGCCCCTCGCGGTCGCGCAAGTCAATAAATATGACTCCGCCGTGATCACGGCGGCTATGCACCCAGCCAACCAACCGGGCTTTTTGATCTTCGTGTTCTTTCCTTAGTTCATTGCAGTGATGAGTTCTCTTCATAGAAGAAAGATAGCATGCCCAATAATTCTCGTCTGTAAATTCCGGAAATGATCCATTTCGTGGC
Source organism: Verrucomicrobiota bacterium (assembly GCA_049324635.1). Taxonomy (GTDB): domain Bacteria; phylum Verrucomicrobiota; class Verrucomicrobiia; order Methylacidiphilales; family Verrucolacustridaceae; genus JBMONL01. The sequence goes on along the minus strand of JBMONL010000051.1, from coordinate 16,706 downwards.
CGGATTTTTTTGAGCACGTCCTTGGATATGTGTAAACTTCTCTTTATCAAGAATTTAATTTTTATAAAAAATTCTTAATGTTTTAAAAAATCTGTCGAAGAACAGAATTGGGTGCATGAGACATCTCCGCGAAACAAAAAATTTTATGAAAAAACAATTTCAGATGAAGTCGCCTTCAGGCCCTTCATTCTGAACAATCCGCCCGGCTGGGAGCGTTTCCGGTTTGCTTTCAGTCTGGGCGGATTGGCGCGACCGCAAAGCGGTTTTTCTCTGATGCGCCGCAGAGGCGCATCGTTATAGGACTTCGATTTTTTAGATAGAATTAACAAAATTTTTATTTTGTTAAGGGGACTTCTTACATCATCATTTTCTGATAGAAGATGTAAGAAATCCCCTAAATTCTAACGATATTCTTCGGCGAGAGTTTTGCCGAGGCATTCGGGATCATTGCCGATTTTAGATTTACGGATGCCTTGAGCGTTGAGATCGTAACTCACTCCGTAGAGTTTTAGATTTCCGTCTTTCAGCGGTTCGGCATAAGCGCCGATGGCGGCGCGGCATCCTCCGCCCATCGCTTTGAGAAATGCACGCTCGGCTTTGATCTGTATTTCCGAAATGGGATCATTGAGTTTAGCGGCGACCGCATGCGCTTCTTCGTCCGCGGTTCTAACTTCAATCGCTAATGCCCCCTGTCCTGGGGCCGGAAGCATTTCTTCCAAAGAAAAAACGTGAACGTGTAAATCATCCAAAGAAGGGCGGCGGCGTTGCAAGCCGGCTTCGGCTAAAATTAGTCCCCATGCGTTCGAATTTTCTCTTAGTTTTTTAATTCGCGTATCGATGTTGCCTCGGATCGGCTCGATTGAAGTCTGAGGGTGTTGCTCCATCCACTGACTTTTTCGTCTCGGACTACCGGAAAGAATACAAGCCGTTTGCGGCATCATATTCAGCGGGCTTTTGGAAATCAGTGCGTCATGAGCCGATGCGCGTTGAGGCACGGCGGCCATACAAAAAATTTTATCCAATTCAATGGGCAAGTCTTTGCAAGAATGCACGGCCAAATCGATGTTTTTCATCTGTAATGCAATTTCGATTTCTTTGGTAAAAAGTCCCTTCGGCGGCTTCGCAAGAGTATTCTTTTTTTGCAAAACATCGCCGGTGGTTTTTATAATTTTGAGTTCAAATTCATAATCATCGCCCCAAAATTGTTTTAAATTTTGAGCGACCCATTCGGCTTGAATCACCGCCAGAGAACTTCCTCGAGTGCCAATGATGAATTTCCTCTTCATTCTAATAGTCGCTGTCCAGAAACAAGCATGCGCTCAAACCGTCATCGTACAGCCATTGTTTCCATGAAGAATATACAAATACAGTTCTTTATCCAAAATCCAAGCTCAATAAGGGGTCTTTATGTGGAACGATTTACTTCTAAGATGTTTTTAACAACTATTTTACGCATTAATATTTTAAGACGGATTTTTAGAATTATTTCTGTGTCTCATTGGTCATTCTCGGGAATGCAGGAAGCGTTTGGGTTTTCTTTGGAGCAATACGTCTATTATGACGGTTATCCGGGTGCGGCTGAATTCATTCATGATGCGGATCGATGGAGGCGTTACACTCTTTGATGGAAACCACGATTTCGCGCGATATTTTGATGATGAGGCGCGTAGACAAGCCCATTTTATTGCGCCGACTTTTTGAATTGCTCTTATTCGGGGCAAATTCTTTCTTACCAAAAAATGATGGGACAATTGCACGTAGCAGATGGGCAGGAGGGGCAGGAGGGGTCAATCCATGACACATGACAAAATTTTATTTTGTCATGTGTCATGGATTGACCCCGATTACCCCGATTACATGGATTGACCCCGATTACAGTTTCTGTGAATGTGTAAACTTGATCCCTTGCGCATTAAAAAAATCGCAAACCAACCAAGGGCGAACTTGCAGTCCGCCCTTGGTTGGTTAAGGGTGTAATTAAGAACCTCGAATTTTATTATACCATTTTGTGACTGCAGTATGCCAATCGGGATCTTCAGCGTATGTACGACCGAGTCGTTGAATAGTGCCCGCTTGTCTTGCGGCTTCGTAATTTTTGTGATTAGCGATGCGGTCTGCAATATAATCGAAAGAATCCGCCATTGTATTAAATGTTTTATAACCACCGTTACCATCGATAATTCCTAAAGGATTATTGGTAGGCATTCTTGAGCCACCAGCACTTTCATGCATTGCAATCGACGCAAGAAGTCCAGGATCAACACCGTGTTTTAATCCGGCATTAACGATATCTTGCCCATGTCCAACAAGCTTACCTCCTAATACAGCATCAAGTGCCTTTGCATCGGTAATTGGATCACCCAAAGGCGTCATTTTCCAATCAACAGATTCAGGAGAAGAAAACGGATCGAGGTTGTTGAAGTCTTCGTCTGGGGGCGTGAAGGAACTATAAGATTCGCCGTCGGGGGTCACGGGCGCTGGCCATTCGCTGGAGGAAGAGTCTGGGGATTCGGCGGATAGCGGCACGTCTGAGGGTGTTTGCTCTCCATAGACTTCGTTTTTCATTTCGTCCCACTCTTGATTGATGCGCGCGCGATCGTCTTCGGTGACCGGATCGGCATTAGGTGTGTCGGAAACATACGTCGGGTTATGGATGTCCGGAGGAATATCATCGGCGATCCCACTCGCTTCCGTATCGGCAGAGGGAACAACGGGTTCACTCCCATTTCCCGGATACGTCACGGTATTTCCATTGGAATCAGTGACGCTAAATCCGTCATCTTCCAATGGTGTCACTGTTGTTCCTGGCCATTGACCAGAGCCGTCGCCACTGCTAGCTGGTGCATTATTATTATCCGACGAGGATCCTGAGCTTTGTGGTGAAGACGGCGTAGAAGCAGTTGTCGCGTTATCACTGCTTCTTGTTCCATCCAACAAATCATTTATTTCTTTATCCGATATGAAAGGTTCTGTTTTGTCTCCATTGTTCTGTTGATCCATTGTATCCGTTTCCTCCAAATTTTCTTCTTCTTCTTCCTCTTCAGCGTAGATGTATAATGGAGTCCAGCAGAGGCATATAGTGAGGAGTAAGAATATCGGTTTCATACTATGAAATGGGAGATAGAGAGGAAAAGTAAAGCTGGTATAGAGAATTATGTGACTTAGATTACTTAACCACGGATAACACGGATATGTGCTCGCTACCGCGAGCATAAGAAGATTTTATGCCCAGCGTTAGCTGGGCGTAATATCCGTGTTATCCGTGGTTAAAATTTTAAAAAATAAATTGTAAATATTTATTGTTAAGTAGTTTATAAAAATGAAAATAACGATTCATGATTTGGCGTTTGGCGGGGAAGGAGTGGGGCGGCATGAAGGAGCGGCGGTGTTTGTGTCGTTTGCGGCGGTGGGGGATGAGGTGGATGTGAAAATCGTTGAAAAGAAAAAATCATTTTTGCGAGCAGAAATTGTGGAGATTGTGAAGGCGTCGCAAACCCGCGAAAAAGCGCCGTGTCCGTATTATGGAATATGCGGGGGATGTCAATATCAGCATATCACATATCAAGCCGAGCTTTCTGCAAAGGAAAAGCAACTACGCGATACGCTCGCGCGCGTGGGAAAAATTTCCGATCCGGTGATTCGTCAGATCATTGCGTGTCCGGCGCCGTATGGTTATCGCAATCGTATCACGGTGCACAATGAACGCGGGAAAATGGGTTTTCGCGCGACGAATAATCGCGATTTGGTGGATGTTGAAAAATGTTTGCTCGCAACCGATGAAGTGAATGAGAAATTGAAAAAGTTGCGTGAGCGTCCAAGACCGCGTCCACATTATTCTGTGCGCGGTGATGCCGTCGCGGGCGAAGCGTTCCACCAAACCAACGCGCTTTTGACTTCTTCTCTGCAAAAGCTTGTTTGCGACGCGCTGGATTCGAAGATTCAGGCAATTGTCGAAGGTTATGCGGGCGTTGGATTTTTTACCGAGCCGCTTTCGGGGAAAGTCGAAAAAATTATTGCGATTGAATCGGACGAAAAAGCGGTAAGCTTCCGATCTGGTCACGATAGAGTATGCTCGGGGTCAAGTCATCACATTCACAGAAGCTGTGAATGTGATGCCATAACCCCTCGCGCGAAAAATATTCAATGGATTTGCGGCACATGCGAGGAGCATCTCGCTTCTGCCGCGCGGGAGTTGAACAATTTTAATGCGGCGTGTCTCGTCGATCCGCCGCGCGAGGGGCTTTCCAAAATCGTCGCGCAGGATTTGTTTCATTCGTCTTTTGAGCAAATTTTGTATCTTTCGTGTAATCCCTCCACGCTTGCGCGCGATTTGCAAATTCTATCTCCCAAGTGGAAGGCGGAATATTTTCAACCGATTGATATATTTCCCCGTACCGCGCATCTGGAATGTCTGGTTGTTTTGCGTAAGTAAGGCAGAGGTTTCGCGAGGATATTTAACCCTGATTTCTCACCAGATTTGGCAAGCGGCGGAGTCAAGTTTGCACATGCACAGTTTCTGTGAATGTGCAAATTGACAATTCCCGTCAGGGCGTGGCGTTTCAGCTATTGAACTTGCTTGAGAGTGCGATCGATACGAGTAAGCACTCGTTTTTGTCCCATGACTTCGAGCATGTGATAAAGCGAAGGTCCGATTTGTTTGCCGGAGACGGCGAGGCGGCAAGGATGTACCAGCGCGCCGGCTTTGATGCCTTTTTCTTCGGCGAGTTTTTTGAGGGCAATCTCCGTTTCGGCGACGGTAAAATTCTTCAGCGCCGCAAAACGCTCGCGAAGTTCTTTGAGCATCGCGACGATTTCAGGTTTGACGGGATTGCCAAAAACTTTGTCCATACCCGCTGGCTCATAAGAAAATTCTTCGTTTAAAAACGGCTCCAGCCAATCCGGCAAATCGCGCCCGATTTTGATTTTTTCGTGAACGATTCCAATCGCGGCGGACAGGTAAGCCTCATTTATCTTTTCGGGTAATTTGCCTTGGCGTTTTAAATAATCTTGAGTGAAAGAGACGTATTTTTCCTTGGTCATCGCGCGCCAATATTCGCCGTTGATCCAATACAATTTATTCAAATCAAACCGCGCATTACTGCGATTGATTTGAGGAAGATCGAATTTTTCAATCACTTCTTTGATATCGATTACTTCTCGATTATCTTTGGGCGACCAACCGAGCAGGCACAAATAATTGCGTACGGCTTCCGGCAAATAACCTTGCTCGATGTACTCGCCGACGGAAGCGCCGGCGTCGCGTTTGCTCATTTTCGATCCATTGGTATTGAGAATAAGGGGAATGTGCGCGTACGCAGGCGGCGCGGCGCCAAATGCCTCAAACAGCGCGAGATGCTTCGGCGTGTTGGAAAGATGATCTTCACCTCGAATCACGTGCGTGACTTTCATTTCCAAATCATCGACCACATTGACCAGATGAAACACCGGCGAACCGTCTTTGCGGCGAACCACCAAATCAGGATCATTGGTGCGGTCAAACGTCACATCGCCGCAAATTAAATCTTTTACCACACAGATAGTTTTAGGAGTTTTGAATTTTATCGCGCCGTCTTCTTCGTAGGCTTTGCCTTCTTGGAGCAAGCGATCGACGTATTTTTGATAAATCGCGTCGCGTTGACTCTGAAAATACGGACCGTATTGCCCGCCTCCTTGGCCGCCCACGTCTTTCGGCCCTTCGTCCCAATCAATGCCCAGCCAACGCAGTCCCCGAAAAATGATTTGCAAAGCTTCGTCGGTATTGCGCGCTTTGTCGGTATCTTCAATGCGCAAGATGAATGTGCCGCCGCAATGCCGCGCATAAATCCAATTAAAAAGCGCCGTTCGCGCTCCGCCGATGTGAAGAAGTCCCGTTGGCGACGGGGCAAAACGCACGCGCACGCCGCTCATACTTTTTGAAGTTCCTCTTCTTTGGCTTTAGCGGTTTTGGAACCGTTATTCGGATCAATAAATTGCACACGTCCGGTACCTTCGTATTCCGAAGCCACGTCTTTTTCCGTTGTTTTCATTGTAGACATATCCACAAGTTTTTTCGGTTTCTTTTCTTTTTCTTCCGGACTTTTTTCACAAACTTTCGATTGTCCGCCGAATTTTGGACAAAGATGACGAACGGAAGCAATGCCGTCTTGTGTCATTGCGGATGCTTCCATCAAACCTGCGTTGGCAAGATGTTTCAGCGTGGCGTACAACAGCGCTGTACCGTAGCCGCGACAACGATATTCCTCTACTACACAAATACCGGTCACTATCTGCGGATCGCCGGAGGGATTGACGCCGCTGGCGCCGACGATGCGTTTGCCATCCATGAGGAGTAAAAAACGCAATCGATCTTCTTCATTGCGAATAAAAACCGCCGCGCGAAGTTGCTCCAACTTGCTTTTGATGTCGCGGCTCCAGCCTTGATCGGCGCAATAAGAACGCTCGATGACCGACCAAATATCCTCAAGATCGTCTTCCTGAGCCGCCTCGCGCACTTTGAGGCGCGGAGGCAACGACGGCTCCTGAGAAGGCAAATTTTTCAAATTCCACGTACACTGAATAGCTTGATCCCAAAACATATCTTTCTAATTTGTAAACAATATACCCTCTTTGCAAGTTTTTATATCATAGGTGCCGGCTATTCGGCGAATGATTTAAGGGGACTTCTAAATATTCCCGCGTCCTCACGCGAAGAAATCCCCTTAATTGCCTAACGAACGCGAAGATTCCTTGTTTAGAATTTAATCTTGTATTACCTTAGCATTGATTCATGCAAACTCGCGATGCTTTGATGGGCGAAGATTTTTTTGAGAATGTTTTTTTAAAAAACTCGGCAGACCCTGTTTTTCGAACTCGACTCATTGATGTCTTGAAAAAAGGCGAAGATTTACCCAAGTTCCCAGCTTCGTTGTATCGTCTTCGGGATGTGGTTGGCAATCCTAACGCCACGCTTAATGAAATCGGCGAACTTATCGAGATGGACGCCAGTTTAACGGCGCAATTTATTCGTCTTTCTAATTCTTCTTTTTATCGCAGAGAAGGCGACATAGCCTCTATTCACGATGCGCTGATTCGTATCGGTCTGAATGAAGTGAAGAACACCGTATTTGCGGCGTGCTTGGTCAGCGAATTTCAAAAATTAAAATTCCCCATCGATTGGGCGACTTTTTGGACGCATAATTTATTGGTAGCGAAACTCACCGAAAAAATTTGTGACATTTATCGTCCGGTCGAGAGCGGTGAGTATTTGGCGGGCTTGTTGCACGATGTCGGCAAGCTCGTTTTTATCGGACATTTTCCGGAACTTTATGAAAATGTCATGATGGAAACTTTCAAAAACAGCACCTCAACGGTGGATGAGGAAAATAAGATTTTACGGATCAATCACGCGCAAGTAGGAGGTGTTTTATGCCGCATGTGGAAATTGAATGAAAAAATACAGAATGCGATTGCTTATCATCATGCTCCAGAGGAGTGCGCGGATGATCGTTTTTTGGCGCAATGCATTTATGTGGCCGATCATTTGGCGACCATGTGCCATTTAAATATTCATCAGAACAAGGAAACCTTGGAAATTAACGACATCAATCAAATACCCGCGTGGACTCAATTAAGCGCTAATAAACCCCGACGCACGGTTTATATTCCTCTCTTAGCCGAACTCTCCAAAGCCAGAGAAATGGCACAAGCATTTTTTTGAGTGTTTTATCGCAACAACGACTTTTGTGATAAAAGAAAAATGGATAACACCATAGATCACCAAAAGCTATATGATTTCGCTTGCGAGAAATTACGGAGATTCGAGAAGGCTTCGAACGGAAACAAATTGATCGGGCGTGATATTAAATAAAGTGGTCTTATACGCGCGAATTTCAAAATTCTGCAAACACCAATATTCTTCACCGTCGCGTGTGGCGCGGACGAGCAATCGATAATTGCCGGGTTTGAATTCCGCATTCTTTTCGATTTCCCGGACGTCAAGGGATCCATTCACGATAGAGTAGGTGAAACGAATATAATCTTTCGGCACGCCTAACAAATCTTCATAAAAAGGCTGAAGAGTATCTTGCATTTCTTTTTTGAGCGTGGAGACGCGGTCTTCGAAGCGATTAATTTCCGCTTGAATAAGATTGAGATTTTCATCAATGCCGACAATTTCTTCGCGCATGCGCGCCATGCGTTTTTGAATATCGTCGATTTGCCCGCCGAGGGGCTCGCGCACTTTTTGGACTTGCGCGCGCAGGTCCGCGCGTTTTTCAGAAAGCTTAGTTTCCATCTGTTTCCATTCCTGCAAGAGGCTTTCCACCCATGTGCGCTGAGCGTTGACATCCACTTCTTTTGGGGCGCCATAAAGCGCCAAACGAAATGCATTCACGATGACTTCCGGCGCATCCAAATCCGAACTTAAATTCAGCGCGATTTTAAGCTCCTTGGCTCTGTCTTTAATTTTATTATTGAGTGCGATTTTAGTTTTTTCCTGTTCGTCATCGAGTTTTTTGAATTCCACATCCCACAAGTTATTCAGTTCACCGCGTGTGGAATGGATTAACCCGCTCATTTTTTTCTCATCTTGATCGAGCGTATCCGTGAGAAGTTTTTTGCTCTGCGAACGTCCGGCGAAATCCGCTTGCGCCGCGCCTAAGCTGGCTTCGGCTTCTTCCAATGCTTGACGCAGAGGTTCCAAGCGTTCCTCCAAGCTTCTCTGCACCATCGTAATCCGTTCGGAAAAATCCAACACCACGTGCGCCTCGGTCTGAAGTTGCAGAGTGCCGGAATCGATGGCTACTTGCAGGCGCGTCTCGCGCAATAAAAAGAAAAGCACGATTCCACTGATGATGAGAATCGCAATGGTGGCTTTGACGAGGTTGTCGCGTCCAAAATTTTTGATCTGCAATCCAAACGAACTGAAGCGCGAGGGTTGATACTCCGGTTTAGGAAGTTGCACGACCGGTGTTTTACGTTGGCGAGGTTGGTTCGGTTCGATTTTTTTAATTTTTAACCGGCTCGGCAACAATTTTCCTTGGGAAGGCTCTTCTTCTTTGGGTTTGGCGGCGTTCACGGGTACGGGTTTGGGTTTGGGCGGTTCGCTACGAATGGGAGGGATGGGGTCTGGCATAATTAGTAAGTAGGGTACGATCCGAGAATTTTCAACCATAGAGTTTTTCTTCGGATCTGGGTTAAAGCTTTGGCAAACGCCGAATCTTGAAAATGTCCGGCGACATCCACAAAAAATAAATATTCCCACGCTTTGTGTGGCGCGGGACGGGATTCGATTTTTTGCAGATTCAAACCATGCGAGGCAAAAATATTCAAAATCGCGCTCAGAGCGCCGACTTCGTGCGCGACGGCAAAAATCAAACTGGTTTTGCATTGGACGGAGCGCTTAGCGGGATATTCGCCCAAGATCAAAAAGCGCGTGGTATTGTCCATCGCGTCGGAAATATTTTTCCCGAGAATTTTGAGTTTGTAAATTTGCGCGCTCAGCGGGCTGACAATCGCGGCGGCGTGTTCGTCTTTCTGAACTCGGCGCGCGCCTTCGGAAGTGCTGGCGACTTCGATTTGTTCGATATTCGGATAATGCGCCAGCAACCATTGACGGCATTGCCCAAGCGGTTGCGGATGAGAATAAATTCTTTTAATTGTGCCGTGCTTGGGCGATGCGCAGAGGAGATTGTGAATCCGCAGGTGGATCTCGCCCTGAATCACTAAATCCGTATGCACTAAACAATCCAATGCGGCATTGACTCCGCCCTCGATTGAATTTTCCACAGGCGCCATGCCTGTATCAGCTTCTTCGCGCGAAATTGCCGCAAACACTTCAGGAATAGACCGGCAAAATAAATATCGCGCTTGCGAACCGAAACGTTCCATGGCCGCTTGATGCGAATACGAGCCTTCGGGGCCTAAACACGCTACTGTAAGAGACTCTTGCGCGGCTCGCGAAACCGAAAAAATTTCGCGGTAAATATTTTTCAACGCCGCCTCGGGAATTTCTTTTCTCTTGAGCAAATGCAGAAGATGTGCGTTGTCCTCGGCAATATCGCTCGAAGAAATTTTACCTCCGGACGCGCCGAGAAGACGAGAAATATGGATACGCTCCGCCAACAATCGCAGAATGGCATCGTCGATTTTTTTAATTTTGATTTTCTGAGGCTTCGGCTTCATGAATCAATTCCGGTTGTTGGGCTACGGGCGGCTCCGGTAATTTCACCCGTTTCAGCTCTTCCACGTTAGGTAATTCATCAAGCCCACGCAAGCCGAAGTGTTCAAGAAAATACGGCGTCGTCTCATACAGCAGAGGGCGACCGGGCGTTTCAGAACGCCCCGCCACGCGAATTACTCCGCGCTCGATCAAAGTTTCCAGCACTCCGCCGACGCCGACGCCACGAACAGCTTCAATCTCCGCGCGCGAAAGCGGTTGGCGATACGCGACAATGGCGAGCGTTTCCAAAGCAGGTTGGCTTAGTCGCGGCACGCGCAAACGCTCCACGCCTTCAAAAAGTGAACGCACCCACGGAGCAAATTGCGGTGCCGTGCCCAATCGCCATCCTCCGGCGACTTCTTGAAGCAAAAACGCACTGTTTTCCCATTTTTTTTTGAAATGTTCTAAAATGTCCGCGCAACGTTGCTCCAGTTCTTTTTGCGATGCGGAAGATGCTGGATCATTTTCTGAAGATGCCGCCGTTCCCGGCGTTGCCTGCAATGAAAAGCCGCGCTGAACTAATCGAGCGATTTCTTTAATGGAAAGAGGCCGGTCTGCGCTCAATAACATCGCTTCAATAATATATTCCAACTCGATCATAAATATTTTTTAGAATTCACAAAATTCTGTGGAAATTCTGTTCATTCTGTCAAAAATTTTCCCCCTCTCTATGCCACGCAAACAATGTCCATATCTTCGAATGCGTCGCTTTGTTTCACGGTGAATCGCTTCAATCGTATGAGTTCCAATAAAGCCAAAAAGGTTACTACAATTTCCGTGCGAGACGCAAGCATGTCGAAAAGTTTAGAAAATTTTTGCGACATACCGGGTTGGATTGTCTCGATGATATATTCAATTTTTTGACTGACAGTAAAAGCGTCCTCACGGATTTCTCTGAATCCTTCTTTCGCGGCGAGGCGATCCAGCGCTTTTTGGAACGCTTGAATTAAATCAAACATGCCTACGCGCCCGGGGCCGCGCGGCTCGCCGTCTTCCATTTCCGGCACATCCTGCCGATGGAAAACATCCATTTGGATTTCCTGTTTTTCCTGCAATGTCTCGGCGGCGTCTTTGAATTTTTTATATTCGATGAGTTGACGTATCAACTGCCAGCGCGGATCGTCTTCGTCCACGTTCTCCTCAGGCATTTGCTCGGAAACAGGCAACAGCGTTCTACTTTTAATATAAATCAAATGGGCGGCCATGAGGAGAAATTCGCCGGCGACTTCCAAATCCATTTCCTGCATTTGCGCCAAATAATTCAAATATTGCTCGGTGATGCGCGAGATTTCGATATCGTAAATATCCACTTCGTCTTTTTTGACGAGGTACAACAATAAATCCATCGGTCCTTCAAAGACCGGCAAACTTACTCTAACCGATCCGGTGTCTGTCATGGCGCGATCCCCACGGCTTTTCTTGTGCGTTTTAGAGTTTCATTGGCGATGCGCCGCGCTTTCTCCGCGCCTTTGCGCAACACCTCGTCCACGATGCGGGGATTCTTTTCTAACTCCGAGCGTTTTTCGCGGAATTTTGCAAAATAATTCCACAACATATCGGCGAGTTGTTTTTTGTAATCGCCATAGCCGACGCCGCCTTTTTTCATGCTCTTGATCATCGCGTCATATTCCGCATCGCTCGCCACGCATCGCGCCAACGCTAATAGGATAGAATTTTCCGTGGGCTTGGGGGCTTCCACCGGCGTGGAATCGGTCTTAATACTCATGATTTTTTTGCGGAATTCTTTTTCCGGCGCAAAAATTTCAACGGTATTATTATAAGACTTCGACATCTTTTGCCCATCCGTGCCGGGCAATGTCGCCACACTTTCGCGGATTGAAACTTCAGGAATCACAAATATTTCGCCGAATTTGTCGTTGAATTTTTGCGCGATGTCGCGCGTCACTTCGACGTGTTGCTTCTGATCTTGTCCTACCGGCACCACGTTGGAATCGTACATCAAAATATCTGCCGCCATCAGCACCGGATACGCGAAAAGCCCGTGATTGGGGCTGATGCCGCGAGTGATTTTGTCCTTGTAGCTGTGGCATCGCTCCAAAAGCCCCATCGGCGTCACCACCGATAGATACCACGCCAATTCGTGAATCTCCGGAATGTCGCTCTGGCGAAAAAATACCGTGCGATTAGGGTCCAGTCCGCACGCTAAAAAATCCATCGCCACGCCGCGAATATTTTTTCGTAATTCATCAGGATCATCTACCGTGGTTAATGCGTGATAATCGGCGATGAAATAAAACGTCTCGCCTTTTTCCTGCAATTCGATAGCTGGACGCATCATTCCAAAGTAATTTCCCAAATGTAGAGTGCCTGAAGGCTGAATACCCGAAAAAAATCTCATCAGAAGAATATGCCGTGCTCCGTCTCGAATTTCAAGAAAGCAGTTCACAAGTTATGCTTTACAAATGCTTGGGTTCGGCATTTACTTGATATCTTTCCACAAGGGGCTGGATAGCTCAGTTGGTAGAGCAGTGGACTGAAAATCCACGTGTCCGCGGTTCGATCCCGCGTCCAGCCACGTTTTTATGATATTATCACAAATGATTGAGCATACGTTGTTGCGCGCGGACATGAAGCGGGACGATGTTCGTCAATTGTGCGAAGAGGCGATTCATCATGATTTTTTTGGGGTGTGCGTTTGTCCGTATTGGATCACGACGGCCAAGGAATTTTTGAAAGATCGCAATATCAAAATCATCGCCGCCTTGGGATTTCCTATGGGGAATTCCATGCCGAAAATCAAAGCGATGGAAACTAAGCTTGCTGTGGAGGCCGGCGCGGATGAAGTGGATGTGGTGATGAATGTCAGCGCCGCTTTGGACGGGCATTGGGATTTTGTGGAACATGAAATTCACGATATCGTTTCTTCGGCGCAAGGGCGCATCGTGAAAATTATTTTGGAAACATGTCTTTTGTCTCCCGATCAGATTGTGCGCGGATGTCGCGCGATTGAACGCGGCGGGGCTCAATTTGTGCAAACTTCAACCGGCTTTGCCGCGATGGGCGCCACGGAGGAAGCGGTGGAATTGATTCGCGCGACTGTGGATAATCGGCTCGGGATCAAAGCTTCCGGCGGTATCAAAGACCGCGAAACCGTCGAGGCGATGCTTGCCGCCGGCGCAACCCGCCTAGGTTCTTCTAATGGCGTGGCGATCATGAATTCTCCCATATAAGCGTTGACGCTATTCTTCATTCACTTGGCGGAGGAGGAGGTCATGGAGGGCGCTCATGGGGGATTTGTTTTCGTGAAGAACGCGATAAACTTCGGTTAACACCGGCGCTTTAATTTGTTTTTCTTGCACCACGCGATAGAGCGCTTGAGATGTGTAAATCCCTTCGGCTACGCCTTGAACTTTTTGAAGCGCCTCGCTTAAATTTTTGCCGGCGCCGAGGTATTCGCCAATTTGATGATTTCTGCTCAGTCCGCTGTAAGCAGTCAACATGAGATCGCCCATGCCGCTTAAGCCGTACAAGGTTTCTTTTTTTGCCCCTAAATCACACGCGATGCGTACCATTTCAGCCAAACATCGCGTCAATAAACCCGCCATGGCGTTGCGTCCAATGCGCAAACCTTCGCAAACGCCGCCGGCAATCGCATAAACATTTTTCAATGCGCCGCCAAGTTCCACGCCCACCACATCTTTGCTTCGATACACCCGGAAAATTTTTTGATGCAATATTTCCTGTGTTTTTTGAGCAAGTTTTTCCGATTGAGCCGCCGCGACCACAGCGGTCGGCATTTGTTGTTCCACTTCAATGGCGAAGCTAGGACCGGAAACGACCGCAGTGGCGTGCGAAGGCAAAATTTCTTTTAGAATCTGCGTGGCGCGTAATCCTGTGCCGATCTCGATTCCTTTGGTCAAACTCACGATAGGAGCTTTTGGAATCTTCAGCGCCGTCAGCCGTTCGCGAATGACCTGACACGGCAACGCCAAAAAAATAAAATCCGGTTTTTGAATTTCCACAGGCCATTGCGTATGCGCGCGCTCGATAAAAAACACTTCGTGCCCGTTTCTTTGAAGCGCGCATCCCACGGCGCGTCCCCACGCGCCTTTTCCGATCATTGCGATTTTCATGGTTTCTTTCCCAATCGATTTTCGGTTCCTGCGAGCAGACGTTGAATGTTCGCGCGATGCCGCACAATCACAAGGATGCCCATCACAGCGCCAACGCCGACAAACCACATTTGCTCTCGATAAAATAAGGCGGCTAAAATCGGCAACACAATGGCCGCAAAGATCGATGCCAAAGAAACGTAGCGAAAGATCGCAAGCATCATTCCCCATACAATCGCTGTTATGCCCAAGGCAAGCGGCATCATGGCCAATAACGCGCCCGTCGATGTTGCTACGCCTTTGCCGCCTTTAAATTTCAAAAACGGCGTGAAAGTATGCCCCAATAACGCCGCCATTCCTACGCACACAACAAATGCATCGTGAGGAATACCGACATTTTCGGTTCTTAAAGCCATCCAGACGGGAAAATAGCCTTTTATAATATCCGCCAATAACACGCCGATGCCCCATTTTTTTCCCAGCGCACGAAAGACATTCGTAGCGCCGATATTTCCGCTTCCTGTTTGCCGGATATCGATGCCTTTGAGACGCCCCGCGCAATATCCAAAAGGAATCGATCCGCACAAAAATCCCATGATCACGAGTAGCCAATCCACATTCACTTCTTCAGCATGAGCAAGAGAAGCCTTGCTCTTCAAGGATAATTTTTGAATGATCGTGGTGTACGTGAAAAAATCTTCAGCGGCAACTTATAAGCTTACGCTTCATTATGATGGAACTCCTTTCAAGGGGTGGCAGAGGCAAGGGGAGTTGCCGACGGTGCAGTTATTTTTGGAGAAGGCGATTCGGAAGTGTTGGGAAAAAGAGCACATCATACATGGCTCGGGGCGCACGGATACCGGCGTGCATGCTTTCGGTCAAGTCGCTCATTTTAAAGCAGAGAAAAAATTTGACACAAAAACGCTCGTGCGCGCGCTGAATAATAATTTGCCGCCGGAGATTCGGGTTTTGAAAGCGCAAGAAAATTCGGAAAAATTTCACGCGCGATTTTCAGCGAAAGGAAAAGAATATCTTTATCGCGTGGTGAATCACGAAATTTTGCCGCCGTTTGAAATCAATCGCGCATGGCATGTTCCCAAAAAATTGGATTTGAAAGAAATTCGCAAGGCATGCCGGTATTTGGCGGGGAAACACGATTTTGCGTCCTTTACCAGCAATCCGGGTTATGCGCGGCACACTACAGTGCGTCATTTGCGCTCCATCAAAATCAAAAAAGTTGGCTCGGTCATTGAATTTCGTTTTCGCGGCGACGGTTTTCTCTATCGCATGGTGCGCAATCTCATGGGCGCGCTCATCAAAGTCGGTCTCTCCCGTCTCACCCCCGATGATATTCAAAAAATCCTCCGCCAAAAATCCCGTCAGTCCGCCCCCAATACTGCGCCAGCATACGGATTGTATTTGGTAAAAGTTTTTTATTAACCACGGATGGGCACGGACTATTACGGATCACACGGATAGATTTATCCGTGAAATCAGTATTTATCCGTGTTATCTGTGGTTCATGATTAATGTTGTGTTGGTGGAGCCGGATATAGCGGCGAATACTGGGAATGTGGCGCGGTTATGCGCGGCGACGAAATGCGTATTGCATTTGGTGGGGCCGATGGGGTTTGAATTGAGCGACCGGATGTTGAAGCGAGCGGGGATGGATTATTGGAAGTTGGTGGATTATAAACTTTGGGAGAATTGGGCGGAATTTCAGAAGGAGATTGAGGAGAGGCGATATTTTTTTCTAAGCAGTAAGGCGAAGAAGACGATTTACGAAGAAAAATTTTGCAAAGGCGATTATTTGATTTTTGGGAGAGAGACAAAAGGCTTGCCGGAATCGCTTTTGCGCAAAAATCCCGAAAAATGCCTCACTATTCCCATGCCCAATCCCGACGCCCGATGCCTCAACCTCGCCACCAGCGTCAGCGTGGCGGCGTATGAGGCTTTGAGGCAATTGGGCAAGCTTTGAAACAAGGATTTATCGTTGTGAACCGACAGAACGCGATGGAGCATTGATGGCTTTCATATCGGAAAGCTCAATGCCTGAAATCGCTTTCATTCTGGAGCGCAACATATCTCCAACTTCTGCGCAGAAGACTCTATTCGCCTCTAGTCGCGTCTGCTTCCCATCGGGGAACGTTACATACACATGAGTATGTAACCTCTTGTAATTATCCTCATGATGAACGCTATTGTCTATTCTTTTAATGTAAGAGCTCCCGTGGTCTACAGATACAGGTTCGAGACGTCCTTTTATATAAAAAAGCGTGGCGGGTTCCTTGGGATCGAGAGATTTGATGCCAGAAGTTTCCTCTGTTTTTTTAGGGGTCTGAGAACCAAGGGAGATCGGGGGTGATGGGGATGGGGTCGGAGTTAAAAAGCGGGGTGGTGAGGGTGTGGAAGAGTTCGCGGAGTCCATCGGCGAT
>JBMONL010000050.1:0-9055 GCA_049324635.1 Verrucomicrobiota bacterium | reverse complement strand
CAAAATGAGGCTTGCCCTTGCAAGGGCAAGCCTCATTTCCTCCTCCCTCAACTCCCTCCTCCCCATCCCCACAACGCACTCACTTTTGTCATCGAATTATTTGACATCTACAGTGATGACACCGTGGATGGATGACCCAATAAAACATCTCGCTATCGCTCGACAGGCCAAGGAATCGCAAGCCCACAATTCCATTGCGGAATTTAGGATTAAGGATGGTTTCCTAATGATTCACATTTTCAACTGCGGAATTTAGGTTTATTGCCACGCCAAGTTTGATGAGCTTGCAGGAGATGCGTTTTTTTTGTTCGGCGAGAGGTAGCGAATGGATTTTCGTGATGAGCACGAGTCAGAGATGAAGCGAAATTTAAAATTCCAAACCCTAAATCCAAAACAAATTCCAAAATATTTGAAAAATTTAAAAAATAGAAAAACTCCTTTCCTGATCCCTCTGGAATTCACGGCTCTGGCTTATCACGCAGAAGATGAGAAAGGGATGTGTTTGAGATTTGGAATTTGAAATTTGTTTGGGATTTGGGATTTTAAGTTCCGCTTGTTTCAGGAGATGACATCGGATATTCCGTGTGGCTCAAGACCTTCCATGATTCGTTCTTCAAAAATCGAGGAAACTTCTGACCACTAATGGATTGACGTTTAAGGGGGCGTTGCCTAACAAAGAGATTCAGGCGTTGAACGCCGTAGCTCAATACAAGGAGTAATTATGTCAACCGGAACTTGTGCTTGTGCTAGGGAGAGCGTGGAGCAATTAGTGGAAAAGTGGAAGGGCGAGGAGGGGAATCTGATTATGATTCTCCATGCCATTCAAAATAATTACGGCTATGTGCCGCGCGAATTGGCGATGGAGCTTGCGCGATTACTGGATGTGAAGCTCGCGCGCATTTACGAAGTCATCACGTTTTATCATTATTTCAAATTGCAACCGCCCGGGAAACATGAGGTGTCCGTGTGTTTAGGAACGGCGTGTTATCTGAAAGGCTCGCAGGGCATACTCAACGAACTCAAAAATCAATTAGGCGTTCAAGAGGGTCAGACGACGGAAGATCGGTCGTTTCAGTTGGGCATTGTGCGATGTATCGGGTGTTGCGGCATGTCGCCGGCGATGACGGTCGACGGAAAAACGTACGGCAAAGTGAAAACGTCGGACATCGGCGGCATTTTAGCGGAGGCGAAAAAAGGAGATTAGTTGATAAAAGTTTTTAGACAGAATTAACACAATTAACAGAATTACTCCGACCCTCTTACCCTCACAAAGAGGGGAACAGGGTGCGGAGCAGTAATTCTGTAAATTCTGTCCAAGAAAAACGAAAAATATGAATAAATTAAACAAACCGGATTTGGACGCGCGAGCGGGGGCGCAAGGCGTAGAAGAAGGTGAATGGATTCGCGTGGGGTGTGATACGGGGGGTATTGCAGCGGGAGCAGGCAGAGTATTTCAGGTATTATGCGAGGAAATTCAGAGGAGAAATCTACCGATTCGCGTGAAAAAAGTGGGCTCGGTGGGATATTCTTTTGCCGATCCTTTGGTGGAATTGCAAATCAACGGCATGCCGAGGATTGTTTACGGCGCAGTGGATGAGGAAACCGCGCGCAGAATTGTCGAAGAGCATGTTATCCATAAAAAACTCATCGACGGACACGTGCTGGCGACGCGCCAGAGAGGGAGCGCGATTGAAGGCGATGTCACGCACATCCTCATTAAAGACACCAGCTCCAAAGGAGACGATAAGAGCAATTTGATTCAAACGGTGCTGATGGAACGTTTGAAGAAAAAAGGACTGGAAGAAAAAATTCAAGTGGTCAAAGCGCTCGACAT
Source organism: Verrucomicrobiota bacterium (assembly GCA_049324635.1). GTDB lineage: Bacteria > Verrucomicrobiota > Verrucomicrobiia > Methylacidiphilales > Verrucolacustridaceae > JBMONL01. The sequence goes on along the minus strand of JBMONL010000050.1, from coordinate 7,221 downwards.
GGGCGTTTACGACAAGGGCGTGGTCATGCAAATGTTGCCGAGCGCGGTGACGTACACGCACGTGCTCACGCAGGATGTCACGCGGATTAAGATTCGCTCGATTCTCGCGAAGCAAGCCGTGGAAGATTTGCTGTACAAAGAAAAAGACAAGCAAGTGCGCATTGTGTTGAGAAATTGCGGCGCGGTGGATCCGGAGAATTTGGAAGACGCGCTGAATTTTCGCGCATATCAGGGTTTGAAAAAAGTTTTGTTTGAGATGTCGCCGGAGCGCGTGATTGAGGAAATGCAGGCGAGCGGCTTGCGCGGGCGCGGCGGCGCGGGTTTTCCGACGTGGATGAAGTGGAAAATTACGCGCGAGGCGCGCGGCGATCAAAAATATGTGATTTGCAACGCCGACGAGGGCGATCCGGGCGCGTTTATGGACAGAAGCGTGCTCGAAGGCGATCCACACGCGGTTTTGGAGGGAATGATTATCGCGGCTTACGCAATGGGCGCTTCGATGGGATATTTTTATATTCGCGCGGAATATCCGCTCGCCATCGAGCGCGTGCAAAAAGCCATCAACGACGCGCGCGAAGCGGGGCTTTTGGGGCAAAATATTTTGGGAAGTTCGTTTAGTTTTGATGCCAAAGTGCGATTGGGCGCCGGCGCGTTTGTGTGCGGCGAAGAGACCGCGCTGATTGCTTCGATTGAAGGCAAACGCGGCAGTCCCAGCCCACGCCCCCCCTTCCCTTCGATCAAAGGCTTGTGGGGCAAGCCGACGGCGATCAATAACGTCGAAACGCTCGCGAATATTCCGGCGATTCTCGATCGCACGGGCGGTTGGTACAATCAATACGGCATTGATAAATCGCGGGGGACAAAAGTTTTTGCCGTGACAGGGAAAGTCAAGAATGCGCAATTGGTGGAAGTGCCGATGGGCGTGACGTTGCGCGAAATTGTTTTTGATATTTGCGGCGGCGTGCTCGACGATAAAGACATCAAGGCGGTGCAAACCGGCGGGCCTTCAGGCGGCGTGGTGCCGGAGGAATTGCTCGATACGCCGGTGAGTTACGAGCATTTGACCGCGCTCGGATCGATTATGGGTTCGGGCGGCATGTTGATCATGGATCAAAATGATTGCATGGTGGACGTGGCGAAGTTTTACTTAAAATTCTGCGTGGACGAATCGTGCGGTAAATGCGCTCCGTGTCGCGTGGGTGGATATCAGACGTTGCAGATTTTGGACAAAATCGCTCGCGGTCGCGGCGATGAAAAAGATTTGGATCAAATCAAAAAAATTTGTCGCGGAATGCAGAGAGCATCGCTCTGCGCCCTTGGGCAAACGGCGCCGAATCCCGTGCTTTCGACGATGAAATATTTCTCACACGAGTATCAAGCTTATATCGAAGGCGGCGCGAGTTACGCGCGTAAGATGGCAAAAGCATTAGCCGGCGAGCCTGCGGCTCCGGCGACCGCAACAGCAACTGCATAAGGAAAAATTTATGATTCGCGCAAAAATAAATAATATCGACGTGGAAGTTCCCGAAGGCACGAGCATTTTGGACGCCGCAAGAAAAGTGCAGATCAAAATTCCGACGCTGTGCAAACACAAAGACCTTTTGCCGACGGCGGCATGCGGGCTTTGCATCGTGCGCCTCAAAGGCACGCCCAAAATGCCGCGCGCATGCGCCACGCCGATCGAAAACGGCATGGACATCATCACGCACGACAGCGAGCTTGTGGAAGTGCGCAAATCGGTGCTGGAACTAATTCTGTCCAATCACCCGAATAGTTGCCAGATTTGCGGACGCAACGGCGATTGCGAATTGCAAACCATGGCGGCGGATTTTGGAATTCGCCAGGATTCTATCAAGCGCTATATACGCGATCTTCCTTCGGATCATTCCACCGGATCGATTGTGATTGATTTCATGAAATGCATCAAATGCGGCAGGTGCATTCAAGTATGTCAGCAGATGCAGGACGTCTGGGCATTGTCGTTTTTGGAACGCGGCATCAATACGCGCATGGCGCCGGCGGGCGATATTTGTCTGGCGGAATCGCCGTGCGTCAAATGCGGGCAGTGTTCGGCGCATTGTCCCACAGGCGCGCTCGTGGAAGAGGATGAAACGGATATTGTTTGGAAAGCTCTCTATGATCCGGAGAAATATTGCGTGGTGCAAATTGCGCCGTCGGTGCGCGTGGCGGTGGGAGAAGCCTTTGGATTGCCGCCGGGAACAAATTTGACAAAGAAATTGTACGCGGTATTGCGCAGACTCGGATTCAAGGCGATTTTTGACACGAATTTTTCGGCGGACGTGACCATTATGGAGGAAGCGAGCGAATTTGTAGAAAGATTCGCGCATGGAAAAGGCCCCTTGCCGTTGATTACTTCGTGCTGTCCGGCATGGACGGATTTCATGGAGAAACGCCATCAGGATTTCATCGATAATTTCTCCACGGCGAAATCCCCGCAACAGATGCTCGGCGTTTTGGCAAAGACGTATTATTGCGAGAAACAAAATATCGATCCGGCGAAGATGTACGTGGTTTCGATCATGCCGTGCACGGCGAAAAAATATGAGCTCTCGCGCACGCACGAAATGTACGCTTCGGGTCACAAAGACGTGGACGTGGCGCTCACGACGCGCGAATTGGCGCGCATGATCAAGCAATCGGGTCTCGATTTTCTGAACTTGCCGGACGAAGAAGCCGATTCGATTTTAGGCGCTTATAGCGGCGCGGGCACGATTTTTGGCGCAACCGGCGGTGTAATGGAAGCGGCGTTGCGCACGGCGTACAATTTTGTGACAGGTGAAAATTTAGGTTCGGTGGAATTTGAAAACGTGCGCGGACTCAAAGGCGTCAAGGAATCGGAAGTCGATATTAAGGGCACCAAAGTGCGCATTGCCGTCGCACACGGTTTGAGCAATGTGCAATATGTTTTGGAAAAAGTACGTGAAGCGCGCAGGGAAAATAAAGAGACACCGTATCATTTCATTGAAGTGATGGCGTGCGTCGGCGGTTGCATCGGCGGCGGAGGTCAGCCTTATGGCGTGAATGATGAAGTGCGCGCCAAGCGCATCGCCGGTCTTTATCAAGACGATCGCGATTGCAAGCAACGCTGTTCGCACGAAAACCCTGAAGTCCAGCGTGTCTATGCCGAATTTCTAGAAAAGCCTCTTAGCGAAAAAGCCCACAAGCTCCTCCATACCCACTACATTCCTCTGCCGTTGTATAAGAAATAGGCAGATAAGAACAACGGATTTCGAGTCCTCGTTTTCATTTGCAAACGCACAAATGTATGGTATGGTCATGTATGGACTGGGTAAGGCTTTTAGCGGAAGTTGAGGGGTTCCAATGGGACAGTGGCAACGACCAAAAAAACTTGGTGAAACATGCCGTGACTTGCCAAGAAGCTGAAAGCATTTTTCGCAATCAACCGTTGATTATTGGAGATAATACTCTTCATTCTCAACAGGAGCATCGGGCTTATGCGTTGGGTAAAACAGACGCGAAAAGGCTTTTGTATATTAGTTTTACTATACGATCCAATCGGATCAGGATTATTTCTGCTCGCGATATGAGCAAAGAAGAAAGGAGAGATTATGAAAAAGTATAAAATCAAGCATGGTTATGTGCCGTATGATCGATCTGCTCCGCAAAAAGTGGATTGGAGCAAAGCCATCATTAATCCGAGTATGCCAAAGCTTAATTATAGCACTGAAAATATCACGTTGCGTATGCCGAAGAGTTTGTTGGAGCGCATTAAAATGTATGCGCATCAACACGATGTGCCTTATCAAAGTTTGATCAAAATTTTGTTGTCGGATGCTCTCGATACGCGTCTCAGTAAAGCGTAAACAGAGAAAACGCAGTTTTATCGCGCGACTTTGCTTGCATAAGTTACCATGAAATAAACGCCCCCAAGCACAATGATGGATTGGCTGATGAGCATTCCAAAGAACCATTTAATCAATCGATTTTCCAGTTCTAATCCGTCTCTTTTGTTCATCAAGTTTTTTTCCATATACTCTCGCAAGGATTGTTCTTTTTGATCTTCAACAATCTCAATGGCTTTTACAATGGCTTTAGCTTTCGGCTCTTCAATTTTTGCGTTTACCAGAATATCTAAAATGTCCATGCTACTTACATTCATGGGGGCAATTTAACTTGATGCGGTCAAACATCAATGAAAATTAAAATTCGCCGTATTTCGTTTCTTATATATATTGTGGCTTGGAATAAGATGCATGGATGTGACTCCTAATAATATGGAGGAAGGGAATTTTCAGTTCTTGGTGGAACAATATTATCAACCGCTTTATCGATTTGCGTATAGCTTGGCGCAACGCCCGGCAGAAGCGTTTGATTTGACGCAACAGACATTTTATCTGTGGGCAACCAAGGGGCATCAGCTGAGAGATTTTTCCAAAGTCAAAACGTGGTTGTTTACGACGTTGCATCGTGAATTCTTGAGTGGCAAGAGGCGAGAAAACCGGTTTCCTCATCATGAATTGGATTCCGTGGATCAAGAATTGCCTATGATTTCGCCGGAGACTCTCGACTCTATGGACGCGGCGGAAGTGATGCGTTGCTTGGGGAAAGTGGACGAACTTTTTCGCGCGCCCTTAACGCTGTTTTATTTGGAAGACCATTCGTATCAGGAAATGGCAGAAATTCTAGGTGTGCCGATCGGTACGGTGATGTCGCGGCTCTCGCGCGGGAAACAACAATTAAGGCAGATTTTAAATTTTGGAAAAACCGATCCGCGGAAAAAGAACGTGGATTTATCCTCGGAATTATGGAGAAGCCGACAATGAACAATTACGAAGCCAAATTGATTTTGCAGGCATATCGTCCGAGCGGAAGGGACGCGCAAGACCCGCATTTCCGCGAAGCGCTCGCTCAGGCCGAGCAAGACCCGTCGCTCGGCGCGTGGTTTGCCGAAGAACAAAAAGCCCATGCGATTGTGTCGAAAAAATTGCGCGCGTTTCCCGTGCCGGAGGATGTGAAGGTTGAAATTTTAGTGGGACGCAAAATCGATCGCGTTCCCCTGCGGCGTCATTCCCATATCCTCGTCGCTATGGTTGCGTGCGCTGTGATGGGTTTATTCACGGCGCTGTATTTCAATTCCTCGCGCACGATTTCCTTGAATTATTTGCAAAAAGAAATTGCTATATTCACCGAGAAACACGAGTTCAATCCGCCGTATTGGACGGAAGACTCAGAAAAAATTCGCGCGTGGCTCAAAACGCGCCAAGGCTCGCCGGAGTTTGTGGTGCCTGTGGGAATGCAATCCTTAGCCAATATCGGATGCGAGGTGAGGGAATTTCACGGAAGAAAAGTTTCGGTGATTTGTTTTTGGGTGGATAAAAACAAGCGAGAAGCTATTCACCTTTTTGTCGTGGATCGCTCGACGCTCAAAGACTTGCCGTTGCGTCCGATGTTTTTGCAACAAGGTAAAGCCATTACCGCCGCGTGGAGCGACGACAAGCACGCTTATATTCTGAGCGGCATCGGCGATGCGACTTATCTCAGCCGATTCTTGTAGTAGAGATGTAGAGATCGGGTCACCATACCCCTACTGTCGTAAAAACCTCGCTTGACGTTAATGGGTTTATCTCACATTACAGAAGTGTGAGCATGAAAAGGTTCAAAATGTGTCGTTCCCGCATTGGCTTTGGCTGGGGGTTGTATCTCTGTTTGGCGGTGATTTTATGGCAGGTTTCATGTCCGTTTTCGGAGGGAAGCGCGCCTCGTCCTCTCCCTGATTCTCTAGGAAAACCTGATTCTCTTGGACAACATCAGCCCACTAAACCTCCTGAAGTTGATGAAACAGAAGGCATAGATGATAAAAAGCCCATGCAGTCTCCTAGAGATACTACGACACTGTCGGGATTACCGCCAGAGCATGAATTTCAATGGTTGGAAGGATTTGCAACAGGAGAAGTGGATCGACTGGAAAGAGAAGCGCTCGATGAACTTTTAAAATCTGTTGAAAAAGAAGGCGGAGAAACCGCAGAAGAATTTAAAGCGAGAATGAAAGCGCAACAAGAGATCACAGAAAAATACGAAACGTTGAAAAAGGAAATTCAAGCCTTTTTTAATGAATTGAAAAAAGAGCCGATTACACCGGCGACGTTGGAAAAAATTTACGCAAAAATTCCCGAATGGAAACTCCAAGACAAACCTTATTGGTTTAAACATTCGCTTTTCCCTGAAAAACCATAGCCGCTACTTGTCAGAAAAATATTCTTTGTTAGTTTTTAAGCGTGATTGCGCGCTTTTTGTTTTTGTTGCTTTTTGTTACCACATGCGAGGCGGCGGAATTGCCGTTTGAGACGCGGTTTAAGGGCGTGGAGAAATTTAACAAACTCGTGGAGCAGGCGAAAATCGAGCAGTGGGTGAAATTGCCTCTCGGAGAGCGTGTGGCGACCATCGGCAAAACGCTCGTGGGCACGCCGTACAAGGGTTATACGTTGGAAATCGATGATTCTATCGAAGCGCCTTCGGTGAATTTAAACGGCTTGGATTGTTGGACGTTTTTTGAAGTATCGCTGGGGTTCGCGCGCATGTTGGAATTGCCGGAAGAAGAATGGACGCCGGAAATTCTTCTGGATTACATCGAATTGGATCGTTACCGAAAAGGACAATGCACGGGCAATTATCTTTCGCGTCTGCATTATTTGGCGGATTGGTTAATCGATAACGCCGAGGGCGGGCTCGTGGAAGATTTATCCAAAAAACTCGGCGGCGTGCGTCTTCGAAAAGAATGTTGCGAGATGAGCAACGGTTGGAAAGGCTATCGCTACCTGCGCGCCAATCGAAAACTCATTCAGCCCATGGCTAAATTGGAACGAAAAATTTCCGACTTGCCCGTTTATCATATTCCAAAATCCAAAGTCGCAGACATCGAGCCGCAACTCCAAAGCGGCGACATCATCGGCATCACCACCAAAGGTCGCGGCTCGTTCTGCTCGCATGTCGGACTTGCTTACCGCGACGAAAAAGGCGTCCTGCGCTTCATGCACGCTTCCTCCAATTACAAAAAAGTTCTCATCGACCAACGCCTCTCCGGCTACCTCTACGACTTCTCCTCCCACGCCGGAATCCTCGTCGCAAGACCTTTGAAATAATTTTTGGGGACTCCGTCCCCAATCCCCTGCTCAAGGACTACCGTCCTTGAGAATCCTACCTTGTGTGCGTTTGTTGTTAGCTCGCGAAGCGAGCTAACAA
>JBMONL010000049.1:0-9158 GCA_049324635.1 Verrucomicrobiota bacterium | reverse complement strand
CCGCTTCCCCCTCCTTCAATATCCCTATGATCTGCTCTTCTCTAAATCTCTTCTTCTTCATATGTCCTCCGTTTTATACCCAGAGGACTCTCTTTTCAACCGGTCCAGTTTATCGGGGGCAGGTCAAATGTTTTCGCCGAGAATCTTTCGATGATCTTCATGAGCGTATTCAAAAGCATGTGTTGGATTATGTTCATGAAATTCTTGAGGATGAAGCGGAGTTTTTGCCCGACGTTCTTGTCAGCCCTCAATTTCGTAAAATGATGCGTCGAGGTATCGTCAACGGATTACAAAAAAGAATTGCTTCTGTTATTCCTCAAAGAAGCAAAGACGATCCTAAAAGAAAAAAATGGGAAGCACTGGAGCAGGTATTGGGAAGTTACGTTCATGGTGAGTTGCTCGCCGCCGAAAAAGTAGCTCATCATCTCGATGAACGCATGATGTGGATGGCGGAGCACATTGAAGATTTGCCCGCTTTCGCCGTTGAACATTTTAGAACTTTAAGAAAAGTGATTCGCCGAAAATACGGACTCAAAATTCATTTTTCTCCAGAAGAATCCACTCCGGAAGACTGGGAGGAGAGCGCGGATATCAAAGGAACGCATCCTTCTTTCAGGAATGCTTTCAAAAATACTGTGGCGGTTTATCTAGCGCTTGAAGCTCATGCGCCGGATCGTCCCGATTATATCCGGGCAAAGGTAAAAGACATCACATTCGTTAATGGATTATGCATGGAAAAAATTATTAAAGGATCGGATCTAAGAGTTTCATTTGCGTTGGATAAATTATTAAGTAGAAAGCCGTTTCATTTGGCGGCAAAAATTTCTCTTGATGGATTGAATGTAAATTCGTCCTCTTATCGTAAAGGCGCAAAAAGAAAAATATTTTTGGATTCCTCGGGCAGGCTTTCTCTCGGAGATACAAAAAAGACGGCTCATCATGAACTTTTGCACTGCGACGACGATTGCGACATACGAGACGAGCAGGCAAAAGCAAAAAACGAAGATCCCAGCGAGTATTACGCTTATCACGGCGAAAAGCATTTTGATGAGAATAATCTTACGCATGCTAAACGCGGTAAGGCTTTTAGGGAGGCGGCACCGAAGTTCGCGGCACATTATGTATCTGTATTGAATTCATACCCCCGCAAAGAGGTCGATCTCTAAAAAACTTGCGGAGCAATATGGCAGTGTTTACCATTTTGGGCTAATTTATGAGATTCCAATCCGTATTCGCCGTTCTCGTGTTGCTGGCTCTTATCTATTTGAAAGATGCTCCTAAACCTTCGATCGTCAAACTGCATGGTTCAACAAGCGTTGCCTATACTTTAATTTATCCCAATAAAAATGAGATAGAAAATAAATCGCATTGCGTGTTGGAAATAGCAAGCAATGGCTCTGGTAACGGACTGATTGATCTTGCGCATGGGAAAGCCGATATCGCTATGATTTCCGCGCCTCTCGAGGAAATTGTGTCAAAAATTAACGCCGAGTCGCCCGGAATGATCGATACAGATTATATGCAATCTATGCAGATCGGCGAAGCTACGGTCGCCTTTATTGTTCATGCTTCCAATCCTGTCAAAAAACTGACACTCGCTCAGATCAACAACATTCTTACCGGCAGTATTAGAAATTGGAAGGAAGTCGGAGGGCACGATGCTCCTATTATTGTTTTCGTGCCGCGCGCCGGCGATGGCGTCAGAACGATCATCGAAGAAAAACTGCTTGCAAGAGGATCGTCTTTTGTCGATGGACGAAGGGAGCTTGATAACCCCGTCTTACTGGCAGAAGCAATGTCTCAATTTCCTAACGCTATCGGCACAATCAGCAAATTAACAAAGAAGCCGGCCACCGTCGCGGCGATTGAGACGGATAGAGAGATATCGCAACCTCTCTATATGGTCACTCGTGGAGAACCGTCGCAAAACATGAAGGAGTTTATCAATGTCGTGCAATCCAGCGCGATGACGAACTCGGGAAATCGAATTGTTGCTAAGATAGATACCTATCTCGATAAATGAAGCATGATGACGCCAATAACAACAAGGTTGGCGCCGACAATTTTGATCCATGACGCCGATTCTTTGAAATATAAAATTCCTATCAGCATGATGAGAAATGTTCCAATGCCCGACCAAATGGCATAAGCCGTGCTGACTTCAATCGTTTTAAGCGCCATGGTAAGGAAAGCGAAACACAGCGCGTAAAACACGTACATCAAAACAGCCAAAAGCGGTTTCGCAAACCCGGCGGAGAGTTTCATGCACGTCGTCCCCGCCACCTCAAACAAAATAGCAACGATAAGATAAAGCATACTCATATTCTCAGCACGAAGCCGCCCAAACGAAAAGATTTTTATAAATTACCACCTACCTAAAAAAGAATACACAAAGTAGAACGAATATTTTGCATGTAACGACGATACTTTTTCATGTCTTACCTAAAGGTGGAGCATCTCGTATTGGCTTTTTTGCTCCACTTCGAAAACAAGATTTAATTTTGGGGTCAAATCAAGCAGGATAATCGTTACAGCCTTTCCATTATCCATTTCTGAAAAATTTTGCATCAACAAGGAATCTTGCTTCTTCGTCAAAAATCAGCATAATTGGGCGCTGAAAAGTGATGAGGTGCTACACAAACCTGCTACACAATGCTCCGCATCATTTTTATGCTTTTGTAAGTCATTGATAATGAACATTTGCGCGCTTAGCTCAGTGGTAGAGCATCTCGTTTACACCGAGAGGGTCGGAGGTTCGAAACCTTCAGCGCGCAGGATAAATAATTTTATGGAATTGAGATACTTGATGCGAGGGATGATGAGGTGGATGGTTTATGGCGTTGTCGCTTTGTCGATGGCGCACGGGGAAGCAGGGAAATTGGTGTATGTGATTCCTGTGAGGGATGACATTGAGGCGTCGATGTCGTTTTTGGTGAAGCGCGGGGTGAAAGAAGCTTTGCAGATGAAGGCGGATGTTTTGATTCTTCACATGGACACGAACGGCGGGCGCGTGGATACGACTGAGGATATCATCAAAACACTGGGACATTTTAACAAAAAAGAGCAGACCTACACCTATATCGACACAAAAGCGCTTTCGGCAGGAGCATTTATCGCTTCGGCAACGAGGCATATTTACATGGCGCCGACGGGAGTAATCGGGGCTTTGACGCCCATCATGGTGGCGCCGGGAGGCAATGGGGTAGCTCAGATGCCGGAAAGTGTTGAGGAAAAAATGACTTCGGCGATTCGCGCGCTCGTGCGAGCGAATGCGGAGCAGAATGGACACAACACAAAAGTTTTTGACGCGATGGTGGATCGTCAGCAAGGTTTGGAAATCGACGGCAAGGAAATAGTTCCCAAAGGGAAAATTTTGACGCTGACCAGTACGGAAGCCGCCGCGCGTTATGGAAAACCGCCCAAGCCGCTTCTCTCTGCGGGAACGATTGAAAGTCTCGATAACTTGATTGAAAAAATCGCGGGTAAGAATGCGCGTATTATTGAATTGAAACCAACCGGACTCGAAAAAATTGCGCGATTTATCACTCTGATCGCGCCATTTTTAATGACGGCGGCGTTTATTTGCGGATACATCGAATTCAAAACGCCCGGATTCGGCATTTTTGGAATTTTGGCGATTGTGTGCGCGGTGATTTTCTTTTTTGGGCATTACGTCGCCGGTCTCTCAGGTTATGAAAATCTTGTGATTTTTATCATTGGCGTTTTGTTGATTGCGGCGGAACTTTTATTTTTTCCCGGTACGCTGATTATGGGCGTCGCGGGCTTTTTTCTGGCGTTGATTTCCGCGTTGCGATCCATGGTGGATCAATATCCCACGGAGCCTTTTTTGCCGTCGGTAGCTCAACTTCAATTGCCGCTCGCCAATTTGGGATTGGCGTTTGTGATGACGTTGCTGTGTGTTTTGCTTTTGGTTCGCATTCTTCCTAAAACTCCGTTTTACCATCAGCTCATTCTTGCTAAAGTGAATCCCACGCCATCTGCTACTGAAGAAACGATTCATCTGTATATTGGACAAACCGGAAAGACGTTGAGCGCTTTGCGTCCCAGCGGAACGGTGAATTTTGGCGGTGGTCCTGTAGATGTCCTCACTCAAGGCGATTTCATCGCGCAAAATGAAACCGTTAAAATCCTCAAAATTGAAGGAAGCAAAATTGTTGTCGTCAAGGCGTGATGTGAAACCTCTGCAAAAAGAGGAAACAAGCATGCGGTGCGGCTTTTGACGACTGGCGGTATTGCGCGCTCGTTACAGATCCACGAGGGATATGCGCCTCGCGCGTGTCTTGCCATTCGTTAAAAATCCGCGACCGCCTGCGCTATTTCCTCTTTTTGCAGAGGTTTTCTTTATCTTAAATTCCGCATTGAAATTGAAGGTTTGCGGTTCATTGAGCTGTCGAGCGTCAGCGAGCCGCTTCTCCTCACTCCCCTCCATCGTGTCCTCGCGAGCCGGGCGGCGTGGCGATCTTGCTTGCCGCGCTCAAAAAACGTTGCGCTCGCGGGCGCAAAACGCAAAACAAAGCAGACAAGATCACCGCGCATCCCCGCTCGTGAAGACATGGTGGAGGGAAGTTTGCATGCATAGCCTCGTTACACTCGGCAACTCCTTCACTCTTCAAGAGAAGAGCTGTTTCTCATAAATCGCTGGATGGCAATGCATTGCATGTTTTCGGCTTTTTGTATTGCGGAACTTAGGTTTAATTATGCCGCGCGGCGCTTTATTGTGAGCCAATCGGATAGAATCATCTTCATCAGACTCTGGTAAGGGATGTCGCGCTTGTGAGCTTGCATTTTGAGTTGATTGACCATGGATGCCGACATTCTCAATGTCACGCTTTCTGTGCTGAATTTCAAATTGGGCATATCGGGAGCCGGCACGGCTTGGGTCAAATCAAGGTGATCGGTGCTATTTTTAGGTTCATCGGGGACGTAAAGATTATTTTTTTGCTTTTTCATAGATTTTTCGTTCCTTTCTGTGCATTGGGCGAGCGCTGATAATGCGGATTTTTTTGCCGCGTAATGTGTAGCTTACCGTCAACAAGCGTTTGTGATCCGTTTTTCCAAAAGCTTTATATCTCACCTCTTTCTGCGAGTGCGTATCATCATCGAGCAACAACAATGGTCGATTGCGAAACACCTGCTCGCTTTCATTTGAATTGACCTTGTGCTTCGTCAAACTTTTTAAGCTATTGCCGCTGTCCCATTCAAACCCTTCCGCCGCCGCGATGGCTTTTAAATGACTCATCACAATGTAATGCAATATACATTACATTAGAAAAGAATGCAAGACATCAAATGCATGCACCTTTTTTTGAAATTCGCTTTATGAGGGAAGATGGGGTCAAACCTTGACAATTGACAAATTGGTTTGTGGTTTAAGCTGAATCACTGCGTTATTCAATTTGTCAATTGTCAAGGTTTGACCCCATTCGCCCCTCCGAATGGTATTGGAAATACTGCAACGGAGCGTTATGATTATCGAGATGGTTTTGAGTCGGCAACTTTTTCCCAAAAATAAGGATACGGAAACTGATGAAGCCGAATCAAAAGTTGATATACTTCAAGTCAGTTCTATTTTCATCATTTTATTTATACATGAACGAATCCTTTGAGGACATAGGCTTTCTTTCTTTGGACATAAAAAGTCAAATCGCCAAATTTTCTTCGTCTCACACAAAGCTACTCAAGCTTTATAAGCAGATAATTCGTTACTCAAGAGAAGTGGGAAGAACATTAAAAGCAAAACCTTCACAACTGAATGAAGTTTTAACGTTCGCGCTTCTCGCGCGAGCTTCAGGACATTTTGAAGGGATTTTTATTTTATGTGATTGGGGTGATTGGGGTCATGATTGGGGTGATTGGGGTGATTGGGGTGGGGTGATTGGTGATTGGGGTGATTGGGGGGTGATTGGGGTCAGTGATTGGGGTGATTGGGGTCAGAGCTTGACAATTGACAAAATCGCTTCTTTCTTTGCGGGGGCTTGGGCGGCTTTGCGCGAGATTTGAATAGGAAAACATCTTCCAACGACAATTTTCTTTTAAAATTCCGCCACATTTTTCGTTCGTCTCGATGTGTTGCGTTTGTGTGCAGAAGCAGGGTAACAGGGGTTGTAAATTCACTTTTGCCGCGTTGTGTGGTATAATTAATGAATGAAGAGCGTGCTTGGCGCATGGTGGAAAATAATGCCTTTTATATTAGCGGCTTGCTTGTTTTTATTAACAACTTTGGTTGCGCAAAATCCAAAGAGCGCTGAAAGCACTTACTCATTTGATCAAGTCATTCAACTCGAAGGAATGATTTTTACTAAAACGACTTTTTACAACGAGAGAGATTATGGTTTCGGACCTTTAAATTATCATTATGAGGTCTTTGAATTAAAAAATCCCATTTGTGTCAAAGAGAGAAAAGAAACCACTTGTCAAAAATCTTACATGAACGTCAAAGTCATGCAATTTGTGCCCGATGATGAATTTGAAAAAAGAAACCAACACTTGAGGGATGACTACCACGGAAAATGGGTCCAGATAAAAGGAAAATTAAGTCACGGTAATACAGTCTGGCATCAAACGCCTGTTTTAATAGAACCTTTGGAAATACGCATGATTAAAGATTAAGAGTAGCAAATTTTCTATTCATCAAATCTTTCCGCCGCAGATTGAAGCGCTTTCAATGCTTGATCCTCTGGAATTTTAGATTCCCACCAACTCATCACCTGTAGCATTTTGATGCCTTGATCGGTTAATTTTCCTTTCGAATCAAAAAGATTCAATTTTGCATCGGGCGAAACATTTAATTTATTCGCCACGGATTTCATGTAGTTATTCCATGTGGGATTTTCTTTTCCTGGTGGCGACCATTTGTGAAGAATGGCTCTTACAGTTTTTTGCCCGTTATCCCAGTAGTTGTGTTTAAGGTTGCTGATTTCTGCCGCATAGCCGTCTTCCAGTGTATTAAAGACAATGTTGTAACCCCATTGACACTTCATTTTTCCAATAGCGTTCCATGAAGAAGGTATGGGTTGCCCGTAAGCTTTCAAATTACCCGGATTATTACTTTCCAACCCCAAAGAAATGTTTGGATTTTTTCTATCATATAAAGGAAGTGCTTCTGTATTGGTAATTCCTTGTTTTTCTTTTTTGAGGCTTGTGCTGTAATGAAGCGCCATTTCTTTTAAATCAGGGAAATGCATGCCCGATTTTAAAGTCTTCGCCATGTTTTTAAACCACCAATCGTAAAGCCCCTTCTTGATGTCTTCGGCGGACATTGTTTGAAATTTAGGCATCATTTTCTCGATGGCATCCAGTTCGTCGGGAGTAATGCCGAGTTTTTCGGCGCGAAGGTTACTTAAACTGATGCCTTTGTTCATAGCTTCTGCCACTTCGCGAAAGATGGCGTCCATTTCTTCTTTGCTTAAGAAATCATCGTTATTCCGGTCTTTAGAGTAACGCCTGTCTGTTAGACTTCTGCCGTCTTCTCCTATGAGAACATGATTGCCATTAATGGTTACCCAGCCCATATAATTTCCTTGTAAATGACCATGAGTACAATGTATGCATATCGGGCATCATGTCAAGGTTGACGCATCGTCACGCTTTTTATTGGAATGATCACACCGAGGGCAGGAAGCGGCTATTTTCGAATATGTAGCAAACCTTGCGCGCGCGTAAAAATCTGCTGAAATTCAATCCATGCGCCTTTTTCAACAACCTGTTGTGCGAATATTCTGGAAGGATATTTGTGAATTGGTGAAAGAGGCGTGGGCGGTGGGCAAAAAGAGGGCGCGGTGGTTTTTGGGCGCGGGTTTGGTGGTGGGCGTGGCGACGGTTTGGGTGTTTCCGCACGATGCGGAATGGGTGCGAGCGCTTTCGCCGGGTAAAGATTCGCCGATGTGGGCGAAGCAATTTAGTTTTTGGGGAGATTTTTACACCGGTACGTTGATTCTTGGCGCGATTTTGTGGTTCATCGGATTTTTCAGAAAAAAAGATCTTTGGAAAAAAACGGCGATTGCGTGCGTTCTTGCGGCGGCGTTCGCGGGGATTTTGGTGAATTGTTTTCGGCTCACATTAGGGCGTCCGCGCCCGAGTTCGGAAATTGCCGACGGTTTTTACGGTCTGCAAAAATCTTACGCGTATCACAGTTTTCCTTCGGGTCATGCCGCTACGGCTTTTGGAACCGCAACCACCATCGCCGTCGCTCTGCCTCCTTTGGGCGTGCCCGCTGTTGTTGCCGCGACGGGAGTCGTTGCCGCTCGCGTTTCTCTGAAAAGACACTACGTGAGCGATATTTTAGTCGGAGGATTTGTCGGCATTTGCTTTGGCGTCGCTTTTGGATGCGCCGCGAAGAAAACAAAGTCGGAATAAAGCATTTCTTTGCGCTCTTTGCGAGAGACACGACTGTTTACATTAAATCCAAAACATAAATTTACACATGCACCTATTGTGACATATCTCACAATCATTCTTCTTTCCACTTGTCATTCCCGCCTTGAGCAGGAACGCATTTTCGCGACAGCGAATATTTAAAATTGCGCGGAACGCCCGATGGCATAGCGTGGGGCAAGAGGACGCAACTCCAGTGGAATAAAGAGAGGGTTTATTTGTAAAAATCGTATCCTCAGCCTGCTCTAACCCGGATTTCTCACCACCAGAGGTAAAACAATGACAGGGTGTGGACGAGAAATCCCGTGCCACCTGCATTAAATCACAACAGAGATGCTCGCGCGTGCGAGAAAGGAGGAGAAAGTGTGTCACTCGACACTCGACCGACGACTGACAACGCAAGCGCGAGCAGATTTTGAAGATGTAAGAAATGTAGGCTAAAACGGTGTAGGTATCTCTTCATCAACGTTGTCGTTTTTCACGATACGCTCGGCGAAGAAAATTAACCTCCCATTTTTGCTCGGATTTTTTCAACGAGAGAATCTTTGAGGTCTTTGAGTTCGTTTTTGTTGGTTTCCAATAATTGTATGATTTGACTGAAGAGAGAACCCTCCGCGCCGCCATAAGTAAAAACCGGATTGACCTGCCCCCGATAAACTGGACCGGTTGAAAAGAGAGTCCTCTGGGTATAAAACGGAGGACATATGAAGAAGAAGAGATTTAGAGAAGAGCAGATCATAGGGATATTGAAGGAGGGGGAAGCG
>JBMONL010000048.1:6178-9352 GCA_049324635.1 Verrucomicrobiota bacterium | reverse complement strand
AATATCGTCGGTGGCGCTTGCATCCGCCAACCTTACGCCATGTCGAACACACCCGAAAAATTTTTTACCCGCTTGTCTTTTAACTATTTCCGATGCTATCTTCTCTCAACAGTTGGACACTACTGATTTTTAGACAAAATTAACAGAATAAGAAAATTTGCTCCGCGCCCTTTACCCCATTGAACCACGCAAGGGGTCATCCTTGGTTAAAA
This sequence comes from Verrucomicrobiota bacterium, assembly GCA_049324635.1. GTDB lineage: Bacteria > Verrucomicrobiota > Verrucomicrobiia > Methylacidiphilales > Verrucolacustridaceae > JBMONL01. The sequence continues at coordinate 9,140 of JBMONL010000048.1, read as the reverse complement.
AGGGAAAGGGGGTACGGAGTAATTCTGTAGAAATTCTGTTCATTCTGTCTAAAAAAAATCTATGAATTCTGCATCTGCATTGCCTTATCGCGCGCCGATGTTATTGGCGGCGATGGCATCGCTCTTGGTACACGCGATTATTTTATTTTGGTGGCAATTTTTGAAATTGGATTTTGGGCCGCCGGTCATTGATCCGATTCAACCCAAGCGATTCCATCTTGAACGAGCAAAGATCGATCCGAAATTGATCGAGCGTCACCCGGATTTGCCGTCCGCGCAACGTCATATTGAACTCGACCCGCAAAAAATCGCGGCATTCAGCGGACCGCTCAAAACTCCGAGCATCCCCCTGCCCCGCATTGCGGACGTGACGCCTGCGCCGCTCGGTATGGGACCTTCGAGCGTTCCGGTTCCGGCGTTTTCGGCGCTTCCGATTGAAACCAAAGGCAACGTGCCTCAATTGGCGCAAGCCCTCGCCGAAGAAGCCAGCACTCAAGCGCTCAAAGAAACCGCGCGCGCGCTTCAACCCACCGATTTGCTCGGCGGAGGAAATGCAAAAGACGCCGTGCCCGGCTCCAGCCAAGCCATCCCTCAATTCGGCGATATCTCAACTCTTCTGCGCGCCAAGCCAGCAACGATGCTCGCGCGCCCGGTTTTTCAACCCATTCTTTTGCGACTCTCCAGCGACGTGCTTTTTAAATTTGATTCCGATGCCGTGCTTCCCACCGCCGAACCCATCCTCGATCAAGTCGCGCAATTGATTCGCGATGCCCTTCACGCGCGCGTCACCATCGAAGGTCACACCGACACCATCGGCAAGGAAGATTATAATCAAAACTTGAGCGAACGCAGAGCGCACGCAGTATCCTCATGGCTCGAAACCCGCCTTAGCGTCTCAGAACAAACTTTCGCCGTCCGCGGCTTCGGTGAAACTCGCCCCATCGTCAACCCCAACGGCAACCCAGACGAACAAGCCCGCAACCGCCGCGTCGAAATCCGTATCGAAGCGGAGAAATAAATTGGAGGCTCTGCCTCCAAACCTCCGCTCAAGGATTACCATCCTTGAGAATCCTACTTGTGTGCGTTTGTTTGTTAGCGCGCTTCGCGCGCAAACAAACGCACACATGAAGGGATTCTTAAGGGCGGTAGCCCTTAAGTGGGAGTTTGAGGGCGAAGCCCTCAAAAGCTTTTTACAATGCGCGTTTAGGAGGAGCGCGGAAGAGACCGGAAGTTTTGTGAGAGATGTGGCGGCAGGATTCGTAGCTGGAATGAAAATGAGCGGCGGCGGCTTTGAGAAGAGGATATTTGTCGGCAACTTCGCCGGTAAAAAATCCGAGGCAGTACAGCCATGCCGCGCATGCGGCTAAAACACCTGTGAGCGTGGCTAATGCCATTGGTGTTACGTTATATTCTTCATTCAAAAGATTGAGTTTACTGCTGGAGGCTTTGGATACTGTAATCACCACAGGCGTTTCATCGGAGAGCAACGATTGTTTCAGACGGACATCGGTTACTTCGGCGTTGTTTTCAATGCCAGTGACGATGATATTAACAGGCGCATTGCTTGGATTATTGATCGTGATTGTATTATTTCCCGGGCTTTCGATGACGACCGGCTTGCTTTTTCCGCCTCTGACAACACCGGTTTGCGATTCATTGATCGTGACGGGCGTGCCATTTGCGCCGATGGCGCGAATGAGTTTATCGCTCTGAATATTGAGCGGCGCATCGCTTTCGCCGGTAATAATAATTTTGAAAGGAACATCTTCCACACTGCGAATTACGACAGGTTTATTCTGGGAAACGGGATATTCCACGGATTTTTGAACAATGGAAACCGCATTGTTTTTGTTTCTTTGCGATAAAGAATCTCCTTGGTGCGCTGTAGAATCTGCATTGTTTGCATTAGCTTCGCGATCCGTAATCATGGACACTACTTTTTTGTAAGCGGCGTCGAGAACGCTTGTTTCGTTCTCGGGGACATTGTTTGTGGTAGCGGATGAAGAAGTAGGAGAGTTTTTTGTGAAAGAACCGCGCGCAGGATCCGACGAAGTCGAATGCGACGAAGAATTTTTTGAACTCGAAGTGCTATTCGAAGAGGTAGAAGAAGAATTTTGGGCGCCCCCGGACGAAGACGAGTTTGTTGTTTTGGAAAGAGAGCCGGAATTCGAAGCGTTACCTTTCGAACCGCTATTTTGCGCATAAGATGAAGCAGAATTGTTGTTCGAATTTAAATTTGAAGATGCGGAGCGAGTCGTTCGATCTCCAGCGCTGGAATATGCAGACGAAGATGTTTGTCCCATATTATTTTGATTGGAACTATTCGATAAGGAAGAACTCCCGTTGTTGTCTGAAGTCGCAGATCGGACAGACGAATCCGTTCTATTGGATGCATTGTTGGCGGAATCGGAAATCGTCAGAGAACCGCTGTTTTTTGAGCTACTTCTATCATCTCGCACGGTGGTAGTCTCCGTACGAGCGGGCGCAGTATAACTCGAGGATGAGTTGGATGATGACCCCCCTTGCGAATTTTTGGACGTTGTCGATTGTTGCGACGCATTGGTTTTATCCGTGGAAGTAGATGTTTTTGAAGTAGCGGATTGAGAAGTGGTATTTTGATTCGTTGCAACTTGTTGATAAGAAGCAGAGGAAGTACTCGTATTATTCGACGAACTGGATGATCCTCCGGCATTGATCACCAATAAAGCAACTCCTGCTGTCAAATTCTGGCTCTGAGACGGCACCACATAAACTGTTTCCGTCGTAACAACAGTATATCCGTTTTGAGAAGAAGAACCCGTTTGCCCGGTGTTACCAGTGTTGCCGGTGTTGCCAGTGTTACCAGTGTTGCCAGTGTTACCAGTGTTGCCGGTGTTACCAGTGTTGCCGGTGTTACCAGTGTTGCCGGTGTTGCCAGTGTTGCCGGTGTTACCAGTGTTGCCGGTGTTACCAGTGTTGCCGG
>JBMONL010000048.1:0-6078 GCA_049324635.1 Verrucomicrobiota bacterium | reverse complement strand
TACCAGTGTTGCCGGTGTTACCAGTGTTGCCGGTGTTGCCAGTGTTGCCGGTGTTACCAGTGTTGCCGGTGTTACCAGTGTTGCCGGTGTTACCAGTGTTGCCGGTGTTACCAGTGTTGCCGGTGTTACCGGTGTTGCCGGTGTTACCGGTGTTGCCGGTGTTACCAGTGTTGCCGGTGTTGCCAGTGTTGCCGGTGTTACCAGTGTTGCCGGTGTTACCAGTGTTGCCGGTGTTGCCAGTGTTGCCGGTGTTACCAGTGTTGCCGGTGTTACCAGTGTTACCAGTGTTGCCGGTGTTACCAGTGTTGCCGGTGTTACCAGTGTTGCCGGTGTTACCAGTGTTGCCGGTGTTACCAGTGTTGCCGGTGTTACCAGTGTTACCAGTGTTGCCGGTGTTACCAGTGTTGCCAGTCTGCCCCGTTGGTTTCGGTTGTGTCCCTTGCTGGGACGCTGGTTTTTGTTGTCCGCCAGCGGCACTTCCTGAACCACTTCCAAGTGCACTTCCTGTTCCTCCTGCCCCTGGTTTTCCTGCTTGAGCGGCTTCTCTTTCTAATCTCGCTTTTTTCTGTTCTTCGGTTTCCTGCTTGGGTTCTAATTTATCGCCTTGTGTTTTGTCATCTTTTTTTGTAGCAGGATTCGATGGAGAGCCACCACCGGATTCTGTTGCTCCGTAACTCATCGAGACTGCGAGGAAAAGCAGGGCGAAGAATAATCCCATGAGCAAATTCTTCATAACCACTAATGATTAAATGTGAGTTACTTATTGAAACGTCAACGAATTGTAACAATCTTTTTTCATTTTATTTTTATTTCATTGATTTTAAGATATTTAGATAAATTTTAGGCTTTTTTAACTTTCAAAAAAAGGATGTTGTTCATTGGAAGGATTTTGTGTATAAAAAAAACAATGAAAATAGAATTGACGCGCATGCGGTTAAAGAAAATTATTCGTAAGATGCAGAGCACAAATATATTAGTGCTTGGCGATCTCATGCTGGATGATTTTATATGGGGAAAGGTGAGTCGAATATCTCCGGAAGCACCTGTGCCAGTGGTACTTGTAACAAAAGAATCCGCCTATCCGGGAGGCGCCGCCAACGTCGGTCGCAACCTTGCCGACTTCGGAATTAAAACTGAAATGTGCGGCATGATTGGTCGCGATTTCGCAGGCGATCGACTGTTGGAATTGCTGAAAAAAGACCGCATCGGCGCGCGCGGAATTCTGCGGAAAAAAGATTTTCCGACGATTCGAAAATCGCGCATCATCGCTCGCACGCAACAAGTCGTGCGCGTCGATCGCGAAATGCCGTATCGACTGGAAAAAAAACTTTTGGAAAAACTTTTTTCGTTTTTGCAACGCGCCATTCCGCGCGTGGATGCGGTGATTCTTGAGGATTACGGCAAAGGATTTATCACGCAAGAATTGGCGGACATGGTGATTGCGCTAGCGCGGCGTTATAAAAAAATTATCACGGTGGATCCCAATCCGCACAATCCCTTGCGTTGGGACGGCGCAACCGTCATCAAACCGAATAAGTCGGAAGCGTTCGCCGCGCTCGGCATTACCTCGGAAGAAGAACCGAAAAACTGGGAAAGCATCGGACGCGCGTTGATTAAAAAATGGAACGTGCAAAGTGTGTTGCTGACTCTAGGCGAAGGCGGCATGATGTTGTTTCACCCCCCTCACCCGCCGTATCACGTGCCCACGCGCGCCAAGGAAGTTTTTGATGTTTCCGGCGCGGGCGATACCGCAATCGCGTTTTTCACTGCCGCACTCGCCGCCAAACTCGACGCGCACTCTGCCGCAGAAATCGCCAATCACGCGGCGGGAGTGGTCGTCGGCAAACTCGGCACCGCCACCCTCACTCCCGATGAACTACTGGCGAGCTTGGAATAATTTTTTCGACAGAATGAATAAATTTTACAAAAAAATTCCAACCCTATTACCTTTTTTAACCACGGATTTCACGGAAAATTGCTCGCTACCGCGAGCAAGAAAAATAAGATTCAAAATTTTTCATATTCCTTCTTTAGCTCGCGTTAGCGAGCTGTATCCGTGTGATCCGTGGTTAAAAAGGGCAAAGGGGTGCGGAGCAATAATTCTGTAAATTTTGTAAATTCTGTCTAAAATTCTTTTTCAATGAAGGCTGTATTTTTTGATCGGGATGACACGATTATTTATAACGTGCCGCACAATGGCGACCCTTCAAAGGTGCGCCTCATGCCAGACGCGCGCGAATGTCTCGAAAAACTGCAACAAGCCGGTTTTGAGCTTTTCATCGTTTCCAATCAATCCGCGGTGGGCCGAGGTTGGATCACCAAAGAACAAGTGGATGCCGTCAACGCGGAAATGCTGCAACAACTCGGCAAGCCGTTTTTCAAAAAAATTTATCTCTGCTACTCCGCGCCGGAAGACCCGTACGCGGAACGTCGTAAACCCTCGCCCGCGATGATTCTCGAAGCCCGCAACGAATTTTCTATCGATTTGACTCAATCCTTCATAGTGGGAGACCGCCTCGCCGATGTGGAATGCGGGCTGAATGCCGGATGCCGCAGTGTGCTGATCGCGCTCGAAGAAAATGACGAAACTCAAGAAGCGCGAAAACGCGCCCATTTCACCGCAAAAACTCTCGCCGAAGCGACAGATTGGATTTTGGGGCAAGGGTAAGTTTTTTAGACAGAATGAACAGAATTATTGCTCTGCGCCCTCTTACCCATTTAACCACGGATTTCACGGAAAATTGCTCGCTACCGCGAGCAAGAAAAATAAGATTCAAAATTTTAAATATTCCTTCTTTAGCTCGCGTTAGCGAGCTGTATCCGTGTGATCCGTGGTTAAAAAGGGCAAAGGGGTGCGGAGCAATAATTCTGTAAATTTTGTAAATTCTGTCTAAAATTTTACCATGGCTGGGATTTCGCCGGAGATGATTGAGAAGGTGCGGCAGAGCGTCGATATTGTTGACGTGATCGGTGAGTACGTTTCTCTCAAGCGGGCGGGCGCGTATTACAAAGCGCTGAGTCCTTTTCAAAAAGAAAAAACGCCGTCGTTCATGATAAGTCCATCGCGGCAATCGTTCAAATGCTACAGTAGCGGTCACGGCGGCGATGTTTTTAAATTCGTCATGCTCCATGATCACTTGGATTTTCCGGCGGCCGTGCGCAAGCTCGCCGAAAAAGCCGGCATTGAAATTCCCGAAAGCGATTATCGCGGCGGAAATACTCCGAGCAAAGCCTCGCGCGAGGGACTGCTCAAACTTCACGGCGCTCTGGCTCTGCATTGGCGCGACATTTTACTCAAAGACAAATCCGCCGAAATCGCGCGCGCTTATTTAAAATCGCGCAACATTACTTCCTCGTGGGTCAAAGAATTTTGCCTCGGTTACGCGCCGGATTCATGGAACGCTACACTTGAGTGGGCAAAGAAAAACGGTTTTACGCAAACGCAATTATCCGAAGCGGGACTGGTGATTATTCCGGAAGAAGAAAATCAACGCCCATACGATCGTTTTCGCGGACGCCTCATGTTTCCCATCAAAGACGAAGGCGGGCGCATCGTGGCTTTCAGCGGACGCATGATGAAAGATGACAAGGAAGTCGCGAAATATGTGAATTCGCCGGAGACGATTATTTTTAAGAAAGGGAAAATTCTTTTTGGACTCGATCGCGCAAAGAAAGCGATTCTCGACGCCGGAAGCGTGGTGATTTGCGAGGGACAAATCGATGTCTTGCGCTGTCATAACGCGGGAATTCTGAATGTCGTCGCGCCGCTTGGCACGGCATTCACGCGCGATCACTGCAAAATTTTAAAACGCTTTGCCGATAGAATTATTCTTTGCCTCGACGCCGATCGCGCCGGTCAAGCCTCCGCCGCGCGCCTCGGAGAGATGCTCGCCGAGGAACAAGGAAATTCGGTGTTGGCGGAATCGGATTTTGGCATTCAAGTGGTTTCCTTGCCGGAAGGACATGATCCCGATTCGCTGATCAACGAGCAAGGCGCCGATGCTTTTCGCGCGCTTTTGAATCATCCGGTGGATTTTTTGGATTTTTATATCGCGCACATCACGTCAAAAGAAAAACACGACACGCCGTCCGCGCGCAGACGCATCGTGGAAGCCGTCACGCGTCTCATCGCCAAAATCGAAAACGCCGTCGTGCGCGATCACATTATCAACCAAGCCGCCAACAAACTCGGACTCGCGCCTTCGATTTTGAACGGCGAAATCGCGCGCCTCGCACAGAAAAAAACTTTCACGGAACGCGAGGAGGAAATCATCGCCAATGAAAAAATCGCTCCGTTGAGCATTCATCCTCTCATCAAAGACGCGATTGTCTTTGTATTGGCCGACCCTACGCTTGTTCCGGAATTTCAACGCCTGCTTAAACGAGAATGGCTACAAGACGTGCCCGGCTCTCCGCTTTTTGAAAAAATAATGATGTTATATACGCAAGAAAAATGGTCGCGCATCGCTGAATTGCATGCTTATACAGATGCCGTAGAACAAAACTTTTTGTCAGGAATTGCCGAAGAGCAACTAGAAATACTTGCGGAACTTCCCGAAAAAAAACGCTCGCAAAATATTGCGCTCATCATTGAATTTTTGGAAATGGAATATCTCAACCGGCAAATTATTATTTTAAGCCAACAACTCAAAACGCTCGACGGCACCCCCGAACAACAACGAGAATGGGCTGAGCAACTGGCTCAATGGGTCGCGCGAAAAAACTTGCTGATAAAAAATCTAAAACGCGCCAATTAATGTTAAATTCGAAAAACAAAAATGACTCTATCACTGCGCATAAATGAACCGATAAAAAGGATCGTTCACCATTATCAAATACTTGCAATTTTTAATTTTACGCTACTTTCTCTCTATTTCACTTGCTTTACAAATTCAGCGGAACGACACATTATAGGAGTAGGATGAGAGCGTTTCCGAATCGATGGGGGTACACAGATGCGGATGTGTTGCGCGATGTGTTGAAAGTTCCTCAAAAGCAAGTGGCCAGCATTACGACTCATCGATTGGTGAATGCAGTGGCTCAAACGGGCGTAAATGACAAAAAAACGCTGAACGCCGTGAGAAAATTTGCCGACATGCATCCTGTCATGGCCGAACAACTTTCTTGGGCATTGATGTGCGGATTGCGCAATACGCAATTCTATAAAATTTTTGCCCACGTGGTTTCCGACCGAATGTTCGATATCGGCGATGTGAGGAGATTTGCTTACATCGCAGAAGCCGCAAAGAATAGCAACGAGTGGACGAACGAAATACTGATGGATCGATTGCGTTTCGGTAGCGTGGGACCATCAGAAACCTCCACGCGTGAAAATACTTTTGACCAAAACCCTTGGGATGGAGTGTTTATTCCGGGCACAAAATACGTCACGCCCGAATATCTTCAAAAAATCCGCGATGCGCTTCACGACGGTAAAATCCGCGACGCCTTTGAGGATTTGGAAAAAGAGAATCCTTGTTTAGCCGGCATGGCGGTATTTGCCATGACTCATGCCGAAGCCGTTGAGCAAGACGCCAAGACAACCAAACAAAAAGGAAAAGGTAAAGTGATCTCGATCAACGAAAAAAGAGCTCAAAAAATTTTAGAAGAATCGCAACACACTTCAGAAACCAAAGAACCGCCAGCGAGGGATATCCAATTGGAGCATATTCGAATCAACGAAGAAGCCGCGTAGATATTTCCTTACATGATCAACGTCAACTTCGCTGAGAACACCCAGTAATATGTAGGTATGGGAATCTTACACCAACAACAAACAGAAACGGCTCTTTACACCGCGATTGAAACGCTTCTTTTGCAATCGACTTTCCAAATGATGGAATTGCTTGATTTTGTACGCTTCTTACCGCCGGAAAGAAAAAAATATCTGAATCAAAACCTTTCTCATTTAAAAAAAAGCATCCATGATGCGTTTTTGAATGAATGATTAGCCCGGATTTCTCACCACCAGAGGTAAAACAATGAGAGAGTGTTGACGAGAAATCCCGTGCCGCCTGCAACTTATCGTCAACGAGATGCCCGCGATTGCAAGGAGGACGGAGGGAGTGTGTCATGACG
>JBMONL010000047.1:0-9401 GCA_049324635.1 Verrucomicrobiota bacterium | reverse complement strand
CCCTTATAAAAAATCGATACTTCTGTAGGTAATTCCTCTTGATCGTCTCATCACTGCTGTTCAATCTCATGCTCCATTACGCCCCTCCTCGTGGCTTCTTGTCCACGAATTACGTAACACATACAGCGATGACACCGTGGGTAGACCAACTCAAGTGAGATATCTTGTGCCGCAAAACAAACGCACGGAGTTTCTGTTTTTTTGCATTTTTGAAAAATCGCTCACTTTTGGACAAGCTCTAATTATGCTTTTATGTTGATACGAAATTTTGTCATTGTCGTCGGGTTGATCATGGAAATTTGTTGTTACGAGGAAGTCGCGAGCTGGCTTAAGACTTCTGGGAAGAGCTGATGTTCGGCTTTTTGGATGCGTTGGTGGAGAGTCTCTGGAGTATCGCCGACGCAAACAGGCACTTTGGTTTGAGCGATGATGGGACCGGTATCGACGCCTTCATCGACCCAATGCACCGTGCAACCTGTTTCTTTTACGCCGGCTTTTAGAGCTTGTTCCCAAGCGCGCAATCCGGGAAACGCGGGCAAAAGCGAAGGATGGATATTGACGATGCGGCAAGGAAATTTTTCCAAAAGAGGTTTCTTCACCACGCGCATGTAACCCGCCAGAACGACCCATTCCGCGCCGGCTTGTAAAAGTTTTTCCGCAAGTTGCGCCTCGATTTCCGGTTCGAGTTTGGTTTTGAACTGACTGGGCAGGCACACAAACGTTGGTAAATCGCGTTTTTTCGCTTCGGTTAAAATATAAGCGTTTGGGTGATCGCTGGCAACCAATACGATCTCCGCGTGGATTTTTTTTGCGGAAATCGCTTCGGCAATCGCCACAAAATTAGACCCTCTTCCCGAACCCAAAATGCCGAGTTTCATAACGATGAAATTTTTTTCAAAAATTCGGTGGTAGATTGTCCCGGCACAAGCGGAAGAATTTTGATTTCACCGCCGCCGCCTTTCACCGCCGCCACTTCTTCCGAATCCAGTTGATCTACGGTATAATCTCCGCCTTTGACATAAATATGTGGTTTCAAGATCGAAAGAAAATGCGTCGCGCGTTTTTCCGGGAAAATGACCACGGCATCCACTACATTCAACGCCGCTAAAAGTTCTGCCCGATGCGCCTCCGGATTGATAGGACGTTCCGCGCCTTTGAGCGCCTGCACGGAAGCGTCTCCGTTTAATCCCACGACCAGCCTATCGCCCAGCAAACGCGCTTCTTTTAAATACCGCAGATGCCCGACATGCAGAATGTCGAAGCATCCATTCGTGGCGACGATGGTTTTCTTTTGCTTTTGCCGCCATTCAGCAAGCGCGGTGATAGGAATGATTTCGCCCATAGCTCAAATCCGGTGTTGAATGCGTTCGATGCGTGTTGCGCGGCCGGTCGTTTCGTCGATTTCAAGTAAAACGCCGTCGATTTGATTGCCATGAATAGCCACATTCATGCGTTGAGGCATGCAGGTTTTAAAACGCGAAATGACGATATGTTTATCGCGTCCTAGCACCGAATCATGCGGCCCGCAAAAACCAACGTCGGTGATGTATGCGGTGCCTTGCGGCGTGACGCGCTCGTCGGCGGTTTGCACGTGCGTATGCGTGCCAACCACAGCGGAAACTTTTCCATCCAACAACCAACCAAACGAATTTTTTTCCGAAGTCGTCTCTGCATGAAAATCCACAAGAATATTGGAAGTTTCTTTTTTGACTTCTTCCAAAACTTGATCAATGCCGAAAAAAGGATTTTCGGCGGGGAAATTCATAAACGTGCGCCCCATGCCGTTGATCACGCCGAGTTTCATGCCGTTCCCGCTGACCACGACGTATCCTTTACCCGGACATCCTTCCGGAAAATTAAACGGACGAATCAAACGCGGCTCCTCGGCAAAAAACGACTGAATTTCGCGTTGATCCCACACGTGATCGCCCAAGGTAATCACATCGACCTTGTAGCGAAAAATTTCGTAAGCAAGCTTGGGCGTAATGCCATTGCCGCCGGCGGCATTCTCGCCATTGACGACGATAAAATCCGGAGCAAAGGTTTCTATCAATTCCGGAATACCGGTTTTGAGCGCATTGCGCCCGGGTTCTCCCACAACATCGCCTAAAAAAACAACCTTCATCGCAACCACATTAGAAATTTATCCCTCTTTTGAAATAAAAAAAGCGATGGATTTAAAGAAATGAATTTTTACCACCGCGCCTGTTTGTGCACGCTATCGATGATGTTTTTCATGTCGCCGAGGCGGGATTGCAATTCCTGTAAAAGCCAATCCGGCGAAAACACGCGCGCACCGAGCGCTTCTAATGTTTCACGTTCGGCTTCGTCTGCCGTGACTACCGTAATATTATCGCGCGTTTCTTGCGCTCCCACAATTTTTTCGATGATGCTATCCGCTGTTTGCCCCGCCGAACTATAAATCACCGCCATCGATTTTTCATTCCCCTCGCTCGATGAAGTCTCGCCTCGTCCGTCAAACACCAATGTCACACACCACTCTCCCGTGTCATGCAACGCGCTCAACTTTTGCCTCAACACTTCCCTCGCTTTTTGCGAATTCCGCGAATGCAGGGCGCACAAATCCTGCCAATGAAAAATCACGCTATGACCATCCACCAATAAATACCGACTCATCACTCTCACCTCTTTCTTTGCGCTCGTAAGAAAACCACGGGTACAAGGGTGCGGAGCTATCCTTCTTTTCTTTTGCGTCTTTGCGCTCTTTGCGCGAAATATATTTTCTATTTCCCCATCTTCCCTTTCGTCGCTTGCTTCTTTCTCTTCAAATATAGTTTGCGCCTCTTGCGCTTCTCAACTGCATTATGTTGTTTTGTCATAACCTCTTTATAGTCCGCCTCTTCCCCTAACGTCAATTTTTTTATAAAAATCCCTCTTACGTTTCCAACTGAACGACGACGGCCACAACAAGGACACATTTAGAGCTTCTATCTTCTTGTCTATTCATGTTAAAGACAAGTGCTTACAAAAAAACGGACAGCAAAACATCTTTTTCGTTAAAATATATTGCCACAGAACAGGCGGTCAGTACAATTCTCGTTTTGCGTGATAACCGGTTCCGCGCGGTGCGGGACGACGTGAAAAATTAACATTAACCCTCCGCCGTTGAGGTGAGTTGGTTCAGACTTTGCTCTGACCAGCAAACGGTAACATAGGGAAGCGTTGGATTAAGATCGTTCTTTGACAGAATTAACAAAATTAACAGAATTTTTGCTCCGCGCCCTGTTTCCCCGTGAGGCTAAAGAGTCGGAGTCATTTTGTGAATTCTGTTAATTCTGTCTGAATTTCTAAAAAAACCAACGCGGAAATAAATTGCATGAAAATGGAAGAACTCTTGGGGAATTCGCTTCAAAATTTTAAAGAAGGAAGCATCGTTAAAGGAAAAATCATCGAGCGGCGTCCGCGCGAAGTGGTGATTGACATTGGTTACAAATCCGAAGGCATCGTCAGCGTGGAGGAATTCGACAACATCGACGACCTCGAATTGAATAAAGAAGTCGAAGTTTTGCTGGAGCGCCTCGAAAACGACGAAGGCATGGTAGTGCTCTCGCGCCAAAAAGCCGCGCAGAAACAAAATTGGGAAAAGATTGTCGAAAAATTCAACAAAGGCGAAATTGTTCAAGGAAAAGTCAAGGGCATCGTCAAAGGCGGCCTCATGCTCTCGGTGGGTGTCGAAGCTTTTCTGCCTGCATCACAAATTGATGTCGTTCCTCCGAAACGCCTTCACGAATTCATGGATCAGACATTGACGTGCAGAATTGTCAAAATCAACGAAGAACGCAAAAACGTGGTGCTCTCGCGTCGCGAAATCATCGAAGAAGAACGCGCGGAAAAACGAGCGCAACTTCTAGGTAAAATGGAAAAAGGCGCCATTGTGGCCGGCACGGTGAAGAACTTGACCGATTTCGGCGCGTTTATCGATTTGGACGGACTCGACGGACTCCTTCACATCACCGACATGAGTTGGGGACGCATTAATCATCCTTCAGAAGTTCTCAAAATCGGTCAGGAAATCAACGTGGTGGTGCTGGATATCGATAAAGAAAAAGAGCGTGTTTCACTCGGACTCAAACAACAAAGCGAAAATCCTTGGGACAAAATTGCGGAAAAATATCCGGTCAATCTCAAAGTCAAAGGCAAGATTTCCAGCCTCGTGCCTTATGGCGCGTTTGTGGAACTCGAACCGGGCGTCGAGGGACTCGTACATGTTTCCGAGCTGTCTTGGACGAAGCGCATTGCGCGTCCCTCCGACGTGCTGACTGTGGGACAAGAAATCGAAGCGATGGTGCTCGGCGTAAGCAAAGAAGATCAGAAACTTTCTCTAAGTACGCGCCAACTCGAACCCAATCCATGGGACGAAATTCACATCAAGTACCCTGTCGGGCGCTCGGTCAAAGGCATTGTGCGCAATCTGACGGCGTACGGCGCGTTTGTGGAACTCGAAGAAGGTATCGACGGCATGATTCACGTCTCCGATTTATCATGGACGCGAAAAATTAATCATCCATCCGAAGTTTTAAAGAAAAATGACGAAGTGGAAGCGATGGTCATTGGTATCGACAAAGCCAATCAGCGCATCAGCCTCGGCATTAAGCAAATGGCCGATGACCCATGGAAAGAAATTGAAAATACCTACAAAATCGGCGCGATGGTCACTGGCAAAGTAACCAAAGTCGCCAGCTTCGGCGCATTCATTCAGTTGGCGAACGAGATCGACGGACTTGTGCATATTTCGCAAATCAGCGAAGAGCGCGTCGGCAAAGTCAAAGATGTGCTCAAGGTCGGTCAAGATGTCACCGCGCGCGTCATCAAGATCAACAAAGCCGAACGCAGAATCGGGCTTTCGATCAAAGCCGCTAATTATAGCGAAGAAGAATTCGAGCGCGAACGCGCCGCTGTGGAAAGCTCCAAAACTGGAGAATTCCTCGGTTCACTCGAAGAAGCTTTCGACCGGGCAGAAGAAGAATTCCGCCCCGGCGAAGGGAAAAAGGAATAAAACCGTTTGTCTTTGGTTAAGGCATGCGGTTCCATCGATACCGCGGGCAGTTCCCCTGCCCGCGGTCTTTTTTTCTCTATCCAAATTTCTTTTTTATTGTTTAATAGCTTGGAGGCTCTGCCTCCAAACCTCCGCTAAAGGACAGTAGCCCTTAAGTGGGAGTTTGAGGGCAAAGCCCTCAAATTATAAAACAAAAAAGGAAAAATGAATGAAGACATCGGATCAGATGACGGGCGAAGAGTATATGGGATTGATTGACACATATGCGGCGGCAACGCTGACGGGGATGTTGTCGTTGAGCGGGCAACAAGAAGATTTTGGCGAAGAAGATTTGCATCAAGCGTGCGACACGGCGTTCACCATTGCGCGCATCATGGTAAACAAACGCGATGTGATTGTGAAAGAACTCACTCAACAACAAGCTCAATAAAATTCTTTGCGCTTTTCATTTCTTGTGATGCGTTTTCTTTTTTCGCTTGAGTCGAAAAATATTGCTCCATGTTTTCTTGATCGTTTCCTTTGCCGTTAAATATCTTTGCTCTACTCTGTGCGCCTTTTTGATGCTCGCTAAAACACCCTCCAGCGTAAACTCCTCCGGCTCCAAAATTGTGTACGCCGTTCCAATCGCTCGCGCGTGATGCGCGTCGCTTCCTGCTACCATCGGCAATTTCATACGTTGTGCGTATTCGAATGCCTGCCGATTATACCTCTTGAGCGTGGTTGCCGCGTTGAACACCTCCACTGCATCGATGGGCAATACATCCATCAGCGCTTCGCGAATGCCCGACCGAAAAAAATCATACGGGTGCGCCGGAACGGCAATGCCTCCGCTTTGATGCACCAGCGAAATCGCTTCTTCCGGCGGAATTCCCTTCAAATCCGGTAACCGCACACCCAACGCGAGAAGATGTCCTTCCGATGTCGATATTTCTTGCCCGGGAATAATCAAAAAATCATCTACCGGCTTTCCATCCGTACGCATGAACCCATGTTGAAGAAAATAATCCACGCACGCGCAGGTATTGTGATCCGTAATTGCAAATCCGCTTAATTTCTTCTTCCGCGCCTCTTCCACCATATCCTCCGGCTCCGAAACCCCATCGGCTGAAAATCTCGAATGTGTATGCAAATCAAATTTCAAATGTAATTTCATTTAAAAATTCGATCACAATCTACCTGCTCTGCATCTCTCTTGCAAACGGATTATCTTCAAGAGGTTTCTAGGGGATGTCGTCACGAGAAGAATGTGCGTCAAAGTTTTGATGATCAAAAATGCAACAATCAGGACATCCTGCGCGCGGTGCTTTGTATACGCTCTATTGAGCGCGCAACCCTAAAAGCCAGAGAATCGAAAACTTAACAACTGTCAAGATTCCGATTTCGGTTGTTCGGCTTGTAAGTTTTGTCCCATCAGTCGAGCCAAACCATCCACGATGACAGGAGGAGGATAATTACCGCCTCGCACCGTTTCTTGGAGTTTTTGAACGACCTCCGGACGAGTAGGAGGCATTTCAGCCACCTCGGAAACCAAGGAAGAAGCAAATGAGCCTTCGCTCGAAATTTTTACTTCATCGCCCTTGGTATCTTGGGAGGCTGATGCGGGTTTTTGGGGAACGCTATGTTGAACACGGTCAACGTTTCGACTTTCTCCCATGCCCCCGACTCCGCTGAGATTGATGTTGTCCATACCTATTTATTCGGTTGTGTTTTACAGAACTTTAGGGCAAAAGAAACATTTCTTCGTCCTTACCTTTGAAAACTTTAACAAAAAATGCGCTTTTTGTAAACTAATGTAAATGTTTACCTTATCTTACGAAGCTTTGAGCTAACTTGATTTTTTATTAAAACCCCTTAATTAATTAATCACAAGATTAATATTATCAGGTATTTACACTCCAACAAGACCTTTCATTCTTGTTCTTTTTTTAGAGGATTTTTCAATGAAGAGGCGATGACCACGACCTATCGCGCATCGATCGCGCGGTGCTTCAATCTTCGTTTGAAGACAAGGCCATCAAGCTTTCTTAATATTACCTAAAATTTCTTGAGTAACAGCGAGGAGTTTTTCGACGGTGATGGGTTTGCCGAGATATTTTTCACGGCGCGGAATGAGTTTATTTTCTTCTTCGGGCTTGATGAGACCGGTGATAAAGACGACGGCGGTATCTTTATTCACGGAAGACGCGCGAATTTTTTCTAAAATTTCGCCGCCTTGAATATCGGGCATATTGATATCGAGAAAAATGATGTGGAAAAGTTTGTGGCGAATGTGATCGAGCGCGGCTGTGCCGCTGGTCACGGCGGCGACTTCGCATCCTTCCGCTTCTAGTACGAATCGAATCAGCGAGCACATGTGCTCATCGTCGTCCACGGCGAGAATCTGCGGACGAGATTCAGGAACGGGTTCATTGAGCAAGGCATGCAGAATTTTTTCATAAGCCTCTTCGTCGCGAGCGCATTCGCGAATCACTTGAATCTGTTCAACGGATAAATTCATAAGCGCGCGCCTATTCAACCAAAGAAACGCCCAACTTCAAACAAATTTGACAAACACGCTATTGCCCCTCTGAAAATTCTGCCTTTACGTTCTCTATGGAACGCCACATTGAAATATATGACTTCATCTCTCAATGGTTACGTTCTTCATCCCAGAACAGGAGAACAAATTCCACTGATTCGACGGCGAGCGCCGGGATTTTTATGGGGAAAGAATCAAGAACGCAAAAGCATGCTTTCGGATGAAGAAATTAAAGGAGCAAAAAAGAAAGGCGTCTTTTGGAGCGCTTTAGATGATTCGGCAAAAGAAATTTATAATCAATACATCGGGCTTCCTCTTTTGAATATCCAAGAATTGGCGATGGAAACTGGAGTATTTGATCGAGTGGCTCTACGGATTTTATGCCGTATAGCCTCCAAGCCACATCATCACTCATATATTCCTCAAAAAATGATTTTTATGATGATGAAGGGCATCAAACATCTACCTCAAAAAATCGAACTTAACGCCGACGTTGCATTTGATGGACTGAATAAAACGTCGAAAACACTTGCTTTAACTGTTGATCCCGAGACCGAACGAGGGAAACACGGCATGGGAAGCGCCTATAAAAAGTTTATCCTTCAATTACGCGATCATATCGATACTACCCTAGTCAATTCTTCTACTGCCGGAAATGGATGTGTCTGGCATGCCGTGGATCATGAAGCGCAAAACATTGAACTTCTTAAACGCTATGTAATATCGGAAATTAAGTTTCTAGAAAAATTTTTGGCATGCAAAAATAAAAATTTCATGCATACAACACTCGATATTGTGCGCGATTCTGAAAGTGTTAAAGATTTTGCATTTTTAAAAGAACCTCTTGTGCATATCCCTCTGAGTTTGCTTGGCGATGATACTATTATTTCCGAATCCTCTCAAACCATGCCATTAATCGAGGCATGCTTGAGACGCATTCGATGGGATGGCGTACAGAATTTGAACGACCCACGCACTTATACTCTGGCGCGATTCAATGCCAGAGATTTGCAAAATGCCGAGCCTCTGCATCGTTCGCCGCAATTTCAAGATCGGCTCGCGCATTTGCAGTCTTCTCTCAAGCAAAACAACACTCCAAAATCTTACGCGTGCGTCTAATCATCAATCCTGCGATCGATTTTTTCGCTTATAAGAAACAACTCTGCCTTGAGGAAATTCTGCTAGAATTTTGTCGCGTTCAAAAAGATGCTCGTAGGATGGGAAACTCACGTCTCCTTCGTAATGACCTTGGACGTGGGTAATGAGAAGTTGATCCACAGAGGAAAGCAAAAGTTTGTAAATTTCCGCGCCGCCGATGATGTAAATTTCCGGATAGGCGAGCGCAAAAATTTCTTGCACATCTCGGACGACTTGGACGCCTTCTTGCGGCGGCAGTGTTCGACTCAACACCATATTCGTTCGATTAGGCAAAGGTTTTCCGAGCGATTCCCAAGTTTTTCGCCCCATCAACACCGCGTGCCCTTGGGTCGTTTTTTTAAACCACTTTAAATCATCGGGAATATGCCACGGCAACTTCCCCTTGTTGCCAATCACACCTCCCTCATCTATAGCCACGATGGCAATAAGCTTGGGTTGTTGCATAAAAACTTTTTTAGCGTCTTTGCGTTCTTTGTGCGAAATAATTTTTACTTCAAATCAAACCGCCACCGGCGCAGAAATCGCCGGATGCGGATCATAACAGGTTGTTGAAAAACCCGCGCATGTCGCGTTGCTGGCGATTTTTCGCTTCCGCGAGGCGCGACGAAGGAGAATATTGAAATGAAATCTTCGACTGAGGAGCAACAAAGCTGAAGCGAAAAAGCGCCGCAACCCTTTGGGCGGCACGTCTTTTGGCGACTGCACGCA
>JBMONL010000046.1:0-1210 GCA_049324635.1 Verrucomicrobiota bacterium | reverse complement strand
ATTTTAAGCGTTAACGCTTTTGAGCAAACTCCTCTCCAACAACTTTTTGCAAAATCCACATCCCCAAATCCAATACCCCATTCCCATAACCAGTTGCTACTCAACTTCTAATATTTGGACACTACTGGTGTTGCACAAAACGCAAATAACTTTTAAAAAGCAATCATGTCAGAATCTTCGCCCGCTCCTATAGACCCTCAAGTCGGGCCATTGCTCAAGACACGCAACATCATGATTTTCGGCGAAATCACCCAAAAAGTCGCGCAGGATGTTTGCGAAAAATTATTTCTTCTTTCCGCGCATTCCGACGAAGATATTCGGATTTTTATCAACTCCGAAGGCGGCGATGTCGAAGCCTCCAACTGCATTCACGACATGATCAATCTCATCCAACCGGATGTGAAAACCATCGGCACGGGCGTGGTCACCGGCGCGGGCGCGCTGATTTTTTGCGCGCCGCCGAAAGAATTGCGCTATAGCCTCCCCAATACGCGCTTCACACTCTACCAGCCCGAATCCAGCATTCGCAGTCCGCATACCGACATCAGCGGCGAGGCGCTCGAAATGGCTAAAATGCGTCAACGTCTCTCAGAGATTTTTGCCCGCCAAACCGGACAATCTACAGAAAAAATTCTCATTGATCTGGAAAACACCTTTTGGCTCACCGCCGAAGAAGCAAGAAACTACGGACTCGTCGGCAACATCATTGCTTCGATTCAGGATATCTAAAGAGTATTTCTTTTTTCTTGGTGGAATATTTTTTCACAAAATCCGAATGTCAAAATTCGAAATCCGAAACAAATTCAAAACCTAAAATCTAAAACTCAGAAATGGGCATTATCTTATAAAAACATCGGCTGTTCATCGTTTCAAACAGGAGATGATATAATACTATTTCCAGAAAATAAATTTACAAATAAACCTTCCCTTTATCCCCCTGGATGCCCGCTCAAGGCGGGCATGACAAGTGGGAAGAGGAATTTTGTGCGACAAGTATAGTGAAATAACTTAACGTTTTTACATGCTATTTTTATCACGCGCTTTCAGCGCTCAAGAATTTCTTTCTTTTACCTAGGGCTTCGCCCTAGGTACTGTCGACATTCATTGGAGCCATAGATAAATAGCGGCGATGTGGATGAAGGAGAGGAAGGAAGCGGCGAGTTTATCATAGCGAGTTGCCACTCGCCTAAAGTTCTTGAGCTTATTGAAA
>JBMONL010000045.1:0-1238 GCA_049324635.1 Verrucomicrobiota bacterium | reverse complement strand
CAAATGTCGCGTTTTTTGAGGAAACTTCCGGTGTCTAAACCGAAGAAGCGTTTTGCGCATGAGATGTTGCATGGGATTGTGAGTCGTCAGAGTGTGAAGTTGAGCGAGATTGGGCGGTCGTTGAATGAGTCGGTGGCGTTGATTAAGACGGAGGATCGGTTGTGTCATCATTTGTATGATGAGAAGTTGGGCGGGGTGTTGGAGGATTATATTTTGGAAGAGCAAGCGCAGCGCGTTCGAGAAAGAACGCTGTTGATTCTTGATCCTTCGGATTTGATGAAGAAGTACGCCGAAAAAATGCAATATTTGGCGAATGTTCGGGATGGTTCGGAGAAAAAAATTGTGCGTGGATATTGGTTGTGTAGCGTCGTGGGCGCGGAGTGCGAAGGAGAAGAAATGACGCCGTTGGCTCAGCGTCTTTGGAGTCAAAATGCGCCGGATCACCAGAGTGAAAACGCGGAAATTTTAGACATCATTCAAATCGTCAGCGACGCGACGCAAAAGCGCGGCATCTGGGTGATCGACCGCGGAGGCGACCGCATGAATTTATTCGCGCCTCTACTGGAAAAAGGACTCGATTTCATCGTTCGTTTGAGAGGAGATCGTCATCTCATTTGGCGCGGACGTCCCTACGACGCTTTGCGCCTCGCGCAAAATACTCCCATCCTTCACAGCGAAACTATCACCCGCGAAAAACCCAACGGCGAACAACAAAAATTCACTCTCCATTACGGATTCCGAAAAGTTTTTTTACCCGGCATCGCAAAACAACTTTACCTTTTTGTGATCCAAGGCTTCGGACGCGATCCCCTCATGATTTTAACCACCGTCCCCCTCACTCGCAGCTACACTTCCCTCCACTGGATGCTCCAAGCCTACCTCACACGCTGGAAAATCGAAGAAACCATCCGCTTCATCAAACAAACCTACCAACTCGAAGACATCCGCCTCCTCACCTACCGCCGCCTCCAAAACATGATGGCATTCGTCCTCCTCGCTCTCACATTCACCATGACCCACCTCGGCAGCCAAATCAAACTCCGCATCCTCTGTTACCACGCCCTGCGCGCCGGCAAACGACTCTTCGGCATCCCCGACTTCAAATACTACGCCATCGCCGATGGACTCCGCGAACTCTTCCACACCCTCACCACCCCGCTTTTTAACTCCGACCCCATCCCCATCACCCCCGATCTCCCTTGGTTCTCAGACCCCTAAAAAAACAGAGGAAACTTCTG
>JBMONL010000044.1:0-74828 GCA_049324635.1 Verrucomicrobiota bacterium | reverse complement strand
TGGACGGCAAAACCCCAGCCGAGTTCGCGGCTTTGCTCTCCCCTCGGGGAGAGCAAAAACAACAAACATTAACAACCAACCCAGTTACACTCTCTCTAAACTTGGTACACTAAACGGGGGCAGGTCACATTCGATAAGCGCCTTATCCATCGCATTGCCGATGCCATGTTTAAACTCATCCAAAATGCTTTTGATTTCTTTTTTTGAAGTGCGCATAAGGATCAATGTGTTGTTCAGTAAATTTCGTCAAGGATACACACTTGTTAAGAAGAAAAGAGTTGTAAGAAAACAAACGTATGGTAGCAATGCCTTACAAAACTAATCCCCAAGAAAGGAATCCTACACTACTTATGAAAATATCATCTATCGTTGCCGTGCTTGTTGCGTTGTTTTACGTTACAGGAGTACAGGCGCAAACCACACTCAAACTCAATGGTTCGACGACCGTTAGCAATAGCATCATCAATCCTAATAAAAGCGACTTGGAAGCAAAATCAGGTTGCAAACTTGCCGTGACGGCAAATGGCTCCGGCAATGGATTGACCGACCTTGCTAAAGGCAAAGCCGATATGGCGATGATTTCCGCCCCGCTCGCGGAAGTGGCCGAAAAAGTAAATGCCAAAGCGGCAGGCACCGTCGATGCCTCACAAATGCAAGCTGTTCAAGTTGGCGAAGCAAATGTGGCATTTGTCGTCCATTCTTCCAATAGCGTTAAAAAACTCACCGTTGCGCAATTAAGCGATATTCTCACCGGTAAAATCAAAAATTGGAAAGAAGTTGGAGGTAATGATGCCGCGATAGTCGTTGTGATTACTGCCAGCGGCGATGGAGTGCGAACTGTTGTCGAAGAAAAAGTCACACCTAAAGGCGCAACTTTTGCCGAAGGCAAACGAGAATTCCCCAATACGGCGCAAGTCATCGATGTCGTGGCGCAAATGCCAGCCGCTATCGGAGCTGTTGGGAAAGCATCCGTGAAACCCTCTGTCGCTGTTGTTGAAACCGACAAAGCAGTTGCGCAACCTCTTATTTTAGTCACCAAAGGCGCGCCGAGTGCGGATGCGCAAAAACTGATCGATGCCGCAAAAGCCATCGGAGGAAAATAATTCGCGTAACATTTTAAAAACCGGAACGCGTGAAAATATCCACTCGTATTTATGTTCTCTTGGGGATAATCACTCTTGCGTTCCTTTTATTTGCGTTTTTAAGTTTTACCAATACGCGTAAAATCGCCGACATGAGCCGCTCTCTTAAAAAAGAGCGGCTCGCAACGGTAGAATCCGTTTTTGAAATTAAAAATAGCTTTGATCGCATGAAGGAAGCGGCGGGGCGCGCTCCTTCGGAATTAAACTTGGAAAAGATCGCATCGTTTCAAAAAGAATTTCAAGACTCCAAACAAAAACTTGTCGAAATATTATCGAAATTGACTCAAAGCGCCCTGCAGGAAGAAATTAAAAAACAATTGAACGAGACGCCTCAGTTGTTGGAAAATTATTCCAATGAATCCGCAAAAGTTTTTGAGTTCGCAAATTCATTTTTGCAAAAAGAAGCCGTAGACGCGCTCACTCAAAACGTCAAGCCTATCGAGGAGCAATTGAATCTGATTCTGCAAAATACTTTCGAAACTTCTCTTAAAGACGCCGGTCAAATGGGTTCTCAAATGGAATCGGATGCGCAATCGGCTCAAAATGCTGTTTTTATCACAACCATTATTGTCTTGGTTGTCGTGATAGGATTGGGGTTGATGACGGCAAGGGCGATTATCCGTCCTATCGGAAGCATCCATCTTTCGCTTCATGACATCGCACAAGGAGAAGGCGACTTAACACGCCGTCTCGAATTTAAAACTAAAAATGAAATAGGACTTCTGGCCAATTCTTTCAATGTATTTGTTGAAAAACTGCAAAAAATCATGAAAGAAATCCATTCTTATATGCAGACGCTTTCCGCGTCTTCCGAACAACTTTCATCCGTTTCTCAAAAAATATCTTCCAATGCCAACGAAATTAACCAGCAAGCCGGCGTCGTCGCTACGGCAGGCTCGCAACTCTCTAGTAGCGTGACGACAATGGCGGCGTCTGCGGAGGAAATTTCGTCTTCGGCAAATAACGTCGCCGCCGCTGTCGAGGAAATGAGCGCATCGATCAATGAAGTTGCCCAAAATTGCGCCCGCGAGTCGGAAATTGCTGAGAAAGCCCATCAGAGAGTGACCCATGCGCGCGAAGTCATGAGTCAACTCGGAACCGCGGCTCAAGAAATTGGGAAGGTTGTAGAATTGATTAACAAACTTGCCGATCAAACCAATCTACTGGCTCTTAACGCAACCATTGAAGCCGCCAGCGCGGGCGAAGCCGGCAAAGGTTTTGCCGTTGTGGCTAATGAAGTCAAAGAACTTGCCCGTCAAAGCAGTCAGGCCACAGAACAAATTTCGCAACAAATCCAAAATATTCAAAGTAGCACGACTCAATCCGTTCAAGCCATTGAAGAAGTGGCTGGCATCATTGAGGAAGTCAATCATATTTCTCAGAGCATTGTCGCCACCATCGAGGAACAATCCGCTACGACAAAAGAAATTTCAAAAACCGTACATGGCGTCTCCCAAGCAACAAGCGACTTAGCTAATCACATCCAACAATCCGCCGACGGAGCAAAATCGATTTCTCAGAATATTCAAAATATTCACCATGAGTCGCAACAATCCGCGACAGAAATTGATCACTCCAATTCCAGCATTCAAGAACTCGTTAAAGTTGCCGCTCAACTAAGAAATCTCATCAATCAATTTAAGATTTAACGCGGCGATAATATATTCTCGTTCGCGTTTTTTTTTCTTCTCTTCCCCTTGACGAAGCAAGCGGAACGACACATTCAAGCTATATGCAACTCAAAACCGTGATTTATAAATCATTGATTCATAATGAAATTTACTGAAAAAGCGCAATTATTAAGGTCGTTATTAGGGCATTCCTTGGATGAATTTTTGCAAGTATGCAAAGATTTTCCACACGGTCATCCTGATAAAAAGAAAGAGGGACATTCGTGGTATGATTTACATGGGCATACGAACCGAAGCGACGGGATACTTGGCCCCATCGGCAAAATGTTATTCGCGATTTACGCGACAGAGTTGGACGGGCTTGCTTTTACCGATCACAACAACATGGACGCTTACGATGTAGCGAATAATTTTTTGCATAGCCGGGCTTGCAAAAAACTTTTTGAGAGGAAACCTAATCCTAAACCGCATTTTAAAATTTTACGCGGCATTGAAGTTTCATCGGAAAATGACGTGCATATTCTCGGTATCGGCATTGATCGAGGTGAAATTCCGAGAGGAATGTCGTGGAAAGAAACAACGGATCGAATTCATCAACTCAATGGTTTGGCTTTAGCGCCTCACCCTTTCGCGTCTTTTCCGGGTATCGAGGATTTTCGCGGCGTCGGTTATGGATTTTTAGACCCGCAATATGGTTTTGACGGCGTGGAAACTCGCAATGCTTCTCTCATCAATATTTTCTACAATGCCTTTGTCGCCAAACTCAATCGCGAATCCGAACACCCTCTTGCCGAGTACGGCGGAAGCGATTCCCACTGGCCGGGAAGCGAAGGTTTTTGTTGCACAGGATTTCCGGGGAAGGGATTTACCGATTTGAAAAAAGCATTTGCGGAAAATAAGACCTATGCGGTTGGGCATGTGGAATCTGTCTTCGATTTCGCCTTAGGACCTTTACGTTATTACCGGTTTTACAATGAAGTGAAAGATATTGCTGAATTTAAAAATCTTCTGCGAAATCCGATGGAAATGTATGAGCCTGTTTTTGAATTTTTATACAGAAATTTGCAACGAGAAGTGCAGTACCGTTTTCACGGAAGAAAAGTTCCGACGAAATCCAGATTTTTTCCTCCAAAACCGGAGGATTTTGAAAATGGAATCATTTTAAACTCTCAAGATAAACCTTATGAAAAGAACAAATAAAGTCCTGATTTTTACAAGTAGCTTCGGCGAAGGTCACAAAGCCGCCGCGCGCAATCTGCAAGCAGGCATGCAACATGCGACCCAAGGTCAAGGCGAAGTGGTCATCGCCGATCCTTTGCACGAACTCAGCGAACGTCTCAATATTCGCGCGCGCGACGCGTATTTATTTATGATCAACAAAATTCCGTTGCTCTATGGATTATTGTTTGACGATTCGCAAAAACCAAGAGTCATTAAAGATCATTTACGCGCGCTTCGTTTCGTAACGCATCTTTTTCCTGTTTTTGAAAAATTGATCGAACAACACAAACCTGATGTCGTTTGCTCGGTTTATCCTTTTTACAGCACGCTTTTAAAATCGCTTACCGATGAAGGGAAATTGCCGCCGCTACAAAAAATCACGCTCATCACGGATTCCATTACCATCCACCCTGCATGGCTGCGCGATTTGCAAGACACATTTTTTGTGCCGGATCAACTCAGCAAAAATTTGCTCGAAGAACGCGCTGTGCCAGCCGAGCAAATCAAAGTATTCGGATTTCCCGTCTCTTTAGATTTTGCTCTGCCCGAAAAAAGAAAATCTCCACCTTCGCTTGAAGACGGAAATTCTCCCTCCATTTTATATATCGGCAATTCCAATAAAAAAGATGTGCCAACGCTTTTGAAAGGTATGTTGGAGGCGGATTCTTCATGGAGAATTACTGTCACGGGACTGGGACGCGAACAGAAAGATTTGGAACTCACTGAAAAATTACAGGCGTTCGTCTGCAAAACAGGTCAAGAGCATCGTGTGAAAATTTCAAATTGGGCGACCAATATGCCTGAATTGCTCATGACGCATCACGTGGTCATTGGCAAAGCCGGCGGCGCGACCGTCAATGAAGCCATCAGCGCGCTGTGCCCTATGATTATCAATAAAGTTGTTCCCGGGCAGGAAGAAGGCAATCTTCAGTTGCTTCGAGGCAAAGAGGCACTCATCGCGTATGCGGAAGAACCTCATCTTATCGTCCATAATTTGCAACGAGCCTTCGCAAATAACGGAATGCTTTGGAAGCAATGCCGCCAAAATCTTCAAACCCTTAGCCATCCAGATGCCGCTCTGAAAATTGCGAAACATTGCCTTGCGCTTGAGCCTTACGCCAAAGGACAAGATGGGCAAGATAAACCACAACAAACTCAAGGGCAAAGACTTAGCGAAAGAATCCGTGTACTTCAAGAGATCGGACTGAGAGCCATTAAAAAAGGCCGCGATATTATAAATACTTGATGATAAATCGCTTTACGATTTCGTCCGAACGACACATTGATTAGGATGGAGTCGGAGACTCAGGAAATAAAAGAAAATTTTGTCGATCCCTTATTTCAGGATCGAACAAAAGATGCTTTGCGCGCCAATGACGGTAACCCAAATGCGCCGGAGCGGTCTTTTCCTGCCGATGGCGTTGATTTGGTCGAACTCTACTATTACTTCATGCGCGAGTCGCCGGAATATGACGCCGAGCGCAATTATTTTTCAAAAATTCGCAGCGATTTTCTTAAACTCATTACGCATCACGATGGCCTTCGCGCCAAGGTTCGTTCGGAATTACTGGAACAATGTCTCGAATCGTTTCGTAATAAACAGCACCCTTTCGATGATGGTTTGATCGAATTCATTTTGCGAAAACCTCAAGGCAAAGAAAAACTCGCGGCGCTGGGAGTCACAGAAGATGAAATGTGGTATTTCATGCAGAGCCATCCTTTCATTGATAAGCGTTGGCTTAAAAATTTGCTGAAAGAAGATAGTTTTCAAAACGGGCTGAGACGCATGAAGGAAGATGCAGTTTGGCTTAAAGACCATGACATCACAGCGAAAGACCTGCAAAGCAAGTGGCGCGATTTGGATCGAGGGGATGGCTCTGTTCTGCTCTGGGCGATGGCGAATTATCGCGGTACGCGCATACAACTTTCCGAAGCCATTCTGGAAAAATGGCGCGGCGATGTGAGGCGATTGAAACACTTGGGGCGATTTCTTAAGGAAGATTCAAATGAGATTTTATCGTTTTTGGTTAGTCGCAGTTTTCCTCTCGAATCTGCTGTGCTCGTGAATAAAAAAGGCGAGACGATTCCTGTTTTAGTCACGAAAAAATTCTTACGTGAACTTTCTCAAACACATCCTCAAATTTTTGACGAATTTGTCGAGCGCGAAGCCCAACGTCGCCGCGCTGCGGAATTCAATGCGATGGCGGGAGGTCGCGCCACGGTATCCGGTAAACGTTCGCAATGGTGGCTGGAAATGTTTGAGCGCCACTGCAACGCGCAAAAACGTCCTCAAGATTATCAGGGCATGGTTTTGCTTTTGGCTTGGGCAAAAGCGGAGCGCGATATTGAACTCATGAAACAAGGCAAAGTTCCTTTGGGATACAATGTTCATCACGTTTCTCCTCTGAGTAATTTCTTTTACGAAAAATTCGTAACCCGCTTGCGCGAAAAACATGCTCAACACATTCAAGATGCTCTCCAACGCGGCGAAAATCTTGCTTCCTACCTCCAAAATCCTTCTACGGAAATGGCTCGGCGGCTCGCGGAACTCGGTGTCATTTCATCTACAAAACGCTGGAATGCTTTTGTGAATAGAGAACTTTCC
This sequence comes from Verrucomicrobiota bacterium, assembly GCA_049324635.1. GTDB lineage: Bacteria > Verrucomicrobiota > Verrucomicrobiia > Methylacidiphilales > Verrucolacustridaceae > JBMONL01. The sequence continues at coordinate 68,229 of JBMONL010000044.1, read as the reverse complement.
TTGGATTCACGATGGACGCCCTACTTAAATGGCGAAGTAAAAATTGATCGAAAATGGCTCGACGATGCCTCTCGATTACTTAAAGAAAAACTTTTTCAGGCAGGACTTTTTGAAATGCCGTCACCGAAACAAAAAACTAACGATGAAGGGAAAACGCATTGGGAATTTGATTCTGATAGCCGCGCAAAATTGACGCGAGCGGGACTTCATCCTCGTCATTATGTGCAATTGCTCCAAGCCAGCATGGATGAGCACGGAAAATTCGATCGCCAAAAATACAATCAATGCGCGATGAATATCTGCCGCGATATTGTCGTGAATATTCTCGCGGAAGAACGCGCTCATAAAGACCTCGCCGAACAAGGGCTTTTCGGAGGCAATCAATCGGGATTATATTTGAACCAAGATAGCGAAATCGCCTTCAATAAAAAACGCTGCAATTTAGTTTTGGCGAATTCTTCCAAAGCTCATCCCCATTGGAATGTTCACGCGATTATTCATGTCTTGATGGATTTGCAAATCGATTCTTCGCATCACGGCGCCGAGCGAAACATTCACGCGTGTATTCCTCACGATGTTATTGTCACCGGCCCTCTCAACGATAAAGGACTCTGGGATGCGGCGATGATGTTGAGCAAATCTTTTTATACCGAAGGCGTTCATCGTGCGAGTTGGTGGATGCTTTTTGAGCATTTGCTCGAACCCTATCTTCCTAAAGATTGCAAATATGGTTCTTTGCCCGCGCGAGGTATTCCGAAGGAAATCAAAGACATCGTTCGGCTCAACTGCAAAACCGACTCGAAGAAAAAAGAACTTTTTATACTCGGCAAAAAAGCGGGCGAATATGTCGCGCGAAAAAAACTCGGCGAAATTCCCATCGACGCGCCGACGCCTTGGATGCCGGAAAATTATTCTGTTGAGTTTCACGCGGGATTGAGAACCGAGAGAAACCGCATTTGGGACGAAGCGAGAAAAAAACAGAAAAGAAACGGAAAATCTCAAACGCAAAAACATTCTGTGGAAACAGCACAAGAAACTATTCCTCAACCCATGCAACGGCAGAGAGAAAAATTCATGGATCGGTTTTCTATGATCCTTTCCGCCGCTGAAGAAGTCCGCGATGCTGTCATGCGAAAAATTGCGACTTTCCCCGGTATGATTTCCGATGTCGTATCCTTTTTAAGGCGACAATTTAAAGAAAAAGGAGATTGACTATGTCTCTTTTAAGAAAAATTGCGGAGTATGCTTTCAAACTTTGGCGAGAGCCAAAGTCATCCATCGAAACATGTCTTTTCCACGGCGCGCGGCATCACTTTGATGAAACACTTGCAGAAACTATCCTTCGCACGGCTCTTCCTAATCACAAATTGATCTGCACTCGCGATCTGGAACAATATCTTCATGATCCTAGCGTTTTGATAGGCGATGTCGGCGGACAGTACGATGGCAAACGCTTTTTCGATCATCACCAAGAAGGTTCTCCGAGAAGAGAAGTGATGATTGAAGGAAAAAAAATCATCGTTCCTTATTCGGCGTCGAGTTTGATCTGGCTACACTTTGGAAAAGAATATCTTCGCAAACTTTTTCCCGATAGGAATGACACGGCCATTGATTTTATTCATCAAAGCGTTGAGAAAAATTTCTTAGCCATCCACGATATTTGGGATAACGGATTCCCGCCGGAAATTTTTGAGAGAATGCGAAAAGGCGAAACAATTCAAGGAGTTAATACGCGACTCTTCAAGGCTATCGAATCCTTTAATCCCACTTTTTTAGAAATGTCGATTTCGGATCGCGCGAATCTACATAAAGCAACGCGAGAACCGGATATGCCCGCGCAAGAAAAAGAATTCAAAGCCTTTCGCATGATGTGCCATGTAATGCAGTACGCCTTTCCAATTATTTGCAAAGAAGCGGCGCAGTCCGTTACCGACGGAAAAGAATCATTTAATCCTGTGCCGGCAATCAAATGGCTTTGCGACATTCCCACATGGAAAGAGATCATGGATTTTTCGATTAAAGAATGGGAACCCGTAGCGCAACATTCCAAACTTCGCCCAATTCAAAAAATTATTTTCAAAAGAAACGGCGTCATTGCTCGTAGCCGCGACCGCAACGTCATCAACTCTTACGCCCGCAATATCCGTTCCGCCGCGGACATGACAAAAAAATGGAAGCCTTATTTTAGAGGTATGTCAAAAGACACTCTTGAGCGCATTGCTTTTATCATCGGTAAAAAAGATCAACACGAAGCCGGACATTATTATTTCCCTTGGAATTATGTCACGGAAGCCATTGCGGATTTTCAAGAAAAATTCGATGTCGCTATCGCGCCTTCTACCGACGGCGGCTGGGTCGCAATTCCCGCTTACACAAAAAATCGCCTGCGATTTCCTAAGATATGCGGCGGCGCGCATGGCGAAGAATTGTTGGAACGCATGAGTCAAGCACTGCAAAAAAGTAATCCGAAACTTTCTAAGAAAATTTCCGCGCAAAAAGAAAAACTTACACAGAATGGCGATTCCTGTTTTTGCCATAAAGCAGGCTTCTTAATGGCCGCGCGTGATTTACCAACGCTGATGCTATTAGTTCACGGCTCCATGGTAATCAATGAGCGCGTTCAAGAACAACCTCGCGGCTACGATCTAACCCAAGATTCCCCTGAAGTCCGCCGCCGTGTCCCGCCTCGAACCCATCCCAATCCGGAGACTGAATCTCTTTTAACTCCCAAAAATTATCAACGCTAACCCCTTTACAAATTGCATTAAATAACACACTCGAAAGTAATAATATGGACGCTGAAGACATACTGGAAACGCTTTTTAAAGGAGTGAGGCAAGAATTCTCGTTTTCAATATGGATGCGTTTTTGGAAAGCGTGCTATTGGATGGGATGTGAAATTCAAAAAGAAATTGAAAAAGAAAATGGTCTCAAAAGCGCTCCATTCCCAAAAACTCCGACTCGCAAAAAATCGTTATCTTCAAAGACAGCTACTCCAGCCAACGAAAAAACTTAAATTTCCCAATGTATTCTCAAATCCAAACTCGCTCCCAATCGAAGAGCCGACGACACAAAATCAAAACACAAAAAAACAATCGCGGCCAAGGTTAATCTTTAGCAGGCTGGAGAAGATTTTATGGCGAATGCGATCTAGACAATAAAATGCATAGTTACTGGCAAATCGTAATATGAGCTACTCGACATTTGGTGCAGTCTTTGGTGCACTCCCCCTGATAAAATGGGAATATGAGTGATTACGTGAGATCACGTTTTTTTTGATTTATGCGGATTTAAGGCGCTAAGTTTCAGATTCAAAGAGCACGAGTGATCACGAAAGATGATGGGCGAGGATTTCGGCGTAAGTCGTTGATATACAGGTGTAAACGAGATGCTCTACCACTGAGCTAAGCGCGCTTGATTGCATATCAAAGACTTACGAAAACCAAAATTTACTGTGGGGCCGCATTGTGGTGCCATCCCCCTCATTTTTCAAGCGCATTATGCCCGATTTATTAAAAGTTGCAAGAATAGCAGTGATGAAAAATTTTGTCAGAAGTATTTGGTAGAAAAATGATAGTGATTTTAGTTTTTCCAATAATCAAAAAACTATCCGCAATTCAAAAATGAGTCCCAAAAACTCCGCACGAGATGCTCTACCACGCGATTTTATAAGGAAAGAGCCTCTCCTAAAAAAACTTTATTCCATATTTTCTGCTTATGGAGATCGGAAGGTTTACCATGAGTGAGAATGGTACCTTGTTCGAGAACGTAGATGCGGTCGACAATCGCGGAGAGGGATTGGATGTTGTGTTCGACGACGAGGATGGTGGTATTGAAGGCGTGGTGGATTTGTTGGATGTAGGAGAGGATTTCTTCGACCATTTTCGGCGAAAGTCCAAGGGTGGGTTCATCGAGAAGAAGAATTTTCGGATGAGTGATGAGTCCGATGGCAAGGGCGAGTTGTTGTTGCTGTCCGCCTGAAAGATTGCCCGCGACGGCTTTTTGTTTGGTTTTGAGAAAAGGAAAAAGATCAAGGATTTGTGCCATGCGCTCGCGAAGAAGTTTTGAATCTGTGATGGAATAGCCGCCCATTTCGAGATTTTCGACGATGGTGAGATCGGTAAAGATTTGCCGTCCTTGCGGAATATAAGCGATACCTTGATGCACCATTTTTTCAGGGACAGGATGGATTTCTTTTTCTTGGAGAAGAATTTTCCCTTTGTCAGGTTGGACGAGGCCGAAGATGGTTTTCAGAATGGTAGATTTTCCTGCGCCGTTCGCTCCCATAAGGGCGACGATTTCTTGCGCGTCAATGTGAAGATCAATGCCGTCGAGCGCTTTGACGCCGGAGTAATGCACATGGATGTTTTTGAGTTCAAGAAGCGGCATAACTTCCCCCCAAGTAAGCGTTCAAAATCTCTGGCAACTCAAAAACTTTCTCTGGTGTTCCCTCGGCGATAAGGCGTCCCTCGTCCATGAATAAAACATAATCCGAGAGGCGGCGGATGAGATTCATGTTGTGCTCGATCCACGCGATGGCTTTGTTTTGCGCTTTGAGTTCTTGAAAAATACCGACGACGATCTCAGTCATCTCCGCGGAAAGTCCGGCAAAGGGTTCGTCGAAGAGCATGACAGGCGTATCCAGTGCCAAAGCCCGCGCGATTTCGAGGAGTTTGCGCTGTCCGTAAGAGAGAGTTTCAACAAGAGCATTGCGTTTGTGCTGAAGTTGAACTTTTTTTAGTAGCTCCTCCACTTTTTTGATTTTATTTTTTTGAAGATGAATTGAAAAAGACTCGTGAAGTCCGCGAGGTTGAAATGAAAGAAGAAGATTATCCCACACGCTCATCTGCTCGATGAGTTGCACGTTCTGAAACGTCCGCGCCAACCCATGCGGAAATGCTTTCTCGCGATCCATGCGCATTATTTTTTGATCTTCCAAAACAACAGCGCCGCTATCCCACCCAATCATCCCGCTGAGCAAATTCACCAACGTCGTCTTGCCGCTCCCGTTCGGTCCGATGATTCCCGTAATCTTCCCCGCCTCCAATCGAAAAGAAATATCCTTCACGGCTTGCACGCCGTTAAAATGCTTATTCAATTTCGACGCGACTAACATCAAAAATCTCTCTGAATCACCACGGGCTTGCCGTTTTGAATTATTTTTATAATGGCTTCCGATTGAAAACGCCCCTTGCCATTATTGGTGATTTTTCCAACGATACCATCGAAAGATTCCCGCTGTTTTAAAACTTGAGCGATTTGAGTGGTTGTAGGTTTTTGTTGAGACGAAAAATTTTCGTAGGTATCAACAATCAATTTTACAGCGTCATACGCATGAGGAACATCGTAGATGATGGGAACTTTATATTTATTCTCGTAATCTGAAGCGAACTGGGAAGTCAAAGACGGAGACACATACCAGCATCCTTCAAATGAGGCTTTATTACCTGTCTCATCAAAGGCTGTGATGGATGTAAATTTGGAACGCTCCATTTGCATTTCAAAGGCTTGCTTAGTGATAATATCGAGTTCGGGAGCCGCTCCCATCATGACAACCATATCAGGATTCGCTTGCTTTACTTTTTCGACCAATGTTCTGAAATCTCTTTCCCCGCGATTATAAACTTCAAATGCGACGAGGTCTAAATGATGGTTTGCCAGACTCTCCTTCAAAGCATCTCCAACGACGCGAAGCGAATCATTGACTTGAAATGCCGCGATTTTTTGTGCGCCTTTTGCTTGCAATTCACTCGCCATACATTCAGCTAGTTTTTTTGGAGAAGCCCAAATAGCAAAATTGAAGTCGCCAGTTTCTTCAATGGGATTTAGGTCTGTGCTGAAATGAATCACCTTATTTTGATTAGCTAGCGTTGTGAGAGCATCCCCGCAAAACCACATCGAGAAAATGGAGTCTACTTTATCGAGTTGGATGAGCTTTTGCGCCGCCGTAATTGTCTTTGAAGGATCAAGCTGGTCGTCTTCAAACACAATTTCATATTGGTATTTTGTATTCTGCGGCAAACTCTCTTTTGCCATCAACACGGCATTGCGAATGCCCTCACCGATAAAAGCAAAATTTCCCGATAGAGGAATGCATACGCCGATTTTGACAACAGGTTTTTGATTTGCCGATGTGTCCGCTTTTTGTTTGCAACCGCTAACAAAAATCCCCAGCGCTAAGGTAAGAATGAGAAGTTTTTTCATAAGATTATTTTAAGATGATTCTTTCACCGTTTTTGATTTCTTTGAGAATAAAGGGGGAGGAGAGGACGCCTTCGGAGTCGATGGTTGTTTTGCCGAGTGCGCCGTCGAAGTTGGGGGAAGCGAGGATGAGGTTGACGACTGCTTCCGTGGTGGGTTGAGATGAGGTGGAAGCCTTCTCATAAGCGGCGACGATGAGGTTGACGATATCAAACCCATTCGGCGCGAGAAGTCCCGGCGCGTGTTGATATTGGCTTTCGAATTTTTGAGAGAAATCCGATGTCGGCTCATCGCGGTCGGCATAAAAAGCGCCTTCGTAGAGCGAGATTGTTTGAATGGTGCGAAAGTCATTAAGAGAGAAAACAGTGTTTTGCATTCCCAAGTCGCGCATTTGCTTCATCAAAATATCAAGTTCAGGTTGAACGACGACGACAAAGAAAATTTCCGCGCCGGATTCTTTGGCTTTCATCAAAAGCGAACGAAAATCTCTTTCTCCGGGATTAAATAATTCCTCAAAAACGAGCGTTTTGTCAGTGGATTCAAGTTGTTTTTTGAATTCATTCATCGCGGCAAGATCACCTTTCTCATTGAGAGCCAAGATGCCGACTTTTTTGCATGGAAGAGCGGTTAAATGCTTTATAGCTACTTCAACTTGTTGGGAAATATGCGCCCAGTGGTTGAAATTATAAAAACCGGCGGCGACTTGAGGATCGTAGGCGATGCCGAAATGGATGATTTTATTCTGCTCCGCCATAGGATTGATCATAAGCCCTGCATTGGAAAACATCGTAACCAAACAATCTACTTTATTGACGTTGATGAGTTTCTGGACGGCAAGTGCGGTCTTCTTGGTATCAAATTCATCGTCTTCGAAAATGAGTTGGTAATCGAATTTTGTGTTCTTTCCCAATTCCTTTTGTGCAAGTAAAATTCCATCTCTCAAATCCGTCCCATAAAACGCAAGATTTCCAGTCAACGGACAAATCACACCGATTTTCACGATCGGCTTTTGATTTACTTCGGATTCTGCTTTTTGTTTGCAACCACTGACAACAAAAACCGCCAGCGCCAAAGTGAGAATAAGGATGACTTTTTTCATAATTATTCAGTTTTTAATAACTCTTGAGGATTGAACTGATGCAAATTATGCAATAGTTCAATCGATTTCGTTAAACATTTTTGCTCGTACGCAGTTGTTGTAAATTTTGCAACAGCTGACAGTTTAAGTTCAATGCCGATGAGGATTTTATCCTGCTTCATCTTCATAAATCTCTTTTAATAATGATAGGCTTGCCATTGCGAATTTCTTTTAAGGTGGGTTTAGAATGAACGATGCCCTGCGAGTCGATGGTGAGTTTGCCAAGCATGCCGGGGAAATCTTTAATTTGATATAAAATTTGCACCACTTCTTCATTTAAAGGTTTCGAAGAAGAAGTAGAGGCTTTTTCATAAGCGTAGGCGAGCATTTTGACAATATCATAACCGTTACCCATACCTGAAGTCATGATGTGATGGTATTTTTTTTGAAAATTCTCTCGAATATCATCTGGAGCGTCTGCGGCATCGATAAACCACATGCCTTCAAAAAGAGTAGGATTTTCGGAATAATTGAATGCTTCGATGCATGTCATCGGTTCGAATACTTTTTGTTCCCGCAATTGTTTAGCGATGATGTCTAATGACGGAGGAACGAGTCCAAGAACGTAAATATCGGGATTTGTTTGTTTGGCTCTGGCGATCAAAGTTTTGAAATCTCTTTCTTCAGCATTGATGATCTGCGAGAAAACAATCTGGATTCCGTATTCTTTCGCGATAGGTTCAAATGCTTTAAAAAGGACGATGGCATCCTGATGATTCAGAATAAATAAGGCAACTTTGGTAAGTTTTTTATCCGCGAGCACTTTGGCTAATCCTCGACTTGATTCGTCGGGAGGCGTCCAATGTAAAAAATTATAGGTTCCTTTTGCCGCTTCGGGATCGTAGGCGTATGAAAAATGAATGATTCTGTTTTTCTCTGCGATTGGACTAATAATGTTCGCCTCTGTAGCGGAAGCCGAGATAACAGCATCCACTTTGTCTATATTCACAAGTTTTTGAATGGCTGTCGCAGCAAATTTCCCATCGAGCTTGCTATCTTCAAAGATAAACTCGTAACGAAATTTTGTTGTTCCTAAATCATCTCTTGCCATCCACATCGCATCGCGTGCAACATCTCCCCAACTTGCCAGATCACCAGAAAGAGGAAAAACTACGCCGATTTTAACGACGGGTTTTTGATCTGCCGTTGTTTCTGCTTTTTGTTTACACCCGATGACAAAAACCGCCAGTGCCAAGATGAGGATGAGGAGTTTTTTCATAAATTTTTAGAATATTTTTCAATAATCTCTATAGACATTTCGACGGTGACGAATAGCGACGATGTCAGCGATTTTATTTTTATCATCAATTTCGTAGACGACTCGATAATCTCCGATTCTGATTCTCCAAAGAGAATTTGAACCCTGTAATTTTAAAACACCTTGTGGACGCGGATTGTTTTCCAATGCGGAAATGCGATCAAAAATACGCGAAGCAAGATGAGGCGGTAGTTTAGAAAGCTCTTTTCTTGCTGAGCGCGCGAAGGTGACAGAATAGCTATGCATTTTTATTTTTTTTACGGCCGAGTCCAAGATGTCGCCCAACAAGATGCAAACTTTCTCTCGGCTCGTGTTTGCGGGATTGAGCAACGAGCACATCATAAAAATCTTCCCAAATTTTTCCGTATTTTTTAAGATCAATGACGACGGCTTTTTTACTGCCTCGCGTATCAATAACAAAATCAATGCCACTCATATTTTTAAGATAACTTTTTCATAGCAAAAAGCAACCTACATTCGATATCTCCCCATAATGCCGACGGGGCGAAAGATCATGAGAAGAATAAGAGCAAGGCCGTAGAGAAATTGGCGGACTTGGGCGGCGATTTCGGGAGGCATGCCGAGAAAGCGAAGGAGTTCTGGGACAAGGATAAGGATGACTGCGCCCAAGAGCGAACCGCGCAGGCTCGCCAGCCCGCCGACGATAATAATCACGGTAATAAAAATCGATTCGTTGAGGTGAAAATTAAATGGGTTAATGAATGAGAGGTAGCTGGCAAAGAGCGAACCTGCGACGGCGGAGATCGCCGCGCTGATTTGGAATGCGGCGAGTTTGTAGTAAAAAGTTTTATAACCGAGAAGTTGCGTCACCTCTTCTTTCTCGCGGATGGATTTTAAAACACGCCCAAAGTGTGATTTTGTTAGCCACCAGCAAAGCAGATAGGTCGCCGCGAGAAAAATCATCACCAGCAAAAGAAAATGCGCGTTGGTAGTAAACGAAAAATTGCCGATAGACGGACGCGAAATCCCCGGAATGCCGAGCGGACCGTTGGTGAAAGATTGCCAGTTGAGCAGGACGCTGAAGACAATCATGCCCAGTCCAAGCGACGCCAGCGCGTACATATCGCCTTTGAATTTGCTCAGCACAATTCCAAAAAATCCCGCGATGAAAAACGAAATCGCCGCGCCGAGAATCATCGAAGAAAAGAAATCAAAACCATAACGCGTCGCGGCAATCGCCGTGACATACGCGCCGATGCCGTAAAATCCCGCGTGCGCAAGCGAGAGAAGTCCTGTGTAGCCGACGACAAGATTCAAACTCAACGCAAGAATCCCGTAGATACCGATCAAAATCAAAATGTTGATGAGATATTCGAGCATATTAAAAATGTCGTGAGTTTTTTCCGAAAATTCCCGAAGGTTTGATGAGAAGAAAAATAATCAGAAGGGCAAAAGCGATTGCATCTTTCCATTCGCCTTCAAAACGCCACGCGCCAAGATTTTCGACAAGTCCGAGCAAAAATCCTCCCAGCACTGCGCCGACCAGACTCCCCATTCCGCCGATGATCGACGCAATCGCCCCTTTGAACAAAAACCCCATGCCCAACGATGGCTCGATGCCCACCTCCATTGCAAGAAGCACGCCCGCGACTCCCGCCAGCGCCGAGCCGATAAAAAATGTGATACCAAAAATTTTATCAGTTGGAATCCCGACGACCTTCGCCGTCTCCACCTGATTCGCAATCGCCTTCACCGCCTTGCCGTATTTGATGATCTTCAAAAAAACGTGAATCAAGATCGTTGCGATAATCACCGTGATGAAAATGTAAAGTTGAAGCGGTGTCACGATGCCGCCCAAGATGCGAAAAGATTGAGTTTCAGTTTGCGTCGAAAAACTGCGGAAGTGACTTCCATATCCGAGCGCCAGAAGCGATTGAATGCAGGTGAACACACCTAACGACGCCACGAGAAAAACCATTCCCGAAGCATTTCTTTTTCGCAACGGATAAAAAACCGCTCGATCCAATCCCCATCCCACAAATCCTGTCAACAATACCGCGCTCAAAACTCCCAGCCACAATGGCACTCCACACATCACACAAAACGTATACACCGCATATCCCGCTACCAACACCACCGCGCCGTATGAAAGATTAAAAAACTTCGTCGGCGCAAATGTAAAACTAAACCCCAACGCCACCAGCGCATACAACGATCCCGTAATCAGCGCATTGATAATAATTTGATACAGCATGGGTAAGCCACAGTTTATACTCCATCTGCCATCCGAAGAAAATCTTTTACTGGCGATCGGTTAGACTTAAGCGCTTTCCATTGGTTTAAAGCTAACTTCAAAGACGACCACTACATCGGAAATCTCAAACAAATAACCAACTGTTGATCTTGTGGTGCCACTTGTGTGGCCCTCCCCCTGTAAAATGAGTGAAATTGAGTAAAGAAATGTGAATTGAAATTTCGTCGAAAGGCGCTGATTTTGAGGTTTGAGTTAAAGAAAGTTGAATGAGTTAATGTGAGTCAAAAAAGGTCTTTTCTCCGTGTAAACGAGATGCTCTACCACTGAGCTAAGCGCGCAAATGTTCATCATGCAATAACTTACAAAATCGCCAAAAATGCTTTGGTGCAGTATTTTGGTGCAGTCCCCCTCACTTTGCAATCGCATTATGCTGATTTTTCACAAAAAAACAACCACCCCTGCACCAAAGATTGATTGCGGAATTTTTTTGGAAATAGTTGATGGTAAAAGCACAATAACTTGAAATGCTTTTCGCTCCATAAAATCGCACACTTGTCGCAAATGTGAGGCCAAAAAGTCCGTACGAGTGACCCACCTTGCGCATTTCAATCTCGAATAAACATGATTACGATGGTTAATCTTTCCCTCAGTTTGTAGTATAACAATACATAAAGAAAAGTATGAATAGATTTCTTCGCACACCCAAAAACAGTCGTACGTTGATCATCGTAGCTTTTATTCTTTGGATAATTTATCCATTTTTTGATATTTGGACTTTTTGGGAATTAGATCGGAGATGGATGGAACCTGAAATTAAACTTCACCAATCTTTTTGTCACAAAGATTCATGTCAACTTATTGATGCATCAAAACACTTTCCATGGAGACATGTTTTGCTTGGAGCTATTTGTCTTAACTTAGTTATTTTACCCTTTTTGATTTTTATATTTTGGCTTTGTCTTAGAAAATACAAAGGCAATTTATCATTATTTACATGGGATCGAAAGCGACCTTGGCGAAGCATCATGTGGACAATTATTTTTTTAAGCGCATTTTTAATGGAATTGCGAGCAGGAGCCATTTTTCTAGCGCAAAAAATTCCACCCTATGGAATTTTAATATTTGCTTGGGCTTATTTAATTTTGCATCTTCGCGCAACTATGGTCGGGAAATTTATCAACCACTAAAAGTTTGCTGATCATTTATTCATTTCATATTTTTAAGCTCATTGATATGTTTCTTCCCTTTAAATTTGATTTTAAATTTTTTAAAATGAAACTTTTTATTCAATTCATTCCCGATCTCAGTCCAATTTTGATCTGACTCATTTCTAAAAACTTCCCCTTCTGCATTCGTAAGATTGAAATCATAAACATCGTCCAAGCCCACGATATCGCCTTTAAAATAAAAATTTCCATTTTTACGATACAAAACACCATCGGGATGAATGCGTATATGCCCTAGAAAAAGTCTCTCAGGATAATTTGGGAAATAAATGCCGAGGTCTATTCCTTTTAATACAATAGCGTCCGTGTGAGGGTGATTTTTTAAATAATTCTGAACATATTCAGATTCGGCTATCTGTTCCCCGCTTATATCGAGACTATTGATGGATATATCTAGTTTTCCGCCAACAGTGGCAGCTTTCAAAAGCGCAAAACCGGGCATCAGTGAATTTAGCTTTTTATCTTTCAAAGTAATAATTTTTTGAACAAACGCATTAGCAAGTTGCGCGATGGTAAAGGAAGATTGAGTATCAATGTTTTTAAATAATTTAAAAAACCAATCATAAAGATATTTTTTGATATTTTCTGAAGACATTTTCTTAAGATCAGGTTCAACGCCCTCAATAAAATCAAGAATATCAGGATCAATTCCCAATTTTTCCGCGCGAAACTCATCTACGCTGATGCCGCGATTCATGGCTTCGGCAGATTCACGAAACATTGCGTCCATCTCTTCTTTTGTCATGAGAGCGTCGATTTCATCATCAAGATCGTCATCGTCGTCGCTGTAGCTCGGATCGCTCAGACTGCTTCTGTCATCATCGATTAGAACGTGATTGCCGTTAATGGTTACCCAATGAGCCATAAAATTCCTTTATTGCACTTAATTACAATGTAATCATTGTGTGCAATATGTCAAATTTTAGCTACTTAGCTTTTGCCCCCTGATAAAATGAGGATATGGGTGAGCACGTGAGATCACGATTTTGGGATTTTCGCGGATTTAAAGCGCTGAAATTCAGATTAAAAAAGCATGGGTGAGCACGAAAGATGATGAGCGAGAATTTAAGCGTAAGTTGTTGATATACGAGTGTAAACGAGATGCTCTACCACTGAGCTAAGCGCGCAAATATTCATGTTCTCTTTTTATGCTTCAGAGTTATTTTTATCGCCAAAGCTCCATCATGATTATTCATCGTCTAATTCATCAATATATTTTTGTCCTTTGATTTTGATTTCAAATTTTTTGCCATGTAATTGAGAACCTTTTTGTTGCTTGTGGCATTTTGATTTTCTGAGGTTCGATGTGATTTTGATGGGTGTATATGGCTATCAAAAATCGCGGGTTGTCTATGGAATAAAATTCGTATAATATTTCCCTCTCGAGATAGATTATGAAAACCAATAAAGAACATGCGAAAGGCGCGAAGATCAAAACGAACGATGAAATGATGTCGGGAAGCGACATTTTGGTTGCGGCGTTGGAGCGCGAAGGCGTGGAGACAATTTTCGCATATCCGGGCGGGTCATCGATGTTGTTGCATCAGGCGTTGACGCGATCGAAAAAGTTGCGCACGGTTTTGCCGCGTCACGAACAAGGCGGCGCGTTTATGGCGGGCGGTTATGCGCGCGCTTCCGGAAAAGTAGGCGTGTGCATGGCGACTTCCGGACCGGGCGCAACGAATTTGCTCACGGGAATAGCGGACGCTTATATGGATTCGATTCCGGTGGTGGCGATCACCGGACAAGTGCCGACTTCGATGATCGGAAAAAATTCTTTTCAAGAAACGGCGATTCTCGGAATGACGATGCCGATTGTGAAGCATAGTTATCTTGTGCTGGACGCGAAAGATTTGCCGTACATCGTGAAAGAGGCGTTTTATATTGCGTCGCGCGGCCGAAAAGGTCCGGTGTTGATTGATATTCCGAAAAATGTGCAGATGGGAATCTGCAAACCGGTTTGGCCGGAAAAAATTCAAGTCCGACCATGCAACGAAGTGTCTTACGCGAGCGATGAGGAATTGGCAAAAGTAATCGAACTCATTCAAAAATCCGAACGTCCGGTACTATACGTGGGCGGAGGAATTATTTCTGCGGACGCCTCGGAGGAATTGAAAAAATTTGCGTTGGCAACGAATATCCCCGTGACGACGACGCTGATGGGTATCGGATGTTTTCCGGAAAATCATAGTCTCTCGCTCAAATGGCTTGGCATGCACGGAACGTGGTATGCGAATCACGCGGTCGATCGTTGCGATCTTTTGATTACGATGGGCGCGCGTTTCGATGATCGCGTGACCGGCGATGTAAATGAATTCGCGAAGCGCGCGACGATTGTGCATATCGACGTGGACGAATCAGAATTAAATAAAAATAAAAAAGTGCAATTCCCCATTTTGAGCGACATTCATCACGCGCTTAAACGACTGAATCAGATGTTGGCGGGCAAAAAACCGAATATTCATGCGTTTGCGGAATGGCACGCGCAGATTGAAAAATGGAAAAAACAATATCCTCTCACTTATCGCCGCCAACAGGGAAAAATCTTGCCGCAACAAGTCATTGAAACATTCAATGAAATTAACAAAGGAAAATGCATCGTTGCCACGGGCGTGGGACAACATCAAATGTGGACGGCGCAGTTTTGTAAGTTCGACCAGCCGCGCACGTTGCTCACTTCGGCGGGATTGGGCGCAATGGGATTCGGATTACCGACGGCGGTCGGCGCCAAAGTCGCCATGCCGGATCAACAAGTCGTGGATATTGACGGCGACGGCAGTTTTTTGATGAATGTTCAAGAATTGGGAACGATCGCCGTGGAAAAAATCCCCGTAAAAGTGATTATTCTGAATAATCAATATCTCGGAATGGTGATGCAATGGGAAGATCGCTTCTTTGCAAGTAATCGCGGACACACCTATCTCGGCAAACCAAAAGATCGCCAAGCGATTTATCCGGATTATCCGACGATTTGCAAGGGATTTGAAATTCCGTGCGAGCGCGTGAGCGAGCCGAAGGATTTGAAACCGGCGATTCAGCGCATGCTCACGGCAAAAACCGCGTACGTGCTCGACGTCATCGTACCGTATACCGAACACGTGCTCCCCATGATTCCCGCCGGGAAAACCGTGCGGGATATTATGATTGATCCCATGTTTTAACGTGTTCGAGCTTGCCCGTATGAAGGGAAAAGTTTCAACCAAAGCCATGACCGCAAAAAAATCTCTCCATGCTCTGCGAAAAGATTTTCCGGTGCTTCATCAAAAAATCAATGGGCATGAGCTTGTGTATTTTGACAATGCGGCGACGACACAGAAGCCGGTCGAGGTCATTCAGTCGCTGGTGAAATATTATAAAACCATCAACAGCAATGTGCATCGAGGTCTGCATACGTTGAGCAGTCAGGCGACGGAAGCGTTTGAAAATGCTAGAAAACGCGCGGCGCAATTTATCCATGCCAAAAATACAGAAGAAATTATTTTCACTCGCGGAACAACCGAGAGTATCAATCTGGTCGCGGCAACGTGGGGTTACGCGAATATCAAAAGCGGCGACACGATTTTGCTCACCGAGATGGAGCATCACAGCAATCTTGTGCCGTGGCAGATTTTGGCGGCACGCGTCGGCGCAAAATTAAAATTTATTCCCGTGGATATTGAAACCGGCTTATTGGATTTGAGTCATTTTTCGCAACTACTTCAATCCGGTGTGAAACTTTTGTCGTTCACGCATATTTCCAACACGCTCGGCGCGATCAATCCCGTGGAAGAAATGTGCGCGTTGGCAAAAAAATACGGCGTTGTTACCTTGGTTGACGCCGCACAGAGCGCAGGTCACACATTGATCGACGTTCAAAAAATCGGGTGCGATTTTCTTGCTTTTTCCGGACACAAAATGTGCGCGCCTACCGGCATCGGCGTTCTTTACGGCAAAAAAGAAATTTTAGAAAACATGCCGCCTTATCAGGGCGGCGGCGAAATGATTGCTTCCGTTCAACTCGACCACAGCGAGTATAAACCTGCACCGCATCGTTTCGAAGCCGGCACGCCGGATATCGCGGGCGCCGTCGGACTGCACGCCGCGATGGATTATCTTGATAAAATCGGAAGAAAAAATATTGAGCGCTACGATCACCATCTCGCTGATTACGCATTAAAGAAAATGCTGAAGATTCCAGGGATTCATATCATCGGCCCTAAAAAAAATCGCGCGGGACTTGTGAGTTTTCAATTTCCCGACGTTCACGCGCACGACATTGTGACTTTCACCGATCAATACGGCGTGGCTCTGCGCGGAGGGCATCATTGCAATCAGCCGCTCATGCGTAAACTGAAAATTCCCGCAACCGCACGCGCCAGTTTTTATTTTTATAATACGAAAAAAGAAATCGATTATTTAGTCGATGTCTTGCGTAAAATGAGGAAATACTTTTGTGGAACTTGACGATCTTTATCAGGAAATCATTCTCGATCATTCGAAGAAGCCTCGCAATTACGGCGAGCTTGCGAATGCCACCGCGCACGCGCACGGCGACAATCCCGCATGCGGCGATGAAATTGACGTGCATCTTCTGCTCAATGATCAAGACGTGGTGCAGGACATTCGTTTCACCGGCCAAGGATGCGCGATCAGCCAAGCTTCCGCTTCGATGATGACGCTCAAAATTAAAGGTAAAACAAAAGAAGAAGCTCTCGACATGCTTCAAAGTTTTCAACACATGCTCATCGATGCGAATGAGCCCAAGGAATTGCCCAAAACTTTCGGCGAACTGAAACTTTTGAAAAGCATTCGCAAATTCCCTCAGCGCGTCAAATGCGCCACCCTCGCTTGGCAAGCTCTCAAACAAGCGCTTTCGTAATGAATTTGAAACAACTTTTACGACCGGCGGTTGAAGCGCTCAAGCATTATGGATTGCCGTTTTTATTGATTCAAATTTGCGCGGGTTTTATTGTTTTTGCTTATTATCATTCGCCGATATTTCAATCGTGGTGCGCGCACGCCGCGCGTTGGAAAACCGAGGGCGGATTCTTTTTCTCCGCGTGGAGCACGGTGATCGCCGGCGCTTTTTTGCCGGAAATCGCAAAATTTTTCACGGGAAAATTTGCGAAAAAAGTCGATGCGGCTTGGTGGAGAAATTTTTCTTTTATCATTTTTTTGTTTATCATTGAAGGTATTGGAAACGATATTCTTTTCCGAGCTCAAGGAGTTATTTTTGGTTACAATCTTAATTTTTCAACTTTGGCATCTAAAGTTCTTTTTGATCAATTCATTTGGTGTCCGCTCGCCGGAATTCCATCCTATGTATTGCTTTTTACGTGGAGAGAAGAACGCTTCAATCTCATCTCCACGTTTCGACGCTATACGCCGTCATTCTACAAAGCGCGTGTTTTGCCGCTCTTAATCACCGCATGGCTTTATTGGTTTCCTATTGTGATTTTTATTTATGCGATGCCCGCTGCATTGCAGTTTTGTCTTTTTCTATGCGCGACGGCGGCGTGGAGTCTTTTGATGGTTTTTATCGCGCAATCTCAAGGCGCAGGCAAAGCCTCCGGATGCGGAGGCATCGCCGCTTTGACCCACTGAGAAAGTTTCCCTCCGGCGAGAGTGAGATAATCTTTGCGTCCGTTGGATTCAATTTTTCCGCGCGCGCCGATCAATTTTCCCTGCGCGTTGAATAGAAAAACTTCGTCTTCTTCGCCGGGATGATAAAACACCAGCGATTTATCCGCCGGCCGCGCCGACACAAACGACGGATTCATTTTTACGTCGTCCAAGGCCGCATCCCATTGCGCCAACAAAATAAATTCTCCTCCTTGCATCCCTTCGCCAATTTCCGCCGCTCTGGCTAGAGTTGCATTTTCCGATCTCAAAATGGCAACGCCCGCTTCCGCATGATTAGACACAAAGCTTGCCGGCGATGCCATCCCATCGGCGTGAACCACCTCGATGTCTTTCGTTTTATCGAGATTTTTTGCCGTGGTCAACACAAGCCCCTCTTGTATCAACACGCCGAGTCCCCTCATGCGCTCCGGCGCATCCTTAGAGCGAATTTTCACAAAAGAATCCTTCACGCGCGCGTATAAACCGACACTCGCCTTGTTCCACGATTCTAATCCTTGCGATTCACTTCCCTGCAGAGCGAACGTCAGTAATGGATTCAACGTCGCCACAGTCTCCGGTTGAATTTCCTCCATGTCCATTTTTTCCAAAGCCGGCTCCTTCAACGTCGGAGTCAAAAAAAACAAAATCAAACCCAAGAGGATGATTAAACTAAAAATTGCGGCTGTTTTTTTCATGGCTTCCAAAGTCTAATTCACGGTCGGCGCTAATCCAATCGAAAAAGCGCTCTTTAATTCTTGCCTTAATTCCGAATACTTTTTCAAATTTGGATCGTTTTTCAAAAATTCCTGCGCGTAATCGCGCGCCTTTAAGAGCAAATTCCAATCTTTGCTCAAATCCGCCATCCGCAAAGGCGGTAATCCGCTTTGCTCCGTGCCGATCACATCGCCCGGTCCTCGAATTTTCAAATCTTCCTCCGCCAAACGAAAACCATCTTCGGTTTCTTCCATAATTTTGAGCCGCCGCCAACTTTCCGCGCTCGTGGCTTTGCCCACCAAAATACAATAGGACTCATGCTTGCCGCGCCCTACGCGACCGCGCAACTGATGCAACTGCGCCAGCCCGAAGCGCTCCGCATTTTCAATCACCATTACTGTCGCATTCGGAATATCCACGCCGACTTCGATGACGGTCGTCGCCACCAACACGCTGAATTTTTTTTCGCGAAATTCCCGCATGATTTTTTCTTTTTCCTCCGCGTCCATTTTCCCATGCAAGACGCCCAGATGATGCTCGCCAAAAAATTCGCGTAATTTTTTGGCTTCGTTTTCCACGGCTTTCCAATTCACTTTTTCCGAATCTTCGATGAGCGGATAGACCACGTACGCTTGACGCCCAGCAGAAATTTCTTTTTTCACAAAATCCCAAATCTGCGGCAATTTTTCTTCGCCGCGCAAAAATGTGCGCATTTTCCCTCTCCCCGGCGGCATTTCGTCCAATGTTGAAACATCCAAATCGCCATAGAGCGTCAAACACAACGTGCGCGGAATCGGCGTCGCGGTCATTACCAGCAAATCCGGATGCTCGCCTTTTTGCAAAAACGCCGCGCGTTGCAAAACGCCGAACTTGTGCTGTTCGTCAATCACACCCAATCCTAAATTCGGCAACGCCGTTTTTTCTTGAATCAACGCATGTGTGCCGATGAAAATTTTTCCGTTTTTTCCGAATAAGGAATCACTCAGCGAAGGCTTGCGCGTCCGCGTCCACAATTCCACCTGCACTTCGAGCGGTTCGAGCCAGCGTTTTAAATTCAAAAAATGTTGCTCCGCCAAAATTTCCGTCGGCGCCAGCAAGGCGCCGTTCATTCCGCGCTCCAACGTCCGCAAAAGCGCGCATACCGCCACCATGGTTTTCCCCGATCCTACGTCGCCTTGAAGCAATCGATTCATCGGATGTTTTTTCTCCAAATCGCCGTCGATTTCCGCGCACACTTTCTTCTGCGCACCAGTCATTTCGAACGGAAAACTTTTTTGAAATTTTTCCACCAACTCACATTTTTTCTCTCCGCGTTCTTTCACGACGCGCTTCACCAAATATTTTCGCAACGTCAACACCAACTGCATTCGAAAAAGTTCGTCAAACACCAAACTTTTCCGCGCCGACTCCAATTCCGCCCAATTTTCGGGAAAATGAATTTTGCGCGCCGATTCCGAATAATTCATGAATCCTTTGGGCAAGGCGTACGTTTCCGGAATTTGAATTTCTTCCTCTTGGAGCAATGAAAAAATCTCGCGGCGCAAAACTCTTTGCGAAACTCCCTCCGTAAGCGGATAAATCGGCGTGATCCGATTCAAATGAATCAACGCATCTTCATCTTCTTTGATAAATTCAAACTCAGGATGCTGAATCTGCCGTTCTTTTTTTCCTTCCGTGATTTTTCCATACACAATCAATCGCTTCCCCTCTGTCATGTGCGTTTTCAAATACGGAATCCCAAACCAAACCAATTTAAGTGTATCAAATTTTCCCTCCGGTTGAATCCACACTTCCAAACAACACCCTCGTCCTCGCCATCGCGCGAATTTGTGCTTCGTGATTTTTCCTAACACCGTCACGTATTCCCCAACAGCCACCGCAAACGGGTCCACCCATCGCGCCCGATCCTCGTGTCTTCGAGGATAATGCCTCAACAACGCTTCCGGGGAAGCATAACTTAATTTGGCTATCATTTTTTCAAGAGAACGCATCATGTGAAAAACAAAAAAATTATAAACTTTTCAAAAAAGCTTTTATTTGATCATGATGCCCTGCGTACACAAAAATCAATTGTTGATTTTTGATTCGAAAAATCAAACGCAAGTCAAGCCCTACACGACACTCAAAAAAACCTTGATGCAAACATCGAATATCCACGCCCGAATGTAAGTGATGCTTGCCAATACCGTCAGGAATATGATCGATTATTTTTCCAATTTTATAACGAACAGGCTTGGGATATTTTCGTACAATTTTGCGGAATTGTTCTGATAATTTAATCTCTAAGGTCGGCTTCAAAGTTTCCAGTGTATTTTTTAAGCTTTCCTTTTTTATGTTCTCTTTTGAGCTTCCAATCAAGCTTTTTAACAAATGTTCCCATTTCTTTGGAAGTCATGCCATATTCTTGAAAAGCGTAATCTTGAGAAATCACTTGTATCGGACGCAAAGCAATAATTTTTCCAGCATAAACAATTCCAATATCTTCTCCCTTCATAGAGCGTTTTAAAAAAGAGGAAAGATTCTTTCGAACCTCTGTTGGCGCGTAAGTCGTCATATCTACACCATAACACAACTCTGTTAAAAATCAAGTCTCAATAAAGACTTATTTAAGTCTTTGTAAAGTCCTCTAAATCATCCAATCCACCAGCCGAAAACATGGAAAACCGGAATAATCGTCGATTTCCCAATGACCGGCGAGAGTGGGGTTGCGCGAGGGCGGCACTTGTTTCGCCATGTTGAAAGCGACGACGTCGAATTCGTTGCCTTCGGCGCGCGCGCGGAATTTGAGGTGACGTTGGTTAAAAATTTTGAGAGGAGAAGTGAATTCCGCTTCGCGCACCATAAAAACCGGCTCAGGGTTGCCGCGTCCGAACGGCTCCATTTTATCCAACTCCGAGGCGAGTTTCCCATTGAGTTCATGACCGCGCAATTCAAAATCGATATGTAGTTTCGGATGAAAACATTCTTCCGAAACATTTTCGCGCAACCATGCGTTGAAATGTTCGCGGAAGCTTTCGATTTTATCTTCGTTAATTTCAATACCCGCCGCCATTGCGTGTCCGCCGAAAGCCTCCAAATCTTCGCCGCACCCGCGCAAAACATCCATAAGCGAACAATCTTCCACGCTACGGCAACTCCCTTTGCACTGTCCTTTTTCATCCACCGCAATCACAATCGTCGGGCGATGATACCGTCGCATGAGACGCGACGCCACAATGCCCACGACCCCCTGATGCCAATCGCGCGATGCGACAACAATTCCGCGATCGCGTTCTGCGTCAAAATTTTTTTCCATCCACGCTTCCGTTTCATTCATGACGTCTTGCTCGACTTTTTGGCGTTTGCGATTGAGTGATTCCAAATCCTCGGCAATTTGACGAGCGAGTTCGCCATCATCGGTCGCCAGTAATTCCCAACCGGCGCGTCCCTGCGCCATGCGACCGCTCGCATTGAGCCGGGGACCTAGAATAAAACCGCACGTTGTCGAAGTCAGAGTGCCTTTCACGCCTGCGCGGCGAATGAGTTCGCGCAAGCCCACGTGCTGAGTTTTTGCCATGTGTTTGAGACCTTGCTGAACAAAAATGCGGTTGTCATTTTGCAACGGCGCCAAGTCCGCGACGGTTCCCAGCGCCACGATGTCCAAATGTTTTTTCAAATCGAATAACTCCGCCGCGTCGCGCAATTTCAAAAGCGCGTGACAAAATTTAAACACCAGTCCCACCGTCGCGAGCGCATGATCGTCTTCCGAGGAACGATGCGGATTCACGAGCGCGATCGCCGCGGGCAATTGTTGCGGTAATTCATGATGATCGATCACGATCACTTCTATTCCGTGCTCATTGAGATGCTGAATTTCTTTCACGCTCGTTGTTCCGCAATCCAAAGCGATGAGCAGTTTTGGATTTCGACTTTGCAACGCGCGCGACAAACCTTCCAAAGTTAAGCCGTAACCTTCGGAAATGCGCTCCGGCAAAAAAACATCCACGCGCGCGCCGAGTGTTTTTAAAAAACGGAACATCAACGCGCCGCTGGTCATGCCATCCACGTCGTAATCGCTGTAAATAAGAATTTCTTCACCATGCGCGATCGCGCGTTCCACGCGTTCCACAGCTTCTCTGATATCCGGCAAACGCAATGGGTCAGCCAGATTTTGTAGTCGAGGATTTAAAAAATTTTCGCGCTCTTCCTCTGAAAATACTCCCCTCGCCTCCAACAACGCATCCACAATGCATTTCGCCTCCAACGCCCCCTCCGTCCTTCCATGTCTCACTCGCCATTGTTTCATGCCCACAACTGCCTATCCAAAGTGCGATATTGCACAGCTTCGCTGACGTGATCTTCTGTGATGTCTTCTGACTCTGCTAAATCCGCGATTGTGCGCGACACTTTTAAAATCCGGTCATACGCGCGCGCGCTGAGATTGAGTGTGCTCATCGCGTGCTTGATGAGTTCCTGACTCGTTTCGTTCAGGACTGTAAATTTTTTAATATCCTTCGCGCTCATTTGCGCGTTGCACCAGATTTTTTTTCCGTGGAATCGTTGTAATTGCCGTTCGCGCGCCAAGATTACCCGCTGACGCACCACCGCCGATGTTTCCGAAGTTTTTCCGTGCAATAATTCTTCGTGCTTGAGCGCGGAAACTTCCAAGTGAATATCGATGCGATCCAAAAGCGGCCCGGAAATTTTATTCAAATATCGTTGCACCGCCGCCATGCTGACTTTTCCGCGTTGCGCGTCGCCGGCTTCGCCTGTGGGAGTCGGATTCATCGCCGCGACCAACATAAACCTCGCGGGAAAAGTTAATGTTCCCGACGCGCGCGAAATGGTGACTTTGCCGTCTTCGAGAGGCTGACGCAAAACTTCCAACGCGGAGCGTTTGAATTCCGGCAATTCGTCCAAAAATAAAACGCCGTGATGAGCCAAGCTCACTTCGCCGGGCGTCAAATTCATCGATCCCCCAATCAATCCGATATCTGAAATCGTGTGATGCGGCGAGCGAAAGGGACGTTCGCGCACGAGCGCTTCGCCTGCGGGCAACATACCTACTACGCTGTGAATTTTTGTGGTTTCGAGCGCTTCCTCTAGCGTCATCGGCGGCATGATCGAGGGCAATCGCTTCGCCAACATGCTTTTCCCAGCGCCTGGCGGCCCGACCATCAATAAATTGTGTCCTCCCGCAACTGCAATCTCCAGCGCGCGCTTTACATTTTCCTGTCCTTTGACGTCCGCAAAATCCAATTCGTTTTCATCCACATGAAAATTGCCGTTGTGATAATCTTCGCCTTTAAATGGAGAAATTTCTTTGCGATTTTCCAAAAATTCAATCACCTCGCGCAAATTCTCCACTGCATAAACTTCCAAGCCTTCGACAATCGCCGCTTCGTTCGCGTTTTCCTTGGGAACGATAATTTTTTTCTTTTTTTGCCGCGCCAAAAGCGCCATTGGAAGCACCCCGCGCACGCCGCGCACCGCGCCTTTGAGCGCCAATTCCCCCACCATCATAAATTCTTTCACGCGTGCGCACGCCGCTTGATCGGAAGCGATGAGCAGTCCCACCGCCATCGGCAAATCAAAAAGCGGCCCCTCTTTTTTCACGTCCGCCGGAGCTAAATTCACTGTCACACGTTCACTGGGATACGCAAACCCGCTCGTCGTCACCGCCGCTTTGACCCGGTCGCGCGATTCCTTCACCGCCGCATCCGGCAAACCGACGACTACCGCTTGCGCGCCCTCTTTATATCCACCGCCCACATAGACCTCGACCTCCACCATCAAAGCTTGCACGCCCACCACCGTTGCCGAATTCAAACTCGAAAGCATATCCAGAATCTAAGGAATGTTTCTTTTTTTAGCTAACAAAAAGTCAGTATTCTTTTTGCCATGATTTCCCATGTCCATTGTTTCATATCCTCGGCGGCTTGTTGTCCTAATTGAGCCGTTTCGTCGCGATGATGATAAGCGTATTCGATGGCGGCGATGAGTTCTTCCAGTGTGATTTCCTCCCAACGAATCATCTGCTTGCCTTGCGAATCGCAAATTTCGATCGGTTTTAAATTTTTGAGCAAAAGCGCATTTTTTTCATTGGCAATATCTTTGTGTCCGCTGGTATAGGAAATCACCGACGGTTTGCCGCACGCCATATATTCCATCAATACCAGATTGGTGCCACCCTCGCAACGATTTGGAAAAACTCCCAGATGCGTACCGGCGATGATGTCGCGCATTTGCGATTGCGGTGTCAGCGGCAAAATTTTGACGCGAGAGACGTCCACGCTGTTAATACGGCAAATATATTCAAGCTGATCTTTCCAAGTTTGCCCTTTTAATTCGAATTGAATCAGTGGCGACGCCTGCATGGTGCGGAGCGAATATTCCCATTGATTTTCCCAGACGGTGAGCAATTCCATCTCCGGATATTTTCTTTGCAGAATCGAAAAGGCTTTCAAAACCAAATCCTGCCCTTTGCGAAATTCGAACTTTCCTCCGGAAAAAATCACGAATTTATCTTTGGGCGCGCGATTTTTTTCGGGATAAAACAATTCGCCGTCCACGCCTTGAATGAGCACATCGCAATGCGCGATGCCGGCTTCTTTGAGGCGTTCGCAACACCATGAGGAACCGCCGAAAATCAGATCGCTTGCCTGCGCGTGTTGTTTGGATTCCGCCACAAGTTCGTTTTCGAAAAAAACGTAGCCGATATTTTTTTCGCCGCGCGCCTGCGTCCACGGTTTGAGATTATTGCCCTCCAGAGCATAAAAAAGCGTGCCGTCCACCCTGCCCTTTTGTCCTTCGGCGAGATGACTCACTTGCGCGAGCTTTGCCAATTCTTTTTTTAGGTATTTTCCGCACAGACCCCACCCGTAATTTTCTCCTTCAGGCAAGGCAAGATGTAGCGTTTGCGGCATTGTTATCCACGGATAACACGGACGGCATGGAATTGCACGAGGGAATTCACACGGGGCCTTCGATGAGTTCATCGAGGAGTTCGATGAAAGTTTCGTAGGTGCGCAGGAATGAAAAATCGGTTGTTTCCAATAAATGATAGGTGTCGCGCTGGGGATTGTGGACATAAATGCCAAAATCATCGAAGCCGAAGATAAGATAGTGTTTGGGCAAGCCGATGCGGCGATAATGTTCGTTTAATGAGATAAGGTCGTGCTTAGAGAAGGTATGGAGCTCAGGATCGTCAGAAGCGGGGTCTAAGATGTGCGCCAAAAGAACATCTTCCCAATTGATACCGTTGCACTTACGTAAAAATGAAGCGTAATCCAAAGGCAGAGAAATCTGAAATTTTTCCGCCAGCGCCTCGATTGCCAATTCCACTGCCCCTGAGGAAGCACCCGCACGCCCTTGAGCGCCGCCCTCAAAAGCCTCATTCAGAAGCTCATCTAATTCATCTGGAAGCACTTCTTTCATTTCAAAAGAATCTCAAAAAAGTCCCTTAACGAAACAATCTGAACGACTCATTGTAAAAGGAAATAAGTTTTTACGAAAGTAGAATTACATGATCAATTTTAAGCAATACATTGATGAGATCGATTCGGTTATGGATCAAATTACAAAATTATCTCAAAAAAAAATAGAGGCGGATCAGGCTCGCAAAATAATCAATGGACGACATAATCGGAGGGAACAACGACGCAATTTTGGGAAGATTCAAGATGAATTGGATGCGAAAAAAGGCGACTTGCATTCCATCGAGAAGGTACTGGCAGAACAAACCGTATTAGGCGTAGCCCAAATGATGGATGATTATCTGCAATGGCTGGCAGATTTGGCAACACCGGAAATGATTCGCCAAATGCGCAAAACCCCCGAAGTCAGTGGAATAGTTTTGCAAAAAGTTAAAGCTGTCTTATTGGATCGGCAAGGCGAAGAATATCATCATGTTCATATCCAATATAAAGCATTGAGAGAATATATTTGCCGAGGCATGGCGCACAATGTGAACACGAGAGCATTGGCTTATTTAGCTGTTGGAGAAGAAGGAGTGGAGAAATTAAAAAACGGGAAAATGCCATCTGAATATAGCGGTCATCACATTATTCCCAAAATTACAAAAGCGATTATCGGAGATGAGCACAAGGAGGTGTCATTGAAAGAATTTATTAATGACATTTACAATATTGTTATCATCGCATCCCATGACAAAAAAAGTAGAAATGCGCATCTGTTTTTAGAATCTGTTTTGATATGGGCGCAGAAACAAGAAGAACCGGGATCTCAAAGAACTTTGTATCTTCCTCGTCCACTATTCCCCATATATCCACCCATACGCAAGGGTTATTTTTCGATAGAAAATATTCGGGCTGAGTTAGAGAGATGTGAAACGGGAATTACAGAACAAATATCCAAGGATTGGCTTCAAGTTTGGGGCAATCGTATTTTAGCTTTCTCCGAAACGATTCAACATCAGAGCTATCGAGTTCCAAAGCGATTCTATGAATATATGGAGATTTTTAAGGAGAGCTTTGAAGGTTCTGTCGATAGAAAAATGGACTTGAACCAAGCGTTAAGCATTGCTTCGGCGAAAGTAGCGAAAGAATATCTTTCCGCAGGATGGGTGAACGGAGAAAAACTGTCTCCAGAACACGTGGCAAAATCTCCGATACCTGTCATTCCTGATGGATTAAGTTTTATACAAGCACGCCAAAGTTATCTTTCTCCTCCACATTTAGACATACTTGTAAGAATAAAACAAAACAACGGTAGGGTATTCAAACTTAATGGTAAGGCAGAAAAAAAAGGTTCAAATCATAACACAGAACGCCATCATGATCGCTGAGAGTTTTTTATCGAGAGTGAAGAGAAATCCGGTGGAGGTGTCGCTGGTCGTGGGGAAGGTTGCGTCTGCTCAGGAAAAGTCTGCTATTGAGAGGCACACCGAAAAAGTCAAAAGCGATCTTTGGAGGGAAATCGGTTGGAGATATGAAGAGGCATTGCGACGCGCGGGGGTATGGCGCGGGCAGATTGAATTGATGAAAGAAGGAGCCAACCCTAATCCGGGAGAAAATGGACGCGCCGGTCATGCGATCGAATTCACGATTCATCATGAAAATTTAGTGGGGTTAGGCGGGCGATTCGCAGAGGAAAGCAAAAGAGATTGGAAAGAAAGAGTCGGCGGGCGCGAGCATTTATTAGTCACGACGGAATTTCTTCATAGTTATCTGCATGATTTGATGCAGGAAATCAGTCCCAACGGGATGTGGAATGCCGAATTGAATCAAGGAGAATGGCGCATGATGGCGGCCGTCAAATGCCGGCAACCGTTTTTGCTGACAGGCGCCGCGGAATTGGAACGTGATTCAAGAGATGCATTGGTGGATTTTGTGAAGCGCGTGGGTTGGAGAAAAAAACAATTACAGCGGGCGTTGCCGGAAATACCTGAGGAGGCAGAAAAATTTTTTGCATCGCAAGGCATGGAGGCGTGGCAGGTGTTGGGAAAAATTGCGGAAAAATCGAGAATGGTGCTGGGGTGTTGGACTCAAGAATATTATGCGCATGCCAAAGCTTTTAAAATCATCCACGGTAAGGTTAAAAAAGAGCAAATCAGAAGAAATTTGGCGCGGTAAAAATTTTAGCTCCGCGCCCTTTTTACCCTTTGCCTCGCGCCAAGCTCGCAAAAACGCAAAGAAAAAGAAACGGCTTCGTCTCTATGATTCGCACTCAAACTTTGTCTTTTCAAAACTTGATACTTAAAAATGCATTTTGCTTCGCAAAATGCCGGTGCTTCGAGAAATATAATTTTGAAAATATATTTTCAAAATTATATTTCTCAGAGCGCCGAGTTTTGTTCCGATTGATCGGAACAAAACATCTTTTATTTTTTTTCTTCTTTTCTTTGCGTCTTTGCGCCTTTGCGAGAGACACAGGGCAAGAGGGCAGGCAAAGCGATAATTCTGTAAATTTTGTGAATTCTGTCTAAAAAAAATTCATGATCGAAATGCTTCGAGCGCGGGATGCGGAAATTGTGGCGGTGGATTTTGAGTGCACCGGAACGGTGAAAGGTTACGCCAACGAGCCGTGGCAGATCGGCATGGTGGTGTTGGAGCGAGGAAAAATCAACATACGGCGAAAATTTTCAAAGTTTTTGCGCGTGGGGGAACGACCTTTCAGTCCGTACGCGCCGGGGCGATACGCGGAGTTCAAAAAACAAATTCAAAAAGCGCCTCGACTGGAAGAATTGTGGCCGGAATTAAAAAAATGGTGGCTGGATAAGCCGCTCGCCGCGCACAGCGTGGGAACGGAGAAAAAATTTATTCGAAAAGCCGCGCCGATGCATTCCTTTGGAGTATGGATCGATACGCTCAAACTCGTGCGGAAAGCGTATCCGAAATTAAAATCCTATAAATTGGAAGACGTGCTCGCGCGATTGGATTTAATGAATCGAGTCTGCGATTTGTGTCCGGGTTTATTGCCGCACGATGCGCTTTTTGACGCCATTGGCGCGGCGGCGATTTTGGAGCATTTGTTGAATTTGAAAAAATGGGAAAATGTAAGCATCGAAAGCTTGGTTAAAATATAACTCAACTCTACACTTTTTTTGCAAATATAATCATCCAAGGAATGCCGGGCTTGAATTCGTCGTGCGCGTCTTTTTCGGGAATTTCGACAATTTCCTCGATCACAAAACCCGATTCCTTAAGCTGGCGGCTCATCGCCCCCATCGTCCAATGATAATCGGTGAATTGAATACTTTTTCCGTTGCGGGAAAGTTGAGTTTTGAAAGGCAACCCATCTTGAGAGTAATCTTTGATCGCAAAATCCGTGCGGCAAGCGGCGTAATCAAAATTTCTAAAGCAAGGATGCGTGACGGCGGCAAAAAAATAACCGTTAATTTTTAGCAGACGATGAACTTCTTTGAGTGTTTGAACGCAATCGTCGTGATTGGAAAGACACATCCAAACAGCATTAAAAGTCACTGCATCAAAATTCTCGCTGGGCAAATGTTGCGTTTTTTCCTCGACGCGAATATGAGGATGCTCAGAACATTTTTCTTTCGCCAAAGAGATCATATGGGGAGCATTGTCAAAAATAACGATTTCTTGAATAGGTAATTGAGAACAGAAATGCGCAAATAACCCGTCACCGCAACCGTAATCCAGAAGTTTTTGAGGTTGGATTTGTCTCAATCGTTCGCAAAGCATCGGAAAAACGGAGTCGTAGTGATCGTTCACAGCCGAAAACGTCTCACTGATGGCATTCCAATCGGATTTCATGCGAATCAGCATTGCAAGTTTTCAAGAGATATTACAGCATGAAATGAGCATGTCACAACAGAGTTATGATGAGTGGTGGGTTGCACAGAATGCAATACGGCAAGATGAAAATATCTCTGTCAAAGGAATCAAATTATTTGTGCGCAGGGATGTTTTTTCGCCAAGTCCCAAACTAACGTATTCCTCAAGTTTTTTGATCAAAAATATCCCCGATGTTGCAGGCTCTCGCATCTTAGATATGGGTACAGGCTCTGGTATTCTCGCTATTTATGCTATTTTATATGGCGCAAAATCGGTGACCGCGGTTGATATTGATCGTCATGCATTACATAACGCTCAAATCAATATCGATAAAAATTGCCCTAATGGTAAAATAATCCTGCGACAGAGCGATTTGTTTAAAAATGTAAAAGGACAATTCAATTTTATTTTTGCCAATCTCCCTATTTGTAGTCGCGCATGGAAAGGAATATCTAACAAAGGAATGATGGTATTATATGATCGGTTACTGGCAGAGTACGGGTTTTATTTATTTGATGATGGCAAGCTTTTCTTAACTTTTGCGTCTTTTGGAAATATGGACTGGCTTTTAAAACAAATGAAAAAAAGAAAAATCATTTATAGAATGCAGAAAGCCCGAAAATTTGATACGGAATGGTTTGTTTTTGAACTTAAAAAGTGAAATAACATGGCGATAATGACAAGTGAGTATCTGCAGAAAGCGGCGGAATTTTTGCAGGCGGGGCAGTTGGGGGAAGCGGAACCGTTGTTGCGCGAGTATTTGGCGCAATTTTCCGACGATATTCCAGCGCTCAATTATTATTCGTTCGTGTTGGCAAAATTAGGGCGCATCGAGGAAGCGGTCGGTTACGCGAAAAAAGCGGTGGATTTGCAACCGGAGAATGTGGATTTGCTCGCCAATTTGAGTTTGGTGCTTTGTTACGGAAAATTGTGGAACGAGGGAGAAACCATTGCGCGCATGGCATTGGCTTTGAATCCCGAACATCGCAACGCGGCGGATTTTCTGGGTCGAGCGCTTCTGAACCAAAATAAACCGGCGGAAGCGCTCGAATGGTTCCGCAAAGCGGATTTAGGCGAAGCGCCCAATGCGGAATTGGAATTTCGCGTCGGCACGGCGCATTTGATGTTGAACCAACTGGACGAAGCCGAGAAACATTTGCGCCGCGCCGTGGAATTGCATTCGCCGTATCCGGACGCGTGGAATAATCTCGGCGTGACGTTTCGTTGCATGGGACGTTACCGCGAAGCGTTGGAATTTTATCATCGAGCGCTCGAAATTAAGTCGGAATATTCCGATGCTCATCTCAATCGCGCCGTCACATGGTTGCAACTTGGAAATTTTGAGCAAGGTTGGATGGAATTCGAATGGAGATTTTTAAGCCATTCGCTTCTTTTGGAAAAATTCACTCAGCCGCTCTGGGACGGCACGTCCTTCGAAGGCAAATCGCTTCTCATTTTTGCCGAGCAAGGATTCGGCGATGTGATTCAACTGGCGCGATTTTTTCCGAAGGTGAAAGAAAAAGGCGGCACAGTGATTGTGCAATGTCAACCGGAATTGAAACGTTGGCTGGAAGGTCATCCCGGCGTGGATAGCCTTATTGCGCGAGGAGAGCAAAAACCGCCTTTCGATTTGCAATTACCTATTTTTTCTTTGCCGAGAGTTTTTAAAACACAACTCGAAACTATTCCGCCCGTGGTGAATCATTTCAAAGACATCACATTGAGTGTTTTGCCGGAGGAGAAAGGCGATGCCTTCAAAATCGGCATCGCATGGTCGGGAAGTCAACGTCATTCCGACGACTCTGCGCGCTCGTGTAAACTGGAATATTTTCAGAATTTGCAAAATATTCCTAAAGTTCGCCTCTATAGTTTGCAAAAAGATTTTCAGGGAACGTTGCCGTCGGGAATTTTCGACGCCGTGCAAGATTGCCGCGATTTTTATGACACCGCGCGCGTGATTCAACGCTTGGATTTGATCATTTGCGTGGATACCGCCGTCGCGCACCTTGCCGGTACGCTCGGCAAACCCGTTTGGCTTCTTACGGCGATTCCTCCTGATTGGCGATGGCTGATTGATCGAACAGATTCTCCGTGGTACCCTTCCTTGCGTATTTTTCGTCAACAAAAACGTGGCGATTGGACGGAACTTTTCAATCGCGTTCAAACAGAACTATCATTGATACAATAAAAACGGTTTGCGCTCTTCTTTCCAGCGAGCGACGCCGTCGTTCCACGACGCCACAATTTGCGTCGCCGCCGTGCCGTCTTTGAACGCCCTGCGCAAGGCATCCGATCCGTAAAGTTTATCAAACATCATCATGCAATTTTTATTCTGAAAATAATTCCTCTTGGGAAACGCTTTTTTCAGCAACGGAAACGCATAAATCGCAACCGCCGTAAGATTGCCCTCGGCTTGTGGATCGATTTTTAATCGCACGCCGCTGAATTTGCACGACCGATATTTCCCGTTGCTCGGATAAAAATGATAGGAATCAAATTGAATGCCTTTCAAATCGTAGCTGTTCATTTTTTGCGCGAACCACGAAGCATCGAGATTTTCGCTCGTGATAATTTGGAATGGCAATTTTTCCTTCACGCCGTTGGTGACGCCGATTTCGCCCAAAATTCCCGTTGCGGCATATCCCAGCGCGGATTCAAAACTCGGAATATTCGGCGACGTGGGCATCCATTGCAAACCGGTGCGGTCCCATGTCGTCGATCGATTCCATTCGGTCATTTCGATCACTTTTAAATTACACGGACGCGAGAGATACTTCACATTGATCCAATGCGCAAGCTCGCCCGGAGTGAGTCCGTATACGTACGGAATATCGTACTGGCCGACAAAACTGCGGAATTTCGGATCGAGCCGCGAACCTTCCACGCGCATGCCGCCGAGAGGATTTGGCCTGTCTAATACGATAACTTGTTTTCCGTTTTCCATCGCGGCTTCCATCACCATCCCCAACGTACTGATGTAGGTGTAAGAACGGCATCCGATGTCTTGCAAATCGTAAACAAGAATATCGATGTCCTTGAGCATTTCCGGCGTAGGCTTGCGTGTTTTGCCGTAAAGAGAATACGCATGAATGCCAAAACGCTTGTCGTAATAACTCCCCACTGAACGCCCCGCCTCCACTTTGCCCCCAACGCCGTGCTCGGGACCGAAGAGCGCCATCAGCCGCACGCCTTTTGCGTTTTGCAAGATTTCCACCGTCGATTTCCCTCGCGAATCCACCGACGCCGGATTCGCCACCAACCCCACGCGCTTTCCAATCAAATCCGCAAACTCCGCCTCGCGCAACCGATCAATCCCCAGCTTGATGGATATTTTCTCCGCCGTCTGCGCGCTCACGCACATGCAACAACAGAAAACAAATATGAAACTTCTCGTCGCTTTAAAATTCATACTCAATCCATCTTTTAAAAAATCCGAAATTCGAAGCACGAAATCCGAAACAAATTCGAATATCAAAAATTTAAAACCGAGCATACAACACTCTTGCGTCATGCAGAACAAAAAAATTCCGTAACCATGATTTTTGTATTTTGAATTTTAAATTTGTTTCGAATGTCGTGCTTCGGATTTCGGATTTTAAAATGAAAATTCCCAATCCACATTTCTGTGAATATAAAAGATATTTCTCATGATTCATTTAAACTCGAATTTTAATCCCCAATCTCAGAAAGGTTGGTTGATCGAGATTTTGTCCGTTGAAAATCGTTGGCGCGGATTTTTCAAATCGTCCGCGAAAATCATCGGTCTCCAGCGGCAATTCCCCTTGTTCGGCAAAATATTTCTGTGCTTTGCTCGATCGTTTGCTCCGTTTAACGACCGTGTCTTGCGCGGAATCCACCGACGACGCAATCAGCTCCGGTTGCTGTTCCGAGGAAGAAGAACTCACAACGTTTTCTTCCTCGGCGAGCTTCTCGCGCGCAACAGGAGACAACTCCTCTGTCACCACGGACGCTTCGCCGGAGCGCGCCACGAACAACGTCAATGACAGCGCTCCGGTTAAATCCGGATTCACCGCCGCGCCTGCAGTAACTTCCAAATTCGACGGCAAATCTTTTTTGAGATATTGCAATACTTCCTGAAATTCGCTCACGGAAAAATCATCGCCGCCTTCCACGCACGCCAAAATGCGATCGCCCGCCAACCATGCAGTACCGTCAGCCAACATCGGACTATTAAGCGCTTGCTCCGCTACTTCGCGCGTGCGCGTTTCACCGCCGGCAATGCCCAATCCCACCCAACAATTTTCCATTTCGTCGCTCAACACATCGCACTCTCCCACCAACGCGCGAAAATCCGACGCATTCAACTGCACCAAACTGCGATGACCCAAAAGATACGACATCGCCTTGCACGCCGCGCCGACCAATCCGTTCATCGCGTGAAAACCGCCGCGGGCATCCTCCTGCATCTCTGGAATTCCAAGAATGCGATCGTTGGCAAACAAAAAAAGTGCGTCGGCCTTTTTTCTCAACGCGCGAATCATCTTTTGCGCTTGCTCGCGGCGCCGCGGCCCCTCGCACGCCAACGGCGAAATGCCCAACACAAAAATGGTTACGCCCGTGTTGCGCAGGCAATCCACCATCGCTTCAGTGAGCCCGCTTCCCGTGCCGCCTCCTAATCCCGCAACGAGAATCACCGCTTTGGCGTCGCCCACCGCGGAAAGAAACTCCGTTTCTTTTTCCTCCAAAAGATTTTTGGCAAGTTGCGCGTCGCCGCCGGTGCCCAATCCCAAAAGTTGATTTTCTCCCACTAAAATTTTTTGTTCCACCACGGTCGCCGTAATCGATTTTCGATCCGTGTCGATGCACAACATATTGCCGATGCTCAACTGATCCAAAATCATTTGATCCACCACATTGATGCCGGCGCCGCCGACGCCGATGATTTTCACATCCATCACTACATCGGAAGACGAGTGGGTGTCGAAAGGTCCGTTACGTTTAAATTCAATCATAGTTTTTCTCCGGTTAGAGCAAGCGCATCGCGGTTAAAATATTGACCACCGATTGTTGGATTCGCCGCCAACCGCGCGGTTTGGCTTTTGCCATTTCCTTGCGTTGAGCGTAACGCAAAAGTCCGAGCACGGTGGAAAGATCGGGTCTTTTGCTGTAAGTCTGATCGCCGTCGAACGTGTGTTCGTGCGCAAATTTGACGTCGGCTGGAAAAATTTCCCGCGCCATGCGTTCCACTCCTCTCATCTGCGACGCGCCGCCGGTAATATACACGCCTCCCAATAAATGCGGCCACAATCCGCGCGCCGCGAGGTCTTGTTGAATCAGCGACAACAATTCTTTTTGCCGCACGTGCAAAATCTTTACCATCGAATCGCGGTAAAGACTGCGTTCTTCAAACGTCATGTCGCGTTCGAGAACGATTTTTTCGTCGCGATGATGTCCGTCCATATAAAGATCTCCGTACTGACGCTTGAGTTGCTCGGCTTTTTGATCCGGCAAACGAAGTCCCATCGCAAGGTCCTGCGTGAGATGATCGCCGCCCACAGCAACCGAGCCGGTGTGCACGACCGCGCCGTCCACGTACACGATGTAATCGGTAATGCCTGCGCCCATGTCGATCGCCACCGAACCGTTTTGTTTCGCGGCAGGCGAAAGAATCGCTTGCGCCATCGCGTACGATGAAAGCGCGTAACCGCAAATTTCCACGCCTTGCTCGTGCACGCAACGCACCGTCGTCTGCAAGCGCGTTTGCAAACCATAAATCAAATGATAATGCCCTTCGAGCGAACTGGAACTCAACCCAATCGGCTCGCGGCTGACAACATTTTCATCGAGGCAATAACGCTGGAGCAACGAATGCACGATCACATAATCTCTCGGAATCACCAAACTCTGCGCCAAGTGATTAAGCTCGCTCACGTGCTCGTGCGCCACCAATTTTTCTTCGTCGGTAATCGTCAAGCGCACCATATCGGTGCGCGACGTAATATGCGAACCCGTCAACGTCAAATATACTTCGCGAATCTCCGCGTCGGTTTCCTTCTCCGCATTGTGTAACGCTTGATGAATACATGTCTGCGCGTCTTGAAAATCCACAATCTCTCCCTTGCGGATTCCACTCGACGGCACTTCACCCACGCCCAAGAGCGTCATCGTGCCATCCGTTCGCAATTCCGCCACAGCGGCGATCACTTTGGATGTGCCAACTTCCAACGCGACTAAAATATCGCAATCATTTCTCTTGATAAACATACTTCATTCTCCTTTTTAAAAAAACGTCACCGGCACATTGCGCGAGGGCGACAAGTCCACTGTTCGCACAAGCGTTCCGTTATTTTTTGCATAATCAAAAATTACTTTGAGCCTCTGCAATTGCTGATCAAGGCAGTCAAGTCGGAAACGAATCACTCCTTGATGGTTCGTGCGCACTCGCAAATAACCTTTAATTTCCACGTCAATTTGCGTGAGGTCCAAATCCATGCGCGCCGGTGAAATTTCCGAGAGTCGAATAAAATTCAGCGCGCTTAACACTTCCACGTCCTGAATTTTGGAGCCTTCAATCACCGAATCCGGATCCACGCCGGTGATCGACGGCAAATGTTTCAACCGCTCGCCCGCCTTGGGTTTCATCACCATGCCGTTGACATCTATATAATAGACGCTCTGCGCCAACGCGTAGCCTTGCCGCGACTTCGGCTCCAAGAGCGCAATCGGCTGACGTTCGTCCACGCTGATTTTAAGCGTATCAGGCAAACATCGTTCCACATTCACGCGCGCGATGTACGGCACTTTGAGTAAATTTTCGCTTACTTTTTTCAAATCAATCGCGATCAAATTTTGCCCCTTCTCCACGCCTGCCCATTTGAGAATTTGACTCTGCGGAATCGTGCCGTTCACTTGCACATCGATATTTAATAAAAGAAAATCCGCGTTCTGATAAAACGCTTGCGACACCAAACTCTTCAACGCCACATGCGCCCCATATCCGAGTGCCAAACTCACCACGAGCCCCGCCGACGCAATCCAAAGAATTCTTTTCCATTGCGTCATCGAGCGTTTCGACGGCATGTCCACCGAAAGCATGTTGCGGTGATATTTATTTCTGCGTAATCGTTTCATCGCTTGAGTTCCCATGAGAGTTCAATAATGCGTTGGCAAAGTTGCGGGAATTCCAATCCCCTCACCCGTGCCGCCTTCGGCAACAAACTCAACGCCGTCATTCCCGGAATCGTGTTCACCTCCAGCACAAAAGCGTTTTCCTTTTCGTCCAATATCACATCCACGCGCGAATACACTTCGCACCCGAGCGCGCGATGCGCCTTTAGCGCAACGGCGCGAATTTTTTTCTCCAATTCTTCAGAAATCGGAGCAGGACATAAATACTCCGTCCGACCGGCGGTATACTTATTAGCGTAATCATAAAATCCTTCCTTCGGGCGAATCTCAATCACCGGCAACGCCTCGTCGCCCAAAATACCCACAGTAAGTTCGCGCCCGATAATCATTTTCTCGATCATCATCGGCATGCTGAGTTGACGAATCCCTTTTTTAGTTTCCTCCAAATCATTTTCATTAAACACGCGATAAACGCCCACGCTTGAGCCTTGCGCCTGCGGTTTCAGAATATAAGGAAATTCACGCTTCATATCTTCCGTCCAAACGCCGCCTTCCGGCGTCGGTACTCCTGCCGCTTTGAAAAGTTTTTTGGATTCCATCTTATCCCACGAACGACGACAACCTTCCACGCCGCAACCATTGAATCGAAGTTTTTTGGCAATGAGAATTTTTTGCACTTCGCCGTCTTCCCCAAATGTCCCGTGCAACGCAACAAACACAAAGTCGATATTCTCCGGCAAATCCAATTGCGTAGACTGCACGTCGATTTCTTTTACTTCATGACCCAATCCGCGCAACGCTTCCGCCACCGCCGCGCCCGTTTTCAGCGAAACTTCGCGTTCCGCGCTGATTCCGCCTTTGAGCAACACAATATTTAATTTTCCTTTTTTCATCTCTTTTTACTCTCCCAAAATTAAAACCTCCGGCGTGAGTTCAATGCCGCGCTCCCGCTTGGCTGTTTCTTGCGCCAATCGCATCAATTCCAAAACATCATCCGCCGTCGCATCGCCCTCGTTGACGATAAAATTTCCATGCACATCCGAAATTTTCGCTCCGCCACGCGTAGTATTTTTCAATCCCAATTCGTCGATCAATTTTCCAGCGGGAATTTTTTTTGGATTTCTAAAAATACAACCGGCGCTCGACACCGCAGGCTGGTTTTTCCAACGCTTCCGGCTGAATGCCTTCATGGTTTGCGCGATTTCTTCTGCGCTCTTCTTCACACCCTTAAGCACCGCGCCTAACGCGATATGATTCTCAAAAAGAGCGACGTTGCGATAAGAGATTTCTATTTTGTTCGCCGGTATTTCGCGGATTTTGCCCGAAAAATCCATCACCCGCACCGATTCCACCGTCTCAAACATCCACGATTCCATCGCGCCTGCGTTCATGCGCAACGCTCCGCCTACCGTACCCGGAATACCTTCCAAAAATTCAAATCCACCAATGCGCGCTTTTCGAGCTTCGACAACGACTTGTTTCAATTTCGCGCCGGCGCCCGCAAAAATTTTTCCTTCCTGAATTCTTACTTTGCAAAATTCCAATCCGCCGAGATGCGCGCATACCCCGCAAATACCGCTTTCCTTAACAATCAAATTTGTGCCGCGCCCGATCACGATGAACGGAATATTTTGTTTTTTGCAATATTTCAGCACGGCGCTCAAAGTTTTTTCGTCTTTCGGCTCAAACCAAACTTCTGCGGGACCGCCCACACGCATCGACGTATGCTTTTTCATCGGTTCAAAAAGTCGTACCACGCTTTCCGCGCCCGCAATCGCGACGATCTCTTGATAATGCTTCAATGTTTGCGCGATCTGGTGCGCGATTACTTCTACGTCGCCCGCGCCCATCACCAATAAAAGGTCGTTGTGCTTGAGCTCCATTGCAACGTCCGCTTTCAAACGCTTTAAATCTTTGCAAAAAACGGCTTCCTGTCCTTTTTTCAAAAGATCGTCCGCCAAATCTTTTCCCGAAATATTCGCAATCGGCTGTTCGCTCGCCGCATAAATTTCTGTGATCCACACGCGATCCGCGTCGCCGAACGCCTCGGAAAAATCTTTGCGCAAATGAAACGTGCGCGAATAACGATGCGGTTGAAACGCCGCCAACACGCGCGATCGCTTCACTCGTTTTGCCGCCGCCAGCGTCGCGCGAATTTCCGCGGGATGATGCGCATAATCGTTCACAATCATGTAATCCGCATTTTCAAATAAAACATCAAACCGTCGTTTCACGCCGCGAAACGACGCAAACGCTTTTTCCATTTCTTTGGCGCTCAATCCCAAAAGATCGCCCATCGCAAAAACTCCCGCCGCATTACTGACGTTATGCCGCCCGGGAATTTGCAATTCGATTTTTGCCAGCGACTTTCCGCCTTTGGCGATTGAAAACACCGAGCCTCGCTCTTTCAACGTCACGTTTTTGATTTGATACGTTGCTTCGGCGCTGAATCCGTAGCTCACCGCCTTTGGTTTTTTTTCCAAAAGCTGATTCGCATAAAAATCGTCTTTGCAATACACCACATGCGCGCGCGTGCGATCCGCCAACTCGCCGAACACCTTCAACACATCGTCGATGCTTTTAAAATAATCCAGATGCTCGGCTTCGATATTGAGAATAAGCGCCATTTCCGGCGTAAACGCGGAAATCGTGCCGTCGCTCTCATCGGCTTCCAAAATCATTTCTTCTCCTTTTGGCGACCATAGCGCATTCGAACCCAACACGGGCGCTTCCGCTCCTATATAATAAGAGGGTTTTCTGCCCATGCGGTCGAGGACATGCGCCAACATCGCCGTGCTGGTGGATTTGCCGTGTGTGCCGGACACCGCCAAAAGTTTTTTCTCGAAACACAACGCCGCCACAGCGTCCGCGCGCCGCGCCTGAGGAATATTATGTTTCGAGCAAAAAGCGCGCTCCGGATTTTTTTCCGTCACAGCGGAAGAAAAAATCAATAAATCGATTTTCTCCGCGTTTTTTGCGTGATGTTCTTCAAAAAAAATCATTCCTTGCTTCACAAGCGCATCGACAAGCTCGTTGCGTTTTAAATCCGAGCCGCTCACCGCGTAACCTTGCTCCAATAAAAGCTTCGCCAATCCACTCATCCCCGAACCCGCGACACCGATTAAATGACAACGGCAGGATTTCTTTTTCAAAACTTCCTTCACTTCATTGGAATCAAGCAAACGCATGTTCCACCTCCTCGACAATTTCCTGCGCGGCGTCGGAATGAAAAAGCGCCTTGGCGGCTTCCGCCATTTTTCCGCGCGCAATGTCGTCTCGAATCAGCGTGCGCAATCCGCGCGCGAATTCCTGAGGCAAGGTCGCTTTTTCTTTAAAAATCTGAGCCGCGCCCGCACGCGCAAAAATTTCCGCGTTGCATGTTTGATGGTCTTCGGCGGCGGCGGGAAACGGCACGAGCACTGAAGGCAACCCAAAATAACTGATCTCGCACAGTGATGCCGCGCCCGCGCGCGCGACGATCAAATCCGTCAGCGAATACACTTTTTCCATTTCCGCGCAAAATGGAAACACCTTGGCTTTAACGCCAAGAACACTGTAGACTTTTTGCGCGCGCTCCGCGTCTGCGGCGCCAGTTAGATGAATCACTTGCCATCGCGGCCATTCGTCGAGCAAATACTGCGCGGAATCGAGCATGAGTTGATTCAATCCATGCGCGCCCTGGCTTCCGCCCACAATCGTGAGAACTTTCAATCCCGCATCGAGTCCGAAAAATTTCGCCGATTCCCAACGATCCATTTTTTTTAACGAAGCGCGCACCGGCGTGCCAGTGAAACGCGTAATCGCGCGCGAAAAATATTTCGAGCATTCGTGAAATCCGAGAAAAATTTTTGTAAGATGAGACGCGAGCCAGCGCGTCACTTTTCCGGGAATGGAATTAGATTCGTGCATGTACGCGGGAATGCCTTTTTTCATCGCCGCCATCAGCGGCGGCGCACTTAAAAATCCTCCCATACCGATCACCGCGCGCGGCGCGAAGGTTTCCCATTCTTCGAGGCATTGCTGATACGCGCGCCAAAAATTCCACGCAAATGAAAACATTTTCCAATTCACGCCGGTCCAACCCATCGCCGGCAGACGCGAAGTTTCGAATTGCGGATAATGCTTCATCACTTCCGCGTCGATAGGTTTATTCGAAAGATATAACCGAACCGTATGGCCGCGACGCTGGAGTTCCTCTGCGATGGACAATCCAGGAAAAAGATGTCCACCTGTGCCTCCGCATGCAATGCAAATATTCGCCATAAGTTCGATCATTTTCTTGTTCGTAAAACTTGAGGTTCGAGTTCGTAATGCGCCTGACGATGAATGTTGAGCAAAATGCCGATGCACGCCAAACACACCACCAGATTCGATCCGCCGTAACTAATAAATGGCAATCCGATGCCTTTCGCGGGAACCATCGCGGTCACTACCGCGATGTTCATGCCGGCTTGGATGCAAATCAGCGCGGTCGCGCCAAATCCCAGCAACACGCCCATCGCATCCGGCGCGTGATACGAAATATATCCGCCCGTCAACGCCACCATTAAAAAGCACAACACCACGCCAAGCGTTACCATCAGCCCGAGTTCTTCGCCGATGATTGGAAAAATAAAATCCGTGTGCGCTTCGGGCAGATAAAACATTTTCTGCACGCTATTGCCCAAACCCAATCCGTTCGTGCCTCCCGAACCGAACGCCACAAGCGCTTGCCACACTTGATAACCTTCGTCCGAACGATAATTTTCCGGATTGATAAATGCCAGCAATCGCCCGCGGCGCTCCGGCATCGCCAAAGCAATTCCGATAATTCCTAAGAAACCCAAAACCGGAATCGGAAGAATGTAACGCAATCGCACGCCCGCGATGAACATCAGCAAAAACGCCACCAATAAAATCAGTGCCGCCGTGCCAAGATCGGGTTGAAACACAAGGATACCCGCGATACCGAGAACGACGCCAATCGGTACCGCGAATCCTTGTTTAAATTCCGCAATCTTGCGTTGATGTTTGCCGAGCCAAAACGCCATGAACGCCACCACGGCAAGTTTGGCGAATTCCGACGGCTGAACTTTGGCAAATCCCAAATTCAACCAACGGTGCGCGCCCTTCACCGCCGTGCCGATTCCCGGAATGAAACATGCGATCATCAAAACCGCCGCAAGGATCAAAAACCATTGCGCGTATTTCACCCACAGTTGATAATCCAACTGCGTCACGAGAATTCCGGCAATCACGCCAAGCCCTAGCCACGCGGATTGACGCACGATAAAAAACATCGCGTCGCCGCGATTGTCCGGCGCGAAGGCGCTCACGCTCAAAAGCATGACCAAGCCCAGCGCGACAAGACTGAACACCGCGACAATTAAAATGCAGGCGCTATTGCGAAACATTCATACTCCTTACATATTTTCTTCGTTACGCAACATCGCCAAATCCGTGTTGCTCACCGGCGCGCGAAACGGTTTCGGCGCGCTTTGCATCGAAGCGTTTTGTTGCGTCCCTGCGGTCGGCACTTTTAATTCCATGCCCACGCGCAATTTGTTTGGATTCTCCATGCCGTTCAATTGAACCAGTTTCGCGGGCGTCGTATTAAATAACCGCGCGATTTTACTTAGCGTGTCGCCTTTTGCCACGGTGTATGTCCGGAATCCGGTCGCCGTTTCTGTTTTCGCGGAAGGCGCAGAAACTACAGCCGTGCTTTTCGCGCCCGGCACGTCGAGTTTCTGTCCGATCTTCAAAAGGTCCGAAGACAATTTGTTTTCTTTGCGCAAGTCCGCGACGGAGACGCCGAGTTTGCGCGCGATTTTGGTCAACGTATCGCCTTTCGCCACTGTGTAAATTTGTGGCGCAGTCACCGGTAAAGCTTTCTTCACAGATTCGGCGGAAATTTCCTTAATCGCTGAAATCAACGCGGGTTTCTCCGGCGCTTTGGCGACTTCAAACGATTTGGATATCACAGTCGCCGGTGTTTTTTCCACTGCCCACACCGGATCGGTCGCTGAAGGCGTGCTTGTTTTCACCGTTTCCGACGTCGGCAATATTTCTTCTGTCACCGCCGGATGTTCCGTTTCAACCAAGGGTTGATTCAAAGAATCCGTAGCTACCAATGCCGGATCGGTCGCTTGCGCGGCAACTTCAGGCGTCTTAGCAGTGTCTTTGTTACCTCGCAACAAATGGAATCCGCCCACGCCGATAATCACCAGCAAATGCACGCCCAACACAATTAATAAAATTGTGGAGAGTTTACTGCCGCCTCTCGCCGGTGTTGCTTTTTTCATTTCTCTGTCCATATCGATGTCCTTCTCAGGACTATAATCGAGTAGTTCGTCGTTCATAATTTACTCCTATAGTTTTTGTGTTTCTTGTCTGAATACTTCCCCTCTTTCCTCGAAATTCTCGAACATGTCGTAGCTGGAACATCCCGGCGAGAGCAGTACCGCGTCGCCCGATCGCGCCAATTTCCGGCTCATCTGCACCGCTTCTTCCAAGCTGGCGGCGCGATGGCACTTCACTGCGCCCGACCATGCCGAAAAAAGTTTTTCCTGCACTTCGCCGATCAAAATCGCATGGTGCACTTTTTGTTTCACCAGTTCGCGTATTCCCGAAAAATCAAATCCCTTATCTTTTCCGCCGGCGATCAACACCACCGGACGCTCTTCGCCGCGCAACGCTTTTTTCATCGCATCGATATTGGTCGCTTTTGAATCGTTGATATAGGTCACACCGTTGAGCACGCGCACGACTTCGCAGCGATGCGGCAACGCGCGATACGCGCACAGCGCTTCGATGATGTGTGGACGCGGAATTTCGCAAATATCTCCCACCGCCAACGCCGCAAGTTGATTCTCCGCATTGTGCGGACCGCGCAAATGCGTCTGATCCTGCCGCAGAATATTTTTTCCTTTGTGCGTCAACCAACCTTTTTCAAAAGTATAATCCGCAGGAAAACCGAGCGCATTGAAGGTGATTTGTTTCGCGCTCAATTTTGGATAATTCCCCGCAGAATTAATCACCGCGTAATCCTCTTTTGTCTGATTCAAGAAAATTTTATCCTTCGCCGCGCGATATTCTTCGAGCGAGCGATACCGATCCAAGTGATCCGGCGTGAAATTCAAATACACCGCAATTTTCGGGCGAAATTGCGCAATCGTTTCCAATTGAAACGAACTGGCTTCCACCGTCATCGCGTCCATGCCTGCGCTTTTCGCCGCCACACTGCTGAAAGCTTGCCCCAAATTGCCGCACGCAATCGTTTTCTTTCCTCCGGCGGTCAAAATCGCCGCGATCAATTCGGTGGTCGTGCTTTTGCCGTTGGTACCCGTGATGGCAATAATCGGGCATT
This sequence comes from Verrucomicrobiota bacterium, assembly GCA_049324635.1. Taxonomy (GTDB): domain Bacteria; phylum Verrucomicrobiota; class Verrucomicrobiia; order Methylacidiphilales; family Verrucolacustridaceae; genus JBMONL01. The sequence continues at coordinate 24,202 of JBMONL010000044.1, read as the reverse complement.
CGCAAAAACGGCTCGCCAATTCGAGCTCGCCGATAATCGGCGTTTGCGCCGCGCGCAATTGCTTCACCAGCGGCACGTCTTCCGAAATTCCCGGACTCAAAATCCCTAAATCAAAACGACACACCGCGTGCGTCCGCTCTCCAAGCTCCACAATCGCTCCGCGCGCGCGCAATGTTTTCGCGACCGATTCCAGCCGCTCGCTCAATTCATCATCGCGAACAAACACATTGGCTCCTTTCTCGATCAAAAGCTCCGCCGCGGCTCGTCCGCTCGCGCCGAGTCCCAACACCGCAACTTTCATTCCTTTGCATTTCATGATTCATCTCAACTTCAGCGTCGCCAACCCAAGCAACGCGAACACAATGCTGATAATCCAAAATCGCACGACCACCGTCGTCTCGCTCCATCCTCGCAATTCAAAATGATGATGAAGCGGCGACATCGCAAAAATTCTTTTTCCAGTCAGCTTGAACGATGCGATTTGCAAAATCACCGACATCGCCTCCATCACAAAAACCCCTCCCACCAGTGCGAGTAGTAATTCTTGTTTCACCGCAATCGCTACTACGCCGAGCGCACCGCCAATCGCCAACGAACCGGTATCGCCCATGAACACGCGCGCCGGATGACAGTTGAACCACAAAAATCCCAATGCCGCACCCGCCAGCGCCGCGCAAAAAACAGTCAATTCCGCCGCGCCAGGAATAAAGGGCAACAAAAGATAACTGGCTGTTTTTGCGTTGCCGGTCAGATAAGCAAAAATCGCATAGACGCTGGAAACCGTGAGCACGCATCCAGCCGCCAAACCATCCAACCCATCGGTTAAATTAACCGCGTTGGAAGACCCCACAATCACCAGCAACATAAAAAACAAAGCAAACCATCCCATGTTGGCGACAAGCGGTTCTTTCAAAAACGGCGCTTGCAATTGCATGGAGTGATCCATGGTCAACGGATGAAGAAAGAAAAACATCGCCACGCCCACGCCAATGACGATTTGCCCGACGAGTTTTTGCCGACTGGTGATGCCATTGAATTTTTTCTGCGAAATTTTTTTCCAATCATCCAACAATCCGAGACATCCAAACAGCGCCATGGGAATCAGAGTCATCCACAGATACACATTGTGCGGCTTGCCCCAAAGCAGACTGCTAAAAATCACCGTAATCAAAATCATCATACCGCCCATCGTCGGCGTGCCGGTTTTTCCGCCGTGCAATTCCGCCAACTTTTGCGCTTCTTCCTTGTCGCGGATCGGTTGTCCGAATTTCAATCTGCGAAGCATCTGTATCACCGTCGGACCAAACGCCAGTGTCAGTAACATGGAAGTTACCGCCGCGCCCAATGCGCGAAACGTCACATACTGAAAAACATTCAGAGGCGAAAACCATTCGCTCCATTGACTCAAATAGAACAGCACAGCACGCCTCCTCGTTGATTGTTTTTTTCCGCGCGTATCAAATCCAAAACTTTTTCCATGGTTTGGCTGCGCGAACCTTTCACCAAAATTTTGTCGTCCGACTTCGCGCTCTTCACATACGCCTCCGCCAACTCCTCGTGATTCTTAAACCACCGAGCTGTTTTTTTCGTGAGTCCATTTTTCTGCGCGGCTTGAATCATCCATTTCGAATCCTCTCCGAGCGCAAAAAGCAAACCGACGCCTTTTTGCGCCGCCGTGGCGCCGACCATTTCGTGCAAAGGCTGACTATATGAACCCAATTCTCCCATCGCGCCCAAGAGCGCCACGCATCGCCCTTTGCCCATCAAAACCTGCAACATCTCAAAACCGGCTATCATCGAATCCGGATTCGCGTTATAAGTATCATCCACCAACCAGCCTTTTTTCCACGCATGCACCGCGCATCGACCCGGCGGCAATTTCGTTTGCTCGAGTCCTCGCGCAATTTGCTCCGCGCTCAGTCCCAATTCTCCTCCCACCGCGGCGGCAAGCACAGCATTGCGCACCATGTGCGGCGCGGGAACTTGGAGCGTCACATCCGTCGAACCTTTTCGCGTGTGCAATTCAAATCGAACTTCCTCGCCGCTGAATCGCAAACTATCAAATCCGTACGACCCCACCGTCCCCTCGCCCGCCAACACCGCGCGCGCCTCGCACATTTCCACCATGCCGCGCACGCGAGCATCGTCCGCATTCAACACGGCAATGCCCGAAGATGGAAGCGCGCTCAACAACGCCGCTTTTTCGCGCGCGAGCGCGTCTTGATTTTCAAATGTCCAAATATGCGTCCAACCCACATTGGTCACTACACCAATGGTCGGTTGAATCATCGCCGCCAAAGGCGCAATTTCGCCCGGATGATTCATTCCGATTTCCACCACCGCCCACTCGTGATCTTCATTGCATGCGAGTAAGGTCAACGGCACACCAATGTGATTATTCAAATTCCCTTCGGTCTTATGCGTTTTGAATTTTTGCGACAACACCGACGCGATCATTTCCTTGGTGCTACTTTTTCCGCTACTTCCCGTCACACCCACCACGCGCGTTTTGAGCGAACGTCGATAATTTCTCGCCAATTCCTGCAATCCGCGCAACGTATCCTCCACGCGAATCACCGCGACATTCTCCACAGAAATTTCTTTTTCCACCATCACCGCCGCCGCGCCGGCTTGCACCGCGGCTTGAATATAATCATGTCCGTCGTGAGTTTCTCCTCTGAGCGCCACAAATAAACTTCCGGGCTGAATTTTTCGCGAATCCGTATCCACGAGCGAAATCGTCAAATCTCCTCTGCCGGAAATCAGCCGTCCGCCGCAATACTGCGTCACTATATCAAGCGCAAGTGGCTTCATGATTCGCCTCCTGTAAAATTTTCCAAGCGACTTCGCGATCCGAAAATGGAAATTTCTGCCCGCAAATTTCCTGCGTGGTTTCGTGCCCTTTGCCCGCGATCAAAATCACATCGCCCTCTTGCGCGCCGCGCAAAATTTCCCGAATGGCTTCTTCTCTCTCCGGATAAACGTGAAAATTTTTCATCCCGCGCACTCCGGCAAGCATGTCGTACAAAATTTGCATCGGGTCTTCGTCGCGCGGATTGTCCGAGGTAAAAGCCACTTCATCCGCCAACTCGCACGCCGCGCGCGCCATGAGAGGACGCTTCGTTTTGTCACGATTGCCCCCGCAACCGATCAACACTTTGAGCTTTTTCTTCGCGAGCGGACGCAAGGCTTGCAGAGCTTTGCGCACCGCGTCGTCGGTGTGCGCGTAATCCACCACCACGGCAAAATTCCCGTCGTGCGGCACGGTTTCCATGCGTCCCGTCACGCACGATTGCGTCGTGATCCATCGCGACATGTCTTCCACTCGCAATCCCAACGCAAACCCGGTTGAAACCGCGGCTAGGATGTTCAATACGCTGAACATGCCCAGCCACGGTGTTTCAACTCGGTAGTCGCCTTCAGGTGTTTTCAGGACAAATTGAGTTCCGTTCGCGCGGCATTGAATTTTTTCCGCGAAAAATGCCGTTTCCTTCGAGGAAATTCCATAGCGAATTACCCTAACCTCGTTCGGCAGATGCGCCGCAATCTGCGCGCTCCATTCGTCGTCCGCATTCAACACCGCTACAGAACCGGACGACAACCGCGTGAATAATTTCTGCTTCGCGTAAAAATAATTTTCCATCGTGCCGTGATAATCCAAATGATCCCGCGTCAAATTCGTAAACACCGCCGCGCGATAAGAAATCCCCTCCACGCGCCCTTGATCCAATGCGTGCGACGATACTTCCATGACTGCAGACCGACATCCGTTGCGCGTCATCGTGTCAAAATAAGTCTGCAACTCCAATCCTTCCGGCGTCGTGCGCTCGGCGGGCATCATGCCTTTTCCAAAATCGTAACCAATGGTGCCGATCAATCCCGTTTTGCGCTTCGCGTTTTCCAGAAAATGTCGAATCAAAATCGCCGTCGATGTCTTTCCATTCGTTCCCGTCACGCCGATCACATCCAATTTTTCCGCGGGACGCGAAAAGAAATTCGCGGAAATCCACGCCAGCGCCGGACGCCCCGCCGCCACGCGAATCGATGCGCCTTTAAATGACGGTTCAATTTTTTCCGCGACAATTGCCGCCGCGCCGCGTTCGATCGCTTGCGCAATGTACTGATGCCCGTCGGATTTTTCTCCCTTCCACGTGCAAAACAATCCGCCCTTTCTCACATCGCCGGAATGATACGCAACCGAAGAAATGTCCACATCGCGTACGCCGCTCCATTCGCGCACATCCACGTCTTGCAATAACATCTCCAACTTCACAACACCCTCCTTGGTGAAAGTAAACATGCCTCGACGCAGAAAAACGAATTCCAAAATCCCAAATCCCAAATCCCAAATCCCAAACAAATCCAAAAATATTTGAAATATTGAAAAATAAAAAAACGTTTCTCTTTTTTTTCTTGTTGGACTTTTTCTGATTGACTGTGAACTTTCAACAATGCGACGTCATGCATCAAATAGTAAATGCTCCAAGTTTTGAATTTGAAATTTGAAATTTGAAATTTGAAATTTGTTTGGGATTTGGGATTTGGGATTTTATATTTTAAAATCCAACTCAAAAGCGTATTTGCATCCAAGATATTCAACACACTCCTCATAGCTCGTCCCCCTTCCGCGCGATGGCAACGACCGCATCCGAGGTGATCATATTGAGTTGCTGAGCGACTTGCGTCGCAATATTGCTGAACGAAGGACCCGCCACCGAACCGCCGTAATATTTTCTTCCGCGCGGACGATCCACCACAATCGAAACCAAAAATTCCGGTTTTTCCGCAGGTAAAAACCCAATGAACGATGAAACATAATTTTCGTGATCGTACGCGCCGTTCACTAATTTTTGCGCCGTGCCCGTTTTTCCCGCCACCGTAAATCCATGCACGCTCGCCAACGTCGCCGTGCCTTCGTCGGACACCACTTTTTCCAGCGCGTGCCTCATCTGCGCGGCAATTTCAGGACGTACCACTTGCCGGACAATTTTAGGAAGATACTGACTCACCGGACGTCCTTTGTCGTTCACCACGGCGCGCACCAAAAGCGGTTCCATCAATTTTCCACCGTTCGCAATCGCCGCATACGCCGTCGCCATCTGCAAATTCGTCACCGCAATCTCATATCCCACCGGCACGCGCGTAATGGAGAGAGAACTCCACTTTTTCAAAGGATGCAAAACTCCCGCTTCTTCGCCGGGCAAAACTCGCAGAGAACGTTGCGCCGCTTCTCCAAATCCAAAACGCCGCACGTATTGATAAACTTTGTCCTGTCCGAGAAGCAATCCCAACTTAGCAAAACCGATGTTGCTCGACTTCGCCACCACTTCGCGCAACGTCAACATCCCGTGCGCGTGCGTGTCATTCAACCATTTCCCGGCGTAGAAAAATTTCCCATTCTCGCAATAAATTGGCGTGTCCAAATCCACCACGCCCTCGTTCAGCGCCGCCGCCAATGTCACCACCTTGAACGTCGATCCCGGCTCGTAAATATTCATGATCGCCGCGTTTTTCAAATTCCGAATTTCAATGCTCTCGCGATTATTCGGATCAAACGTCGGTCGATTCGCCATTCCCAAAATTTCTCCCGTCGACGGCTTCATCACAATGATATGCGCGGCGTCCGGTTGAAAATTTTGCATCAAACGATCGGCTTCCGTTTCCACAATGTGCTGAATCACCTGATCCACCGTCAAAATCACATCCATGCCATTCCGCGCCGGACGATCCGATTGTCGATACGCCGCAATTTCCCGCCGCGAAGCGTCGCGCACCACGCGCCGCTCTCCGGGCACGCCTCGAAGATAGCGATCCAAGGCCTTTTCCACGCCATCCATCCCCACTTCAAATTCTACTGTCTGATCTTCTTGCCCAAAACATAAACGCGTCGAGTTGACGAAACCCAAAACATGACTCCCCTCTTCGCCGTTGGGATACACCCTTTGCATGCGCTCTTTAAAAATCAACGCCCGCGCTTTGAGCGATCGCAGTTTGGACGCAATGTCTTCCTCGATATTTTCCGCGAGCAATTGATAACGCTTTTCCGGCCGCACAATGTTTTTGAGTTTGGTTGTTTCCACGCCGAGAATCACCGCCAGCCGATCAAACAACATTGGGTCTTGCCACGCCAATTGCCCGTCAATGCGCAAATCCGTCACCGAAACCGTCTGCGCCAACACGTGCCCTTCGCGATCGCGAATCGCTCCGCGTTTCGGAGAAATCGGCACTCCTACATAATGCATCTTGATCGCCTCTTCACGGTAATACTCATGGCGAATCAATTGCAAATAAATCAAACGCGCCGACACCACGCTAAATCCCATCGCAAATAACACCACCACCGCAAAACCGCGCGTGCGAAGATTCCACCATTTCACGGCGTGCCTCCTTCTTTTTGCGCGTAAGCCCCGTAATATCCCGATGCCGCCGACGTCATCGGCGCTTTCACCTTCGGCAAATCCGCCACGTTGATGAGATCCAACCGGTACTCCGCAATTTTTTCCTGCAACGCACGTGGCTTCATTCGATGCTCAATCTCCAACCTCAGTGCGTTGTTGCGACGATTCACTTCCGCTAAATCCGTTTCTAATTTTTTCACCTCGTCGGCTAACTGAATGTTGCGCACTTGCAAAAACACAAACACCATTCCCAAAAGCGCCAGCACCACAATCGTGGACAACAGCTTCCACGCCTTGCGCGCTTGCAAATTGTTAGAACGACGAATGAGATTACGCGACATAATCCACCCTTTCCGCCGCCCGCAAACGCGCGCTCCTCGCGCGCGGATTTTGCGCGATTTCTTCCGGCGACGACGCCCAATCGCCTAATTTTTTCAAAAAATAATCCGGATTTTTGTGCCCAAACGCCATGCCTTCAGCGCGAATTTCACTCTGAGAACAGCGCGCGATAAATTGCTTCACCATGCGGTCTTCCAACGAATGAAAACTAATCACCGCCATGCGCGCGCCGGGTTTGAGCATGAAACGCAATGCTTCCAGCGCCTCTTTCAACGCATGCAATTCGTCGTTCACAAAAATACGCAACGCCTGAAACACGCGCGTCGCCGGATGAATTCCTTTTTTGCGCGAACCGCCGCCCGCCATCCTTTCCACCAACGCCGCCAATTGCAACGTACTCTCAAACGGCGCTTGGACGCGCGATTGCGCAATCGCTTTCGCAATCCGCCGGCTCGCCCTTTCTTCCCCGTACGTTCTAAAAATCATCTCTAGTTCTCTCTCGCTTTTTCCATTCACCACGTCCGCCGCAGTGACCCCTTGGCTCGAATCCATCCGCATATCCAACGGCCCGTCCCTCCTCACGCTAAACCCGCGCGCCCCTTCGTCCAACTGAGTTGACGAAACCCCTAAGTCCAACAACGCCCCGTCCACTTCGCCCACCCTTTCCCACTCGCGGAAGTTTCCATGCTCCACTTTGAGTCTTCCGCCCCAATCCCCCTCCATCTTTTTGCCCCGCCGCACCGCGTCGGGGTCTTGATCCAGCGCGATCACCGATGCCCCCTTTTCGAGAAGCCCGACGGTGTGCCCGCCGCAACCAAAAGTGCCGTCCACAAACACTTTCCCTTCTTCCGGTTGCAACACGTCGATGACCTCTTTCAACATCACCGGCGTATGGCTCATAGCGCGTCACGCACCTAATTGCCCCATCACGTCCTCAAAACTAGTCGCCACGCCCGCTTTGCCCTTCCAAAGCTTGCGATCCCAAATTTCAAAATGATCCAAACAACCAACTAAAATCGTTTCCTTGCTCAACGTCGCCCCCTTGCGCAATTCGCTTTTCACCATGATGCGCCCTTGCTGATCGCACTCGGCGGATTGAATGATGCGCGCGAGATTTTCCAATTGCTTGCGACGAGGATCCTGAAACGACGCGCCCGCAAGACGATTTTTTTGCTCGTTCAAAAACGACGCCGGATACACCTTCAAACACCCTTCTTGCGATGGCATGACATGCAATCTTTTTTCGTGCGCCTCCGAACGCCATTCCGACGGCACCACCACCCGCCCCTTCTCGTCAAAAGAGTGCTCAAATGTATCCGTGTAAACCTCTCCAACTGTTGCATTCATGCCTTTTATACCATCCTTCTATCTTTTTGCTCCAAAATGTCCCCTTTTTCACCATATTTTCCCACCACCGTCAACTGTATTCGCTCTTTTTCTTTAATTTATTTTTCAGAGGCCATTTTTTACGCTTTTTACACCAAAAATTAGAAAATTTGATGCCAGCCAAATTATTAACTAACTATCCAATGATTTCTTGCTTTAAAATAAAAATGTGATTACAGTAATTACATGAAACCGCTTCAACTCAAAGTCATCCGAATCGGCAACTCACGCGGCATTCGCCTCCCCTCCAGATTGCTTCGCAAGTACAGAATTCGCAACACCTTGCTCATCGAAGAGCGCGCCTCTGAAATTGCCCTCAAAGTAAAAAAAGAAAAAACACTTTCGTGGAAAGAAACCTTCGAGCAAATGGCTACAGAAAAAGAATCATGGCAGGAATGGGAAGGAGTCGCCGGCGATGGTCTCGATGCCTTATAAACGATATTCCATTTATTTAGCGGATTTGAATCCCACTATGGGAAGCGAAATGCAAAAAACTCGCCCCGTCGTTATCGTCAGCATGGATGAAATGAACTTTGCGCTGAATACCGTTGTGATTTGCCCGCTCACCACTCAATTACATCCGCAATGGCGCAGTCGCATCCAAATCACTTGCGCAGGAAAAAAAGCCGAAATTGCCGTCGATCAAATTCGCGCCATCAGTAAACAACGTCTTCAAAAACGCATCGATGTCCTCTCATCTAATTCCGCCGCTCAACTCCGCCAATGCATCAGCGAAATGTACGGTTAAAAAAATATTGCGCTCCACTCCTTGACAAAATGCGCACTATGCATACATTGTGTGCGTATTGCTTTAAAGGAAATCAGTCGTTCGAACGCACCTTCCCCAATACGTGATACAAAAAGCAGGCGCCTGCATGATGAAAATTTTAGACAGAATGAACAAAATATAAAAATTACTCCACCCCTTTTACCCATTTGACCACGGATTACACTGATTTTTTGCTCCGACAAAGTCGGAGCTAAATATCCGTGTAATCCGTGTTTTCTGTGGTTAAAAAGGGCAAGGGGGCACGGAGTAATTCTGTAGAAATTCTGTTCATTCTGTCTAAAATTTTCCCCGCAAAAAAACAACACGGCCGATATTCCACAACGGAACATCGGCCGTGAACGCTTTCGACAAGATTACGCTTTGACGTGTTTGGAGACCAGTTTGGTCATTTCAAACATCGAGACTTGCTTCTTGCCACCGAAAACCGCTTTCAACGCGTCATCCGCATTGATTTGGGTTCTCACTTTCTTGTCCTGAAGGCCGTTTTTCTTGATATACGCCCAGAGCTTCTTGGTAAGTTCGGTACGAGGTAGAGGTTTGCTCCCCACGATGACCGCCAAGACAGCGTCCGGCTGTACAGGCTTCATGAAAGCGGCGTTTGGTTTACGTTTGGTTTTTGCTTTTTTCTTACTCATTGGACTCCTTGTTTTAGTTTGAGTTTGAACTTAAATTCTTAAGGCAATTACGAAGAGATGCAACAGAAATCTGCTCTGAAACTCATCTTTTTTCATAGGTAAATTTTACGTTTTCCGAGTGAAAAGTAACCACGGATCACACGGATAATAACGAATAACACAGATATTTTTATCCGTGAAATCCGTCTTTATCCGTGAAATCCGTGGTTCCATAAAGAGTAAAATTCGTGGCTTCCTCAATGCGCAGATTCACTAATTCCCCTCTGGATTTTTCATCCGCGGGAAAAACTGCGATTTTATTTGTGCGGGTTCTGCCGGTGTAGCGTTTGGAATTTTTCTTGCTCGGTCCTTCAACCAAAATTTCCACCGTTTTCCCCAGCAAAACGCTGTTTTTTTCCTCTGCGATTTTGTCGATCGCGCGCAGAAGTCTTTCATTGCGCTCTTCCTTGATGCTTTGCGAAATCTGGTCTTCCAGAGACGCCGCCGGTGTGTTGCTTCGTTTGGAATATTTAAAAATAAACGCGTTTTGAAATTGAACATCTTCAATCAATTTTTCCGTCTGCAAAAAATCCTCCTCGGTTTCGCCCGGAAAACCAACGATGACATCCGTCGTAAATTCCATCTCGGACGAAGCGGCTCGGAGCGCGTCGATAATTTTTCGATAAGCATCCGCCGTGTGCCCGCGTTTCATTTTTTTGAGAATGACGTCGCTCCCTGATTGCACCGGTAGGTGCACATGCTCGCAAAGTTTTTCCACATCGCGAAATGCTTGAATCAAATCCGGCTTCATGCCCAACGGATGCGGCGATGTAAAACGAATCCGTTCCAATCCGTCGATTTTTTCCAATTCATAAAGCAATTGCGCAAAGGGCGAGCGATTTTTCTCCATCGGAAATTGCCCCCGTCCATAAAGATTCACAATTTGCCCCAATAGCGTGATTTCCTTTACGCCTTGCGCTACAAGCAGACGCGCTTCGGCGAGAATATCAGGGATAGGACGACTGCGTTGTTTTCCCCGCGTGTGCGGCACAATGCAAAACGCGCAATGCATATTGCATCCTTGCATCACGGAAATAAACGCTGTCGGCGGAACAAGAATGTGATCGCGAATCTCACAATGCGCATTTTCCTCCGCTTCCACATCCAAAATTTTTCCGCCGGAATGAGTTTTCTTCTCCAAATCATCCACAACGCGATGAAATTTCTGCGTGCCGATCACCAAATCCAAATCCGGTAACTGATCAAATAACTCCTCTCCTCTGCTCTGCGCCATACACCCCAAAAATCCCAAGATCATTTGCGGTTTTTTCTTTTTCAAATACGCCAACGACCGCATTTTCTGAATGGCTTTTTGCTCCGCCTGATCGCGAACACTACATGTGTTGATCAAAATAACATCCGCATCCTTTTCATCCTCCACCAAACAATATCCGCGATCCAGCAACTGCCTCGACACCTGTTCCGAATCGCGCACATTCATCTGACAACCCAATGTCTTTATATATACCGATAACATAAAAATTGAGGGCTTCGCCCTCAAACTCCCACTTAAGGGCTACCGCCCTTAAGAAACCCTTCCTGTATGCGCCCATTTTTTGCCGCCAAAGGCGGAGCAAAAAATGGGCGCATACGTGAAAGGATTCTAAAGGACAGTAGTCCTTTAGCGGGGGTATGGGGGCAGAGCCCCCAATCTTCCTATAAGAATACTTGCTTCAAAGAGGATGTACATGGGGAAAAAGAGAAGGGCGAGATTGTAGGGATCGGAGGTGGGAGTGACGCATGCGGCGAAGATGAGGAGAATTACAATCGTGTGTTTTCGATAATGCGCGAGTTTTTGAGACGAGAGAATGCCGAATCGCATCAAAACAAGGAGCACCAATGGCAATTCAAAAGAGACTCCAAACGCGATCAGCATTTGCAGAGTGAAATTGAGATAATTTTGAATCGTCCACGCGGGTTTCCATCCAAACCAATCATTGAGTCCAAGAAAAAATTGAATCGCCTGCGGAAGCACCAGATAATAACAGAACACCACGCCCAGCAAAAAAAGCGCGCCTCCGAATAAAAAAACTGGATAAACGATTTTGCGCTCTTTTTCCCGCAACGCCGGAGCGAAAAATTGCGCGAGAAAATAAAAAATAAACGGCAATGAAACAATGACTCCGACAAATAATCCGATCTGAAGCATCAACGTAAATGGGTCCACAACGCCCAAAATCAAAAGAAACGAATCCGGCGCAATGTGTTTCTCGATCAAAATACGATCCAACGGCGCGCGCAAAAAAACAATAATTTCCCTCGCCTTTAAACACGCCAACATCATCGCAACAGCCAAAACGACGCATGACTTCAAAATCACCCATCGCAAATCCTCCAAATGATCCAAAAATGTTTTATCTTCCATATTTAAGGACTCCGTCCTTAAAAATCCTGCTTAAGGGCTACCGCCCTTAAGAATCCCTTCATGTGTGCGTTTGTTGCGCGCGAAGCGCGCTAACAACAAACGCACACAAGGAGGATTCTAAAGGACAGTGGTCCTTTAGCGGGGATTTTAAGGGGCAGAGCCCCTTAAACTTGAATTAAACTTGGAGAGAAGAGAGAAGTAAAGCAAAGTTGAGAGATGGTGAGAGTATTGATTGATGGGACGCAGGGTGCGGCGCGAAATATGGCGGTGGATGAGGCATTATTGCGGTTGTGCAAAGAACCGATGTTGCGGTTTTATCGCTGGAGCGAAGATGGGGTGTCGATCGGATATTTTCAGTCGTGGAAAATTGCGCCGAAGGAACGTTCTTTTGTACGGCGTTATACGGGCGGCGGCATGGTGGATCATGCAAGAGACTTCACATATTCCATCATAGCGCCCAAAGCGCATCCCATCTGCGATGAAGGCATTCATGCGAGTTATCAAAAAATTCATGAACACATCGCCTCAGCGCTCAACGATGCGGGTATCGATGCTATCTTGGCGCAAACTAGCGGGGTCACCCCTTACGCTGACGAACCCTCGTGTTTTAAAAAACCGGTGAAATTTGACGTGATACTCAATGGAAAAAAAATCGCCGGCGGCGCGCAACGCCGCACGCGCGAAGGTTGCTTGCATCAAGGCAGTATTCTCATAGAAAATGCGGATTTCGACTCGCTAGTGGAACTTTTCTCCCCTCGCCTGATTAAAATTTTAGGAAAAAACGCCAAAAAATCCGCTCTTATGAAAGAAGAAGATACGCTTGCTTTTTCACTCGAACAACAACGTTATGCCACTCAAGATTGGAACTACTCTCGATAAAAAATCTTCGCGTTCTTTGCCTTTTGCGCGCTTTGCATGAAACTCATCACCTTTTCGCCGCAAAAGTTCCTATGAGTTCCGCTTCGGCTATGACTGCATCTTTCATGGCGGCGAGAAGTTGCTCGCGCGACGCGCCGGTTTGCAAATCCAGCGTTTTATTCAGGGCGAAAAGCTTGAAAAAATAACGATGCGTGCCGCTCGGAGGCGCTGGACCGTCAAATTGATTGTTGCCGAAATCATTACGCCCGATCGTCGCGGCGGCGGGAATTTTTCCTTCGTCGATATGCGTCGTGCTCGGCGCGATATTCCACACCAGCCAATGATTCCAATTGCCCACCGGCGCATCAGGGTCATCTACAACAAGCGCGAGCGATTTCGTTTCGCCAGGCACATTTTCTATCGTTAATTTTGGCGAAAGATTTTTTCCGCGGTACGCGCATGATTCCGGAAGCGATTGATTATTTTGAAACGAAGAAGAAGTCAACTTCATAGGATCTCCTTTCACAAATGCAATTGAAAAACACAAAGCAAATGCAACAAGAAATGCTTTCATTACTGAATCAAAAGTAACATACTTCTCCTATCGTCTTCAAGACACAAGGCACCCAAAGAGACTTCCGGAGTCATTTAACGATCATGTCCCTTATGAGGAGTCTCTTGAATTCTCGAATCTGCGTCCGGATTTCTGATACAACGGGTCCGTCCAATTTTTCGATTAAAAGCGCCTTGATCACGAATACCGTGTTCGGCCAGTTTTTGAACCAATCGATTTTCCAATCGAATGAAAAAGTTTTGGGATTCATCAAAGAGCAATTGAAAAGAAGGCACTCGCATCATTCCTTTTTCATCAGAGCCCGGCACGATATAGCCCGTTGTCTCAAAGATTTGATAATTTTTCGGGTCTTTGACCTCAAGCAAATTGCCAAAGAGCAAATATCTCCATGCGTTTCTTCGGTGATGTTCCTTAATATTCCCTTTGTGTAAAAATGCCTGCAAATAAAGCGATGCCGCGCGACAGCGTTGCCGCCGTTTGCTTCCTATCTCATCGGGCACATACATCCTTGAATCTTGCAGAGACATTTTAAAATTTCTCGAAAGCGCATGAAAAGCTCCTCCATCCAGAAGATGTTTTTTCATGGTTTTTCCGATCTCTGAAGCCGAAACGCGATTCCCTTTGAAAATTCCGCATTCTTCTTCCAATTGAAAAGTATGTTTGGAAATTTTTTCGCATACATCTTTAAATATTTCTGATTCTGGGGCACATTCTTCTGTAATAATACGGCAAATATCCCGAATGATGTCATGTCGTTTCCGCTCGTTTGGAGGTATTTCGCCCATACTTATTTCATGTGGCGTTCCGCCCGCCGCGTAAAGAGAAAATTTTACTTTGCGATTCATAGCTTCTTCGCGATCTTTGTGCGAAATTCATTCGCGAGCATTTTGACGATGGAATCAACCGCGCGACTGTTTTGTACCGTTAAGGTTGCTTCGTCATTCGCGCAGAGCGCAAGATTCCTCGCAATTGACACCTTGGTGATGACAATAGCAATTTAAGCTTCGCTCGATACGATCAAAAGACACACCTCTTTACGCGCATGGTAAAAATCCACTTCTATGACATGCACCCATCTTCCATGTAAAGCTCCAGCTTGCGAAAAGAATAAAAATGTTTTAAATTGGGTGTATGAGCACGACAAAAATTATCAAAGAATTTAAGTCGCTTCCAACTTTCCGAAGAGAAAAAGCTCTTCAAGCCGTTCTTTCGGCTCTTTACTCCAAAAGCAAAAAAGTAATCAAGCGTCTTTGGCGACGTATTGAAAATCCGGAAATTCCTGAAGACGTATGGGAAGGAATCGAAGATGCGGAAGCTTTCTTCTCTTGTCGGTAAAACCGTTTATTCCGTTATCATTGCAACCAACCTAAGAGTTCTTTTTTACGTCAAAAAATACGATTATCACATTCAACATCGGCTCCCATGATGTTTATAAAACGTAGTTTGTTATTTCGATGAAATTATTAAAAATACTTACGGAATCGGCGGAGTGGTTGGCGAAAAAGGGGGTGGAGTCGCCGAGATTGCAAGCAGAGTTGTTATTGGGGCATGTGTTGGGGATGGAGAGGCTGAAGTTGTATTTGAAATTTGAGAGAGAAGTGACGGAGAAGGAATTGGAGGCATTGAGGCCGCTGTTGAAGCGGAGAAGTCACCGCGAACCGATTCAGCACATTTTGGGCGAGACAAATTTTTGCGGACTGCATTTAAAATGTTCTCCAGCCGCATTGATACCACGACCCGAGACGGAGATGTTGGTGGAGTTGGCGGTAGAGAAATTAAAAAATGTGCCATCGGGATTGATTTACGACGTGGGAACTGGCACGGGCGCGGTTGCGCTCGCGCTGGCGCAGAAATTACCGGAGTGGCGATTCATTGCGACGGATATTTCCAAAGACGCGCTCGCGCTGGCGCATGAAAATCACAAAAAATATTTCGAAGCGAAAATTGAGTGGGTGGAAACATCGTTACTTTACGGGCAAACTGAAAAAGCCGAAGCCGTTGTCGCCAATCTACCGTATCTGACCACCGAAGAAATGAGTTCGCTTCCGCCCGAAGTTCTCATGGATCCAAAGAGCGCGCTCCACGGCGGCGTCGATGGGCTAGATTGGATTCGTCAACTCATTCCGCAAGCCGTTAAACTCGCGCCGAAATTATTTTTAGAAATCGGCCCCGCACAGGCGGAGGAAATACAAAAAATTCTTCAGGAGATGGAGTATTCTCAAGTAATTATTAAAGAGGATTTTACGGAACGACGGAGATTTATTTTTGCGGAAAAGGAATGCTTTTGACTAGACGTTTGGGGAGGTGCGCACATGGAAAGGGAGAAAGATCATCACCATGTCATCCGAAAGCAAAAATAAAAGTAGTAATAGCGGGCATTTTCTCAATTTAATAACCACAGCGGCGGAAACGATTCTCAGAGAGGTCGCGAAAGATTCTTTGTTAGTCGTGCCTTTGAAATTTCTGGGGGTTTATGGAGTTGCGAGAGCGACATACGAATTAGGAGAACAAGCAAAGCGTGGAGCAGTCGATCTTTATCGAGAAGTGCAAGAAGAATTAGGTCCTGAAATCATGCGTCGGCGCGAAGAACGCGAAAAAAGGCGAAAAGCGCGCAGACAAAGAATCAAGGAGCAACATTCTCAAAATACGAAAGATGAGCATCCCAAGAAAAAAGAGGTTGTGCAGGAGAAGTGAATTTTGAGTCATTCAACATCTGCCTCGCATGGACTCGAACCATGAACACTCAGATCCAGAATCTGATGTGCTACCAATTGCACCACGAGGCAGTAAGATAAAAATAATATAGCAGTCGTCACGGCTGACGAAAAGCATTTTCAAAATTGAGGTTTGACGATGAACCAAGACGGGGGTGCTAGAAGTTCGTCATCCGGAGGAGTTTTTAAGGAAGTATTGTTTTCTAAAAATTGCTCTAGGGGTTGATCTTGAGAAACGATGAGCGAAAGATTATTGGCGCGAACAAATTCATTCACAGCGCGTTTGACGCCGTAGATGCCAAAACGGTTATGTCCGTCAGCGACATAATCGTGTCCTGCAAGGATGCCGAGGGGTTTGACTTTAATCCACCAACTCGCGATGTCTTGACGGACCGCTTCGTAATAATGCTGGCCGTCAAGATAAACGAAATCCAAGCTGGCGTCGGCGAATAAAGGAGCGGCTTCTTCGGATGTTTTTCTAATGATTTCAGACCGGTCGCCATACTTGCTCAACATGGAAACAGCCTCATGATAATGTTTTTCATATTCCTCTTTGGAAAAATTATTCATCACGCTGACATATTCTTCCCGAGGAAAAGATTTCCACGGATCGACAGAGTATAATTTTTTCCCTTGCCAGCGTTCGAGGATCCATGCGGAATAGGCGCCCTGAAAAGTGCCGACTTCCACGCCCTCGCCGAGAAGATTTAGGCTATTGAGAATCTCTGGAAAATAAAAACGAGAATGAATGTAAAAAGCGGGCGTGATTTCTTCGGTTTTTGACTCGATAGAAACATCAGGCATGCGGAGATGTTAAAATTAAAGCAAAATAAGGTAAATGATAAACTTGGAAGATGCAGTTCCGCTTGGTTTTATGCTTGAGGCTTGATGATAAACCAAGAGGGGGCTGGCGCTGGGTCGCTTTCGGAGAGATGTTGTGATGCTGGTTCATCGGCGAGAAATTGATCCAAAGTACGTTCTTGAGAGAGGATGAGTTGGAGATTGTTGGCGCGGACAAATTCATTGACGGCGCGTTTGACGCCGAATCGTCCGAATGGATAATCGCCGTCGGGGATATAATCATGTCCTGAGAGAATGCCGAGAGGTTTAATTTTAGGCCACCAGCGCGCGATGTCTTGTTGGATGGCTTCGTAGTGATGCTGGGCGTCGAGATACACAAAATCCAAGCTGGCGTCGGCGAACAACGGTGCGGCTTCTTCGGAGGTTTTGCGGATAATGGCAGAGCGGTCGCCGTATTTTTTTAAAATAGATACGGCATCTTGATAATATTTTTCAAATTCTTCGTCGGGAAAATTTACCATATCGATGTATTCATCTTTGGGAAAAGATTTCCACGGATCGATGGAATAGAGTTTTTTCCCCTTCCAGCGTTCGAGGATCCATGCGGAAAAGGCGCCCTGAAAAGTGCCGACTTCCACGCCCTCGCCGAGAAGGTTGAGCCCGTTTAGAATTTCGGGGAAATAAAGGCGATCGTGAACGTAAAACGCGGGAGTAATTTCATCCGTGTTGGGTTCGGCAGGAACAGACATCATGCGAAAAGGGTAAAATCAAAGCCGGATGAGGTAAATAAGAAATGCGAGAAAAATATTTCATGCGCAGTTCCTCTTGAGGAGCGGCGTGGATTAGTGTTTAATCATTCGTTGTGAGCAAGATGTTTTATATTACGACGGCGATTGATTATGTGAACGGGCTTCCGCATTTGGGACATGCGTATGAGAAGGTATTGACCGATTCGCTTGCGCGGTATCGGCGGCATCGGGAAGAAAAGGCGTTTTTCCTGACGGGCACCGACGAGCATGGACAGAAAGTTCAGAAAGCGGCGGAAAAAGCAGGGCGCGACGCGCAAGATTTTTGCGACGAGATGTCGGGAAATTTTCAGGCGTTGTGCAAAAAATTAGAAATTTCCAACGATGATTTTATTCGCACGACGCAAAAGCGCCACAAGGATATCGTTCGAGGCATTCTCGCGGATTTGCACAAAAAGGGCGAAATTTACGAGGGGGAATACGAAGGTTATTACAGCACGCGGCAGGAACAATTTCTTACTGAAAAAGAGATGGTGGACGGCAAATTCCCTGAGGAATACGGCGAAGTCGCGCGGCTGAAAGAAAAAGTTTGGTTTTTCCGCATGGAAAAACATCAGGATTGGCTCAAAGATTATTTGAAAAAAAATCCGGATTTTATTTTTCCGGAATTTCGCCAACGCGAAGTGCTGGGCGCTCTGGAAAATCGCATCGGCGATCTATGCATTTCTCGTCCCAAGAGCCGACTTGCGTGGGGCATTTCTTTGCCATTCGACGAGGAACAGGTGACGTATGTGTGGTTTGACGCGCTGATCAATTATATTTCCGCGGTTGGATATGGAACGGCGAAATTTAAAGAATTCTGGCCGGCGATTCATGTGATTGGAAAAGATATTCTGGTACCGGCGCATGCGATTTATTGGCCGACAATGCTTCATGCGTGCGGCGTGGAGATGCCCGCAAAAATTATCGCGCACGGTTGGTGGACGCAAAATAAGGAGAAGATGAGCAAATCTGTGGGGAATGTGGTCGATCCGCTCGCGCTGGTGGATGTGTACGGCGTGGATGCGTTCCGGTATTTTGTCTTGCGCGAAATGTCGGTGGGGCACGACGCGGATTTTTCGCGCGAGCAATTTCATCAGCGTTATCAGAGCGATTTGGGAAATGAACTGGGGAATTTGGTTAATCGCGTGGTGTCGATGATTCGGCGTTACCGCGAAGGTAAAATTCCGGCGCGCGAAATCTCGGCGCGCGCGCCGCTCGATGAAGATTTGGAGCAAAAAATCGCCCAAGCCCTAGCCGGCTATAGGAAAAATATGGAGTCGTTGCAGATTCATTTGGCTTTGAGGGAACTTTGGAGCGGATTCCAGCGAGCAAATCAATACGTGGAGGAAACCGCGCCGTGGAAATTGGCGAAGGATGCCGCGCAAGCCAAACGTCTCGATTGCGTCTTGGCTCAAATGGCGACATCGGTAGCGATTTTATCTTTTGAGCTTGAATCGATCATCCCACAAACCGCCGCAAAAATATTTTCGCAACTCGGCTTTAAAGAAGGTAAAGACGAAGATTTTGCGCAATGGTCAAAACAACTTGAAGGAAAAATCGTCGGGGACCCTGTCCCGCTTTTTCCGAGGATAGAATGTTGATAAATCGCTGATTGCGGGATACTAGACAAATCAAGAGGAAGAACACATTAGTTAGTATCAAAGGATGCTGATGATGAAATTGTACGAGTCGGAAGAGAATTGGAAAAACGCATGCAAGAAGTTTTTGCCTCGAGCGCTTTCAGATATGAATCGTCAACAAATTGTGAATCAATGGCTTGGCGAATTTGGAGAAGAAAAAGTCGCGAGCGCATTTTATCATTTGGCGGAATTAGGCATTGAAAACAAGCTCGGAACATTAGGCAACAGTAATCAACAGGGGCATCTTTATGCATGGAGTCGTCCCGATAAATTCGCGGATTTATTGTCTGAAGAGAATATTCAATTAGAAGACATGCCATTTATGGAAGAAGGGCAGGTGAGAGTGTATTACGATGCCGTTTTTCATGCCGTTGAAGAAAAAATGCAAAAGACATGGGACGGTATGACCTTTACGCAATTCCATGAAGTCGATACTTATCGGGCAGACACGGTGGCGATAGGATCGGATACGGTGGCAATAGACTTAGATACTTTGAATGTGGAAGGGGTTGAATATCAAGAAGAATTAGACGAAAGCAATCCGTGGGTATGGAAAAATTCCGATGGTACGGAAGCAAAAATAAACGGTGATGTGTCTAAGGAAAATTTTAGAGGGAAAGATATTTATGTTCATCCAACGGCTATGGTAGGCGGCAAAGAAACTGTTTTATACAAGGGCGCAAGAGTGGAAGCTGGCGCTCGAGTCAATAATGTCATTGTGAGAAAAGACGGCGTGATCTCTGAGGGTACTATGGCGGTTCATGGCGTCGTCGGAGAGAGAGCATCCACGCCTGTTGCAAGCATCTTGAATCATTTTCATATTTTCCCCAAAGTTCAACTGATTAAAATTTTCGAAAAAAATTTTGAAGGCATTGTGTTTGGACGTTCCGAGCGCACGATGTGGGTGGAAAAAAAAGACGCTTCAGTCTTTAAAAATGTCGGCAAATTCCCGGAAACGGTGGGAGAATGGATAAAATGGGTGCAACGCTTCAAAGAAAAGCCTTTTGGCAAATTATTGGCATCCAGTAAAAGAAATAAGAAGTCGTTACAAAAACCCCAACCCCAAGGGGAACAGGTCAAAACTGATACAAAACCGCTACGCCCGGACCGATGATGTCGAGACCGACATTTTTATGTTCGGGTTCGGAAAGTCCGGAATTGGAGATGTGTTGATAATTGGCGGAGAGTTGAACGCTCCACGATTCATCGAAGTAATATTGCATGCCGATGCTGACCATGAATTGGAAGCAAAAATCTTGTCCTTGGGCGTCCGCGACTCCGGTGCTGTCTGTAAACAGAATGCCAAGGCGGCTTTCGGCGTAGGGAACAATATCCCAACCGGGTTGGACGAAATTATAACGCGGCCCCCAGCAGGTGCCGATCATGCGATTTTCCGGTCCGGTGAAAACAGGTGAATATAATGCGCTGAATGTCCATGCGGTATTGCCTCTGAGCCAGCCATCGAGACCGACATCGTCGAGTTGCCATATCACGGAAATCATTTGAGGAGCGACATAGTAATTGTGTTCATGTCCAACAGAGAGAAGGTGCCACGATTCGAATGCCACATTGACCACATTTTCGCCGTAATGAGGATTTTTGACCGCGTCTTTTGTATCGTCGGTTTTTTCTGTTTTTTCAGCCATGACTTGAGCTGAAGATTTTTCCGCATCAGGGCATGCGGCGTCCTCCGCTTGGAGAAAAGCGATGTTTAATAATAAAAGCCCGGTTATTAGAGTTAGTTTGTTCAATGTTCTCATAGCATTACGTTAGTTGCGCATAAAGTCAACTAACTCTTTACTTATCGGCAGGTTTTTGGAAAATTTAGTGATTTTATGAATAAAATTCTTGTTACGGGCGGGGCGGGGTTTATCGGATCGAACTTGGTTTTGGAGCTTCAAGAGAAATATCCGGAGGCGGCGATTACAGTGATCGATGATTTTCGATCGGGAGATTTTAAGAACTTGCGGGAATTTCAAGGCGATGTCGTTGCCGCGGATATGGCGGAATTGGATTGGAAAAAACAATTTGGCGAGCCGGAGTGGGATGCGGTATTCCATATTGCTTCGATTACCGACACCACTTGCCATGACCAAAAACTGCAAGTGCGAGACAACGTTGAAAGCTTTCGCAATCTTTTGGAATTTGTGAAGCCCAAGAAAACGCCCGTGATTTACGCCACTTCCGCCGCGACGTACGGCATTGCCGCCCGGAAAAATACTGAAAAAGACGCGCTTAATCCCGCAAATGTCTATGCGTTTTCAAAAATGATTCTGGAAAATTTAGCGCGGCGATATTCCAAAGAAAATCCGAAATGGAAAATCATTGGACTGCGATATTTTAATGTCTACGGCCCGCGCGAGGCGCACAAAGGCGTTCCGGCGAGCATGATTTATCACTTGGCGCAACAGATGTCGGCGGGCAAACGTCCCCGCCTCTTCAAATACGGCGAGCAAAAACGCGATTTCGTGTATGTGAAAGATATCGTCAATTACACTATCGCTACGCTCAAAAGCAAAACTGTCTCTGGCGTTTTCAATGCCGGCACAGGTACGCCGCGCGCTTTCAATGACATCGTTGCCATCCTCAACAAACTTCTCAAAACCAATCTCGAAATCGAATACTTCGATAACCCTTACCCCTTCTACCAATCCTACACCGAAGCCTCCATGACCCGCGCCCACGCCGCCCTCGGCATCAAACCCAAATTCACTCTCGAATCCGGAATTCGCGATTACTTCCAATCCGGCTTTTTGGTGGGGAAATAATTGGGGACTCCGTCCCCAAACCCCTGCTTAAGGGCTACTGCCCTTAAGAAACCCTTCCTGTATGCGCCCATTTTTTGCCGCCGAAGGCGGAGCAAAAAATGGGCGCATACGTGAAAGGATTCTAAAGGACGGTAGTCCTTTAGCGGAGGTTTGGAGGCAGAGCCTCCAATTTATTAGAAAAAAAATTATTAAAATTATTTCTTTGCTTGACGAAGAGGAGGAGAATAAGGCTGAAATATAGGCTTTGCGAAATTTATGACCGGAAAATTTGTGAAGAAAATTGTGTTGGCGGCGGTGTTTCTTGCCGTGGTATCGATGAGTTTTGGCGCGGTGATGCCGCCGTCGAAATCCAAAGTAAAAAAGATGAGGGCGTCTTCTTCCAAATCTTCGAAGCCGACGTTTTATACCAACACGAAGCCTGTGTACGCTTCGCGATCTGCGGGAAACAAAGGATGGAAAACATCTGCGAAGCCTAAATACCGCCAGCCGACAGGTCAGTGGTATGAAGACAAGGAAGATGTCAAAGGCGAGCCGTGGATTGAAATTTGTTTGAGTTCGCAAATTGCGCGGTTTTATAAAGGGGATGAGCTTGTGGGGCGCGCGCCGATTTCCAGCGGGATGGAAGGTTACGAAACCAAAGACGGCGTGTATCGTGTGTTGGAAAAGGAAAAAGATCATGTTTCGAGTTTGTACGGTTCATTTGTGAATTCCGCGGGCAAAATTGTCGGTTACGGTAAAGCCGGCGATACGCCGCCGAGAGGGACGCATTATGAGCCTTCGCCGATGCCGTATTTTTTGCGGCTCGACGATAGCGGACTCGGTTTGCATGCGGGATTTTTACCCGGTTACCCCGCTTCTCATGGATGCATCCGCTTGCCTCACGACATCGCCGAAAAATTCTTCCGGCACGCCAAAGTCGGCACGCGCGTTGAGGTGGATTAAAAACTGTGATTTTTTCAGTTTTTTGTTAGAAAAAGACATGGCTTTAAAAAATAAAATTTTAGCTCAGCGTAATCGTATTCTTCGTGTTGGCAAAAAATATGGCGCAATTTCTTTCCGATTATTCGGTTCGGTTGCTAAAGGCAAGGCTCGTCGCGGTAGCGATTATGATTTCTTGGTGGAATTAGAGCCCGGCAGAAGTCTTTTGGATTTGGGAGGGCTTCAGGTGGAGTTGGAGAATTTATTAGGCAGAAGCGTGGATGTTGTAACGCCAAAAGGATTGCGAAAAAAGCTAAAATCCGCCGTCCTTAAGGAAGCGTTACCTTTATGAGAAGCGATCAGCAGAGGCTTGTGGATATTCAAGAAGCCCTCCATCGCATTGAAAAATACAGAAAACAAGGGGAAAGATTTTTCAGAAGAAATGAACTTATTCAAACTTGGGTGATTCATCATTTGCAAATTTTGGGAGAAGCTTGCTGTAGTATGTCGGAAGCCTTTAAAAAACAACATCCTGAAATTGAATGGGCGAAAATTCGCGGGATGAGAAATATTTTGGTGCACGGTTATTTTGGCGTTGATTTGGATATTGTGTGGGCAGTGGTTGAAAAAGACCTGCCCGTTATCAAAAAGCATATTCGACACATGCTCAAAAACTAGAAATTCCCCCCCCTTTACGCGGAAACGGAACGACACATGGGTAAGGTATGGATGAGATACTTCAACGTGAGTTAATAAAATGCGATATCATTGGCGATCTTTGCGATATCGTCAGAGAAGAGTTTTCCTCTCAGTCGAATGCATTTAAACGGGTCTGCAAAGAGATTGCGAAGACCTCATTTAGATTGGAGGGAGAGAAGCAATATTTCAAAGGGGATGCTGTGCCGGTTTCAGAGATTGAAACAATGATGAGGAATCATCTTTTGAATGGAGGCGACTTGGGGTGCATGTCATAGAAGTGAATTTTTACCATGCGCGTAAAGAGGTGTGTCTTTTGATCGTATCGAGCGAAGCGAAGCTTAAATTACTATTTTCATCATCAAGGTGTCATTGCTGTATGTGTTACGTAATTCGTGGACAAGAAGCCACGAGGAGGGGCGTAATGGAGCATGAGATTGAACAGCAGTGATGAGACGATCAAGAGGAATTACCTACAGAAGTATCGATTTTT
>JBMONL010000043.1:0-1285 GCA_049324635.1 Verrucomicrobiota bacterium | reverse complement strand
CAGTAGTGTCCAAATATTAGAAGTTGAGTAGCAACTGGTTATGGGAATGGGGTATTGGATTTGGGGATGTGGATTTTGCAAAAAGTTGTTGGAGAGGAGTTTGCTCAAAAGCGTTAACGCTTAAAATCTGTAGAATTTCGTAGAGTGAAAAAGGTAAATTCAATTCTTTTTTGATGATGGCGACCAGCACGTAAACGCAGATGGCGATCCAAATTTGAGTACGCACAGCGTTGTCGGATGTTCCGTAAAAGTTTTTGATGCGCAAATTTTGTTTGATCCATTTGAAGAAGAGTTCGACTTGCCAGCGTTTTTGGTAGAGCTGGCAAATGGTGAGAGCAGAGACATCAAAATTGTTGGTGAGGAAAATGAAAAATCGTTTTGATTTTTCGTCGTAGAATTTAATTCGGCGCAGAGCGTCGGGATAATCTTGCGCGGCGTAAAAGTTTGCAGGACGAACAACGTGATCGCAACGCAAGCCGGTATTTTTGTCGACGCGGCGTGAGTAGAGGCGTCTCAATTGCGTGTTGCATTTGGCGCGGGTGACGAAAAATGCTTTGGCGAGTTGAATGAGGTAGAGTCGTTTGAAATCCAAGTAACCGCGATCCATGATGTAGAATGCGCCAAGTTCAAAAATGAGTTCGTCGAGCCAATTTACCTCGTGAACGTCGGCGGGCGTGATGTGAATCAGAGAGGGAATGCTGCCGCGCAAATCCAGAAGCGTGTTGAGATGGATACCCGCTTTGGTTGAGCGAAAATGCGCCCAAGGAAAAAGATTCAAACACAAATCAATCGTTGAAGCGTCCAATGCATAGGCAGTTTGTTTCAACTCAACACCAAAGTCATCGCGCGCATAAAGTTTCCGAGCTCTGCCGATCAGACGATACGCAAGCTCCGCGTAAATTTGCCACGAACGAGTTTCATTCGCATACGCCAACGTACTGCGACTCACATTCCCGCGAATCCCCAAATGATAAAGTTGATTTTGCCGCGAACGCAAACACACCTCAATAGCGCGCAGACTCTCCCGATACGTGAGTTGCGCAAATGCCATACACAAAAATTGATCCCAACACGAGAAGGATTGAATTTTATAATCAGCACGATGACGCACAACGATTCGTTGAAACGTCTCGCGGTGAATCCATGAAATAATCTGAGAAAATATCGTCGGTGGCGCTTGCATCCGCCAACCTTACGCCATGTCGAACACACCCGAAAAATTTTTTACCCGCTTGTCTTTTAACTATTTCCGATGCTATCTTCTCTCAACAGTTGGACACTACTG
>JBMONL010000042.1:0-10597 GCA_049324635.1 Verrucomicrobiota bacterium | reverse complement strand
ATCGCCGATGGACTCCGCGAACTCTTCCACACCCTCACCACCCCGCTTTTTAACTCCGACCCCATCCCCATCACCCCCGATCTCCCTTGGTTCTCAGACCCCTAAAAAAACAGAGGAAACTTCTGCTTGATTCTACCTTGACCATCGATAGTCTTCAACGCTACGCTCTCCATTCGTCTTGCCCGATGGTGTAATGGTAACACAGCGCCCTTTGGAGGCGTTATTCATGGTTCGAATCCATGTCGGGCAGCCATTGGTTGCGCATTTCCAAGGAACTTATTCTGTTTATTCTTCTCATAATGATGTACATATGGTATAGCTCACTCGCAGGTTTTGAGCGAGTTTTTCATTGGCACCCGTAGCTCAGGGGATAGAGCAGCAGATTTCTAATCTGTTGGTCGCAGGTTCAAATCCTGCCGGGTGCGCAGAAAGAACTGCTTTTGATTCAAGATTAAATCTCTTCAGTCGATATCATACATGGCACGAGGTGTGCTATATCTCCAATTGAAATGAACGCAGAACAAGATGAAGCCAAGACGAAGCTCCTGCGCGAGGTTTTTGAAACCGTTATGTGGGAACTGGATGCCGCCCGCCAAGGACGATGGGAAACACTCCCTGAATGGCGCGAAAAACGGCAGGCGCTGGTGAAGCGCATGGAAAAATTTGATTGGACGCCCGCTTCTGTGGAGGATCAAAATCCCGAGCTTTATATGCTCCAAAAACAGATTATTGATTTGGAATATCAACTTCGAAAAATCATTGAATCGAACATGGCGGTTTTCAAAGCCCAACTCAAAGACCTCGAAGAACGTTCCCAACGCTGGCGCACCGTCCTCAATCCTTATAAACTAAACGCCGTGTAATTTTTTGTAATATATTCTTCTTCATTATTTTATATTTTCTTATAAATAAAATATATTAAAAACTTGACCGAGGGGATTTTTGGGAGCATGCTTTATTGCTTCTTATGGCAGTACTCGAAAAAGAACCTATTATAAAAGACAATCAATTACATGACGGCGATACCGGATCCGCCGACGTGCAAATTGCGCTTATGACTGAGCGAATTAACCATTTAACCGAACATCTGAAAGTCGCCCTCAAAGATCATGACTCGCGTCGCGGTCTTTTGAAGATGGTCAGCAGACGTCGTCGTTTGCTGGATTATTTGAAAGCAGATAATCCGAAACGCTACGAGGCATTAATCAAAAAATTGAATCTTCGTAAATAAAAAACAAGCGGAGCGTCGGAATCACCCAGAGAACAAAGAAAATTTTGTTAGGTATAGCATTATTTTCTTTGTCCTCTGAAGTTGGTGAGTATCCGAAGTGAGAGAGCAGGCAGGGCTGTTTGTTTCCGTTCCGCACAATCTAGGAACATATTATGTCAATCAACACACTCTCCGCTGAAATTGGCGGTCAAACCATTACTTTTGAAACAGGCAAACTTGCCAAACAAGCCGACGGCGCCGTCACGGTGCGCGTCGCGGATACGATTGTTATCGTCACGGCGGTTTCCGCAACGGTCGTCAAGGAAGGACAGGATTTTTTTCCTCTGACGGTGGATTATCGCGAGAAAGCCGCTTCGGTGGGAAGATTCCCGGGCGGATATTTTCGTCGCGAGGGACGTCCGTCCGAAAAAGAAATTCTAACCAGCAGAATGATCGATCGTCCTCTGCGTCCGCTTTTTCCTAAAGGATATTTTTACGACACGCAAATGATCGGCATTGTGCTCTCCGCCGATGGCGAAAACGATCCGGATATTTTGAGCATCAATGCCGCATCCGCCGCGTTGATGGTTTCGGATATTCCGTGGGCGGGTCCGGTTGCCGCAGTGCGCGTGGGGCGCATCGAAGGAAAATTTATCGCCAATCCAACGCATACGCAGATGGCACAAAGTGATTTGGATTTGATTTACGTGGGCACAGAAAACGACGTGATCATGATCGAAGGCTCCGCCAAGCAACTTCCCGACGAAGAATTGGCAAAAGCGATGGACTTTGCGCACGAACAAGCGCTCAAACTCGTCAAACTTCAAAAAGAACTCGCGGCGAAAGTCAATAAAACGAAACGGCAAGTTCCTCTCATGCTCGCGAAGGAAGAGCTTTTGGAAATTGCTTACAAAGTTGCGGGAGATCGCATCGAAGGCGCGATTTATACATCCGGCAAATTGGAACGCCAAAAAGCCGTCGAAGCGCTCAAAGCAGAAGTGAAAGCGAAGATTTTGGAAAAATTCGCTGAGGCGACTGATTTTGAGATTTCTCAGGCGTTCGATTATTTGCAGAAAAAAGCGTTTCGTCTCAGTGTTTTGGATAAAAAGAAACGTTGCGACGGTCGCGCGCTCGACGAAGTCCGCCCGCTTCAAGGCGAAGTCGGGCTTCTTCCGCGCTCGCACGGTTCCTCGCTTTTCGCTCGCGGCGAAACGCTCGCCGTTTGTTTGGCAACGCTCGCTCCCGTGGATGAGGCGCAGGAAATCGACGCCTATACCGGCGGCGATGCCACTAAACGTTTCATTCTTCATTACAATTTTCCTCCGTTTAGCGTCGGTGAGACGGGAAGAACAGGCGGATTCAATCGCCGCGAAATCGGACACGGCGCGCTTGCAGAGCGTTCAATTGAAGCAGTCATTCCTCCGGAAGACAAATTCAGTTATGCCATTCGCATCAGTTCCGAAGTGATGGAATCCAACGGTTCGACTTCGATGGCGTCCGTCTGCGGCGGAACGCTCGCTCTTATGGATGCCGGTGTGCCGATCTCGGCGCCTGTTGCCGGAATTTCTGTGGGGCTTGTGACCGAATATGATGAAAAAGAAAATCTGAAACGTTATCTTTTGCTCACCGATATTCTCGGAAGCGAAGACCATTTCGGCGATATGGATTTCAAACTCGCCGGAACGCGCGAAGGTTTTACGGGATTCCAACTTGATCTCAAACTTCCCGGTATTTCACACAAAATCATGGCGGAAGCTATTCAGCGCGCCGCAGAGGCTCGCAAGAAGATTTTGGATTTCATGGAAGGCGTGATCAATTCTCCTCGCACCGAGCTTTCGCAATACGCTCCGCGCATCGAGACATTGAAAATCAATCCTGAAAAAATCGGCTTGCTCATCGGACCCGGCGGCAAGACCATTAAGGGTATCGTCGCCGAAACCGGCGCAGAAATTAACGTCGATGACGACGGCACCGTGCGCATTTACAGCAGTAAACCCGAAGGCATGAAACGCGCGAGAGAGATCATTGAAGGCATGGCCGCGGAAATTGAAGTCGGAAAAACTTATCGCGGAAAAGTCGTCTCGATCAAAGATTTTGGCGCGTTTGTCGAAGTTCTTCCAGGACAAGACGGCCTTGTCCATGTCTCCGAACTCGCGGACGTGCGCGTCAACAAAGTCGAAGACGTCGTTCGCATGGGCGAAGAAATCTGGGTCAAATGCATCGGAGTCGATGACAAAGGCCGCGTCAAACTTTCACGCAAAGCCGCGATGAAAGACAAAGGCAAAACCGCTTAGTTTTAAACATTAAGGGGTCAGAGTAGAAATGCTCTGATCCCATTGTTTATCATCAGATAAATCCAATTCACTAAGATTACTGCGAAAAAGAGGCGGTAGAAGTTTTTGGAAAAGGTGAAGCGTTGTTTTTTAAACAGACGATAAATTCCAAAACCAATGCCGAGGAGAATGCATCCAAAAATTAAAGGATGCAACAAGAGCGCATCTTTAAAATGGAATTGCCCCATCGCCGCCAAACATCTTGTTCCGCCACAAAAAGGGCAGGGGAATCCTGTGATTTCATGGAATCCGCAGACAGGGAATGGCAAGGCGAGCAAACATTTCGCAATCCAACATATTCCCCATAAAAGGATGATCCCAACGATACCGTAAAATATTTTTTTATGCATTACAAAGAGGCGGTTCTGGTTTGCTTTCGCGAATTATTTGATAGGCGCTCCAAAACGACCAAAGCCATCCTGTTAAAAACACTGCGACGCCGGCGATTAAAATCAGAAATTCCGATCCACCAAAAAGCGCCAGCCAATTGGATTTGTAACGAAACATATTCAGCAACAAATCCAACAATCCATAGAGAGATAACGCCATTCCGCATAGGGTGAGGATCATTTGTGCGAGGCCTTCGTTTTTTTTACCGCCGAGATAAGAACCAAGTCCGGGCAAGACCAATAAATTGGTCGCCAAATATCCATAGGCATTCGCAAGCCTAGGATCGGTTGAAGAGGGTTTCATAAGCGCACATCACCATTGCGCACGCAACCGGCGCCGTAAACAATAATCCCACTCCGCATAAAATCGCTCCCGATATTCCTACCAGCACAGCGACAAGACCAAAAAGTAGAATCCACCACCATTGTTCAGTTACTTTTTTGCGACTCAGTTCCATGGCATCCCAGAATCCCATTTCTTTGTCGATGATCAGCGGCAACGCAAACATGTAGGCAACACCCAAGTAAATTCCCGGTAACAAACACAGCAATGCGCCAAGTCCAATGAGCAATGACGAGACGATTCCGCCCAATGTCAGTTGGACGAAATTTCTTTTAAAGCCGTCAAATACGTTGGATATCTCCACTTGTTCTCCGCGCCCAATGCGCAAAATATAATAATAGAATCCTCCATACAGCGCTCCTGTGAGCACAAGCCCGATAATGCCGGAGATGGTTTGCAACAATCCTCCAACCATGGCGATAAATACAGAACCATCAGAAGCAAATTTCGTGAGCGTTTGGCCGATAAGAGAGGGGATTTGAATAATGAGAAGAGCAACAAAAATCAGTAACGCTCCCAAAATCACGAGCATCGGATTTTTTATCACTAATTCAAACCCCACTCTCAACGAGCCGAAAATGTCCACTTGATAACTCGTAGTTTTAGGAGGCGATGTCGACGCGGATGTCAATTCCGGAAAGTCCGCCAGTTTTTTCCACGTATCCTCGCCCTGTTTTTTGATAGAAGTATTCGCATCCACTCTGCCCTCTCGAATCCATGATTTGATTTGTTCTTCGGATGAGGGGCCATATTCCTTACCGTCGCCGCCTAAAATAATAAACATAAGCCATGCTCCTTTCTTTGGGGTTGGCGCAATCTAAATCAATAATCTCAAAGGTTCAAGCAAATGCTAAGATGTTTATTCTTGAGAGAGGCTTGATGTTCGGCTTGAATACATGACGGCGGAATTGTACCTCGATGAAAAAGCTGATTTCGAAATTGGAGCAGACGTCGATTCAACCGCATCAGTGGCTCGCAGGGATGTCGGCGATTATTTTCATTCGGTTTTTGTTGGAACTCATTTCCAGTCCCCCTCCTTTGGGGGTTTTGACCTTTGAAGGGTACTTTCATCATTATTTGGGATTTATGCTCATGGCCTTGATGTTGGCGACATGCGCGGCCATTTTTGTCCTTTCGAAAACCATCGCTATTTTGCGATTGACGTTGTTTGCGTTGACGGTGCTTTGGGTGGCTCCGGTGATCGATTGGGCGGCGACTTTAGGCAAGGGGAGTGAGATTCAATATCTTTTTGATACGCCTCAAGGTTTGTGGAAAAGTTTTTTAACTTTTTTTGGACCATGGGCGGCTTCGGGAGTGACTTTGGGTGTACGTGTGGAAATGCTTTTGATTCTTGCGTTGATTTTTTATTACGTCCGGCTTCAAACCAAGAGCATGTTTAAAGCGCTTATTGCGCTGGCGCTATCCTACGGCGCGGCTTTTGCCTATTTTGCTTTTCCGAGTCTCTTGGCAATGATTTCCGGCGTATTTTCCGGAAACGATCTTTCGTTGCATACGCGCGAGCAATGGTTTTTCATGATTTTTCAATGTTCTCTTCTCAATCAAAATTTTTATTATCTCTATCCTTCGCTCTCAGCATTGGCCGCGAGCTTTACTCTTTTATCTCTCGCGTTTTATTTATTGCTTCTGCCCGCCGCATGCGCTCTGTTGGCGTTGTATGATCGCGCTAAATTTTATGCGTTGGTGAAAGAAAAATTTCCTCATTCTTTTTGTTATTGGATAATGATGATTGTGGGAGCCACGTGCGCCGTCTTTTTCTTTCCTGTGGAAAACAAAATCAATTTTCCCAATTTTTTTTACATTGTGGCGTTTGTTCAGATGTTCGCTTTTGCGCATCTTCTTGTCCGGCATTTTTCTTCAAAAAAATATTCTTTTTTGTTTTTGTTTGCTTTTGCCGGAACCATGGCCGGCGCTCTTGTGATGGGGTCGCCGTTTATCATTCTGTTGCTTGCGTTTTTGAGCGCGCGTTGGATGCAGTCCGCTCCGAGCCTTGCGTTTAACAAAATTCCCATGGTGCGCTTCTTTTTTACCTTTATCGCCAATTTAGCCGCTTGTCTTCTCGGTTATCTTGCTTTTAGCGCAGACAAACACATTAATTTGCTTCCGTTTTACCTGTTGATTCCTCTGGCTCTTATTTTTGCCATTCCTCGAAGAGCTTCCGCGTAATGATCAATAAAAACAATCTCCCATGAACCAAGATATCAATTATTGATGATCTCTTTTGCTATGATGCGGACGTTTTTTTGTTTCTCGAACGGGATGAGCATCTGACGGGGGGAGAGTGGAGGCAGGATCAAAAATCAGCTTCAATTCTTCCGGTGAGAGACTAGCAATCGCCTCCCTTACACCTTGAGGGAGCAAGATTGAAGGGGGTATATTTTTCAAAGTGGCTTGACAGTTGGCTGTATGCTCTTTCGAAATAGGATCTTTTTTTCCGCTTTCGCATTGATTTGTTAATTGCGTTGCTAAATTTTCCGTGGTTGACATGATTTTTCTCCTTATACCATTGAGTGTGTCGTTCGGGTTGAAACGTCAAGGGGCTTTCTTTGTTTGATTAACTCATCATCTGTTGAGCGACTTGGACAATATTGGCCGCTTCAAGGCGCACGCCGGCGCGCGCGCAATCCAATAAGGCACACGACGCCATCAACGCCTGAATCTCTTGCGGCACTTCTTTTTTGGAATGTTGATATCGGCGCAAAACAGGCAATACCTCATCATACACCGCTATCGCGTTTCCTTTTCGGAGATATCCGCAACACCGATGAAACAACCGCGTTAATTGCCACTGCGTCATAACGTTTTCTTTCTTTTCCGCACATTCCCGGTTGTATGCGCTTGTGAAAAATATGTAAATGACTTTTATAGAGAATTTTGTATAAAAATCAACTTTATTTTATATAAAATTAGAGTTGCTTTGGTGTTTTTGTAGCATGCTTGTTATTAGATATTTGCAGTAATTACCCCAACAGATAAGCCTCCGCTTTTAGTGGAGGACTCACAAAGCTTGAGATTTTCTAAAAAAAGTGGTGGTGATGGAGATTAAGTTTTTGATGACGTCTGTAGGAGATGTGGTTGTAGATATGCTCGCCTCCCGGCGAGCGCAAAATGTAAAGGCGAGTCAGGCAAGTTCCCCACGCCTCCCGGCTCGGGATGACACCGTGGGTGGGCGCCGGAGTGAAAAGCTTGCTTGCGCTCGGCACATCCCATGCAAGAAATCTGTTCAACAGGTAGGAAGTAACCCAAACCGGTTGCCGCCCTTTGCCTCTCAGCTATGCCATTGGTTGCCCGCAAATTAATTCACTAGAAGAGGCGACATTGAGGCGAGAGGAGTGAGCAGACCTCTTGCCGGATAGAAATTTTCTTTACGTTTTGTGATGTACGCCACATTGGAAATTGGTGAAAAGAGAGATTTTTTGGACAGATGTGGATGGAGTTTTGACGGATTACGCGAGTGGATTTGATCAATTCGTTGAGCAAAGGCATCCGGAAATTGAAACTCAAGGTTCTTGCGCGCGAGATTTGGCGGCTCGGACTATGTATCGGTGGCTTGGTGTAGAAAATTCAGAAGCCGAAAAGCCGTTTTTTAAAGAATTTCACGATACGGATTGGTATCAAAACATGCCGCTTTTTGCCGATGCGGTACAATTTGTGCCGCGATTGCAAAGAGCCGGGTATCAATTTCGCGCGCTTTCGCACAGTCGCGAGCCGGAAAAAACTCAATCGATCAAACAGGCGAATTTGGATCGCGAGTTGAGAGGAATTGTCGTTCAAGCGATTCCTTACGAGCAGAAGAAAAAAGATTTTTTGGATGCCTGCGAGCCGGGGATTTTTGTGGATGATAGTTTGAAAAATGTTCGGGAAGGATTGGGGCGGCACAAGTGTCTTTGGATGGTTCGATTCGATGTTGAGAAAAAGCAAATTCAAGAAGCGCGCGACGAGGGAATTATTGTTGTGAGAAATTGGGCGGATATTTATCGACGCATTGACGGATACCGAGATACTCGACCTGCAAAAATTAAAGTAAAACCACGATATTGGGTGCGATAAATTCATGAAACGAAAACCTATTTTGGTGGATTGCGACGGAGTGCTGTTGAATTGGGAGAAAGGATTTGCCGATTTTCTTCAAAGCGAATATCCGCATCTTCTCGGGGATCGAGGGAATCTTTTTGAGCACTCCAGCGCAAGCGTCCTGCACGAATGGATGGGCTTGCCTTCTTATCAGGATGCGCGTCCTTTAATAGCAGAATTTGAAGAAAGCGAATCTTATCGCTTACTCGAAGCTTTTGCCGACGCGCAAGCAATCTTGCCGCAACTTCATCGGGAAGAATGGGACATTGTGGTGATTTCGCATCATACGGCTTCGGATATGGAACGCGCGCTTTCCATCAAAAGGGAAACATTGGTCGGTCATTTTGGCGATATTTTTAAAGCGATTCATTGTTTGCCGACATCGGTGAGTAAAGAAACGATTCTTTCTCGATACGAGCCTACTTATTGGATTGAAGATAATCGAGATAACGCGTTGCTTGGGATAAAATGCGGGCATCAACCGATTCGTCTGGTGAGGGAACGGAAAGAAAATGCGCTGACGCTTGAGAGCATCAACAGCGGCAAAAAACTCATTGTGGCTAACAGTTGGCACGGTATTTATAAAGGAATCAAGATTCATCGCTTACCGAGGAAGGAAGCTCACGGTTTGAGTGTCAAATCCGAACATCGCACTCGAATCAAAACTGGAAATTAGCCTTGTTTCCAAAAAATCAACATGCTTCTATTGTTTTTTCATGACTTATGAGGATTTATTGTGTCAGGTGTGGGAGCAGGGGAAGATGCGGCAGGACAGAACAGGGACGGGGACGCGTTCGCTTTTTGGCGCGCAGATGCGTTTTGATCTGAGGGAAAGCTTTCCGTTAATTACGACGAAAAAAGTTCATTTAAAATCGATTATTCACGAACTTCTTTGGTTTTTGCGCGGGGATACGAATAATAAATCTTTGAAGGAAGTGGGTGTGCGAATTTGGGACGAATGGGCGGATGAGAATGGGGATTTGGGGCCGGTGTACGGCGCGCAGTGGGTGCGTTGGAAGAGTTCGGATGGGCGCGAGATCAATCAGATTCAGCAAGCGGTGGATTTAATTAAAAAAGATCCGTGGAGTCGGCGAAATTTAGTGAGCGCATGGAATGTGGGCGATTTGGATAAAATGGCATTGATGCCGTGTCATGCGTTGTTTCAATTTTATGTTGAACCGGACACAAGAGAACTGAGTTGTCAGTTGTATCAACGAAGCGCGGATTTATTTTTGGGCGTGCCGTTCAATATCGCGTCATATTCGCTTCTCACAATGATGATGGCGCAGGTTTGCGGACTCAAACCCGGCGATTTTGTGCACACGTTCGGCGATGTGCATCTTTATCTCAACCACGAGGAGCAAGTGAAGTTGCAACTCTCGCGCGAGCCGAGACCATTTCCGATCATGAAGATCAATCCGGAAGTGAAAGATATTTTTGGATTTCGCTACGAAGATTTTAAATTGGAAAATTATGATCCGCATCCGGCTATTTCGGCGCCGGTGGCGGTTTGATCCGAAAATTATTTCGCGCAAAGAACACAAAGACGCTAAGGTCGTGGCGTATAAGCGAAAAAAAACGGAAGTTGAAACGGCATTTATTTGAGTTATATTGCGCTTATGACTGTTACGGCTGTTGTTTACTACGAATCCGAAAGCAAACTTTTTGTCGCAGAGTGTCCTCAAATCGGAACGGCGAGTCAGGGTGCGACGGAAGAAGAAGCTTTAGCAAATCTTAAAGAAGCGACCGAACTTTATCTCGAATCTTTTCCGGATGCATTTCCAAAGACTGAAGCTCATGTGACAACGCTGAATCTTTCTTATGCCTAAGTTGCCGGTCATTTTAGGCAAAGAAGCTGTGAAAGCTTTTCAAAAGTTGGGTTTTTTCATTGATCGACAACGCGGTAGTCATGTGGTGATGAAAAAACGAACCTCCGACGGCGAAGTGGGTTGTGTGATTCCTATGCACAGAGAAGTCGCTCAAGGAACATTGCGTAGCGCATTAAAAACGTCCGGCGTTACAGTTGAAGAACTCAAAAACTCCTTAACAGGTTGTTGAAAAACCCCCGCACGTCGCGCGGCAACGGATTTTGGATGAATGCATGCATTGCGTACGAGGAGTGTATTGAAACGAAATACACGACAAGTACGCGGTGCGTGCAGTCGCCAAAAGACGTGCCGCCCAAAGGGTTGCGGCGCTTTTTCGCTTCAGCTTTGTTGCTCCTCAGTCG
>JBMONL010000041.1:0-1369 GCA_049324635.1 Verrucomicrobiota bacterium | reverse complement strand
TCGCCGATGGACTCCGCGAACTCTTCCACACCCTCACCACCCCGCTTTTTAACTCCGACCCCATCCCCATCACCCCCGATCTCCCTTGGTTCTCAGACCCCTAAAAAAACAGAGGAAACTTCTGGTTCTTTCAGCTTTGACTCAAAGTGCCCTTATATTGTATACGTGAAACCTCGTCTTATGATCGAATAAAAGGTTAAATTATGGTTAATCAAATGCAAAGTCTTCGTGAAGAAGCGCTTGAATTACTCAAAGCGTCCGATTCTTCGGCAAAATTAGAGGAATGGCGCATCAAATATCTTTCGCGGCAAGGCAAATTGCCGACGCTTTTGGAACAACTCAAAAATGTTCCCAAAGAAGAAAAGCCGGTCGTTGGAAAATTAGCCAATGAAATCAAGCAAGCTTTGGTGGAAGCGTTTGAGGAACAAAAAGCCACGCTTTCAATCGAATCATTTTCAGAAGACGTTGATTTGACTATGCCGGGGAGGCCATTCCCTCAAGGCAATCTGCATCCTATTACCGCTACCATGGAGCGAATTGTGGAAATTTTTCGTCGCATGGGCTTTGCTTTGGCTGATGGACCGGATATTGAGACTGAATATCACAATTTCGACGCGTTGAATACTCCGCCGGATCATCCCGCGCGCAATGAGCAGGACACTTTTTATTTTGGGCTTCCTCCTCATCCGCAATATGGGCGTTGGTTGTTGCGTACGCAGACTTCAACGGTGCAAATTCGCACCATGCAAAAACAAAAACCGCCCATTCAAATCATCGCGCCGGGGCGTTGTTATCGTCGCGACGAAGTCGATGCCACGCACGGCATGTATTTTCATCAAGTCGAAGGATTATTCGTGGATGAAAATGTGCACGTGGGGCATTTAGTGGGCACACTTGAATTTTTCTTTAAAGAACTGCTCGGCCCGGATACAAAAGTGCGTTTCCGTCCGCATTTTTTCCCTTTCACTGAACCCAGTTTTGAAGTCGATTTTTCGCAACCCGGCATCAAAATGCGCGGCAAAGAATGGTTGGAGATATGCGGTTGCGGAATGGTGGACCCTGCAGTGCTCAGCGGCGTCGGCATTGATCCCGAAAAATACACCGGCTATGCTTTCGGCATGGGAGTGGAGCGAATCGCCATGATTTTACATGAGATTCCCGACCTGCGTCTCTTCTCCGAAAACGATCTGCGCTTCCTCAAGCAATTCGCTTAACAGGCTACTGAAAAACCCCCGTACGTCGCGTTGCTGGCGCTTTTTCGCTTCCGCGGAAAGAAGCACGGAGTGCTTGCTTCTCAGTCGAAGATTTCATTTCAATATTCTCCTTCGTCGCGCCTCGCGGAAGCGAAAAAATCGCCAGCAACGCGACA
>JBMONL010000040.1:0-10853 GCA_049324635.1 Verrucomicrobiota bacterium | reverse complement strand
CCGCTTCCCCCTCCTTCAATATCCCTATGATCTGCTCTTCTCTAAATCTCTTCTTCTTCATATGTCCTCCGTTTTATACCCAGAGGACTCTCTTTTCAACCGGTCCAGTTTATCGGGGGCAGGTCAGGCATTAGCCGCTTTATTAATTTTATTTGCATTACGAGCGGCTTTCGACGCATTTCTCGCCCATTTTCCAACTCCAACGACAGCTCTGCCGGAGAGACCGCCGATGAAGATATTGCCGATGATATTGCCGGACATTCTGCCGCGTTCGTAGGCGCTGGTGTCGCTGTTCCAATCCATTGCGCCCGCAAAATCTGCGATGCTTTGAGACACTTCATCCAGATGTGTGAGTGCGTACCATGCGTTTTGAGCAGTTAAAAACGGATGTAATATCGCATTGATCGTATCTACAGCACTTTCTCCAATGCCCGTAGCAAGCAGTCCCTCCGGATCATAAAAATTAATCGGGTCGGCTTGGCAGTAGGCGAAGCGGTTGAGGGATTGGGGGTCGGTGATGTCGCCGAGGATGGAGTCTTGTTGGATGAAGGACGCCATGGCAGGGTGGTAGTAGCGGGTGCGGAGGAAGTAGAGGCCGTTGTTGTTGTCGCCGCGGTCGCACATCACACCCCATTGCCCTTGCCAGAGGAAGGGCGTTGTAATCGCCGTATCGCGCTGGGTGATTTGGCCGTTGGGGGCATACTGGACTCGTCCGATGAGCGCTCCTGCGTTATCGGTCATTGCAACCGTGTTGCCTTGGTGGTCGAAGTGATAATAACTCGGCGTGCCGCTTGAATTGATTTCGTACAACAGACCCAACCCATAAACGTAATACGTCGGAGTCGTCGTCGTGCCGACCGTCACCGTCCGCGCCAACATCTGATCTAAACTCCCCACGGCCGCGACGGGGCTGACGGCGAACGTCGTTGTCTTGGTTCCATCAACAAGCGACATTCTATTACCCGACGGATCGTACGTATAAGACACTGTCCCAACCGCCGCCAATTCCCCCCGCGCGTTGTAGGTATAATTCGCGAAAGTGGACGGCGTGTTCGCGCTCAGTTCCAGCGACGGCGCAGGGCCGCTTGTCATGTTGCCCGCGTTGTCCCACGAGAGCGCGGAACTCTGCCACGTCGCCACGCGGTTGTCGGAATCGTAGGTCATGGCGACGGATTGATCCGGCTGTACGGCGGTGTAGGCGACAGCTTCAACGGTGTTGACTTTACTGTCGGCGTAACGATTCAGATTTTGGCCGAAAAAGATATTGGTATTCGGAAGAACTTCCTCAGTCGCTGACAATTCACCCGCGTTATTATAAGTCAGATTCGTAGTCGTTCCATTGGGATGAGCGATTTGAGTCGGTCTGCCATTGTCGTCATAGGTGTAAGTGGTCACCCGGCTCGCCCAATCGGTCACCGTATGCAGTCGATTATCGTCGTCATACGTATAGGTGACGGTCTGGTTGTTCGGATAAGTAATCTGCGTCAAATTCCCATTGCCGTCGTATTGATAACCAAACGTATTCCCGTTGGCATCGGTATAGCTTGTAATGAGTCCTCGGTTATCGTAGCCATAGCTTTGAGTTAACGTCTGCCCACCGCGCGTCTCCTGCACTTGTGTCAGGCGATTCGCCGCATCGTTTCGGGGTCACGAAAAAAATCAAAAATGTCCCGCGCGGCGATCTTGCGAGGAGAGACGATTCAGTGAAGCAATATTCTCAGCAAACGGATCATCATATCTGAAAAACACCCTCTAAACACACTGTTCCTCAACTCACACCTAATAAGCAATTTACAAAAACCATTCCAACTACAATGCTACAAAACCCTCGAATTTTTCAGATAGAATGCTACATTCCATTTCAGTTGTAATGATCCGTTACATAAGAAGGCAGAATGCCTGCGCCCGGCGGGGATTGAACCCACAACCTTCGGCTCCGGAGGCCGACACTCTATCCAATTGAGCTACGGGCGCATGGGAGAAGATATTGTATGCCAGAAGAAGCAGAGTCACAAGCAATTCTGAGGCGGTAAAAAATATGCTTGGCTAGTTTGACGCATCGAATACCCTTTGCTTCTTATCTGCAAAATGAAAAAAAATGCCCAATTGCATGAATCCTTCGAACGAGAAAAGGATGTTAGGCTTTCTTCCGACTGTTCATTTGGATGGGTGTTTACGGTCGCGTTTTTAGTCATCGCGCTTTTGCCGTTGATCCATGGTCGAGATATTCGTCTCTGGGCGACAGTGACATCGGCGATTTTTTTCATCGTAACGCTGATGTTTCCCAAAGCGCTTCATCCGCTGAATAAACTCTGGCAAAAATTCGGACTTCTTTTGCATGCAATTATTCAACCTATCGTTCTTGGCATTTTGTTTTTCTTGGTTTTCACGCCGACGGCGCTTCTGGCGCGATTGCTCAAAAAAGATTTTCTTCATTTAGGATTCGATCCTAAAATGGAAAGTTATTGGATTCAACGAAAGCCTGCCGAAATGCCGGCTTCACAATCGATGAAATATCAATTCTAATCGGAGCACTTTATGGAATTCATCAAAGAACTGTGGGCATTTTTGAGGACGCGAAAAAAATATTGGCTGATGCCAATTGTGTTGGTGCTGGTGTTGTTCGGCGCGCTGGTCGTGCTGACGCAAGGAAGCGCCGTCGCGCCCTTCATTTACACGCTATTTTAAAATGCCTATTTTAGGAATATCCGCGTTTTATCACGACAGCGCCGCCGCGCTTGTCGGCGACGACGGCGAAATCATCGCCGCCGCGCAAGAAGAACGTTTTTCGCGCAAGAAGCACGATGCGCGTTTTCCTGTCCATGCCGTTCGATATTGCCTCGATGCGGGCAAAACAACGATGGATCAAATTCACGACGTGGTTTTTTACGATAAGCCGTTCGTGAAATTTGAGCGGCTTTTGGAAACTTATTTATCGTTTGCGCCGCGAGGCTATCGGTCCTTCGCGATGGCGGTACCGGTGTGGATCAAAGAAAAATTATTTCAAAAAAAATTGCTTCGCGATAAATTAAGCGATCTCAGTAGCGCCAAAAAATGGGAAGGGCAGTTGCTCTTCACCGAACATCACCTCTCGCACGCGGCGAGCGCGTTTTATCCATCTCCGCACGAAGAAGCCGCGATTTTGGCGATGGACGGCGTCGGCGAATGGGCGACGACGTCGGTTGCGACGGGAAAAGGAAATCACATCGAAATGCTCAAAGAAATTCATTTTCCGCATTCGCTGGGGCTTCTGTACTCGGCATTTACTTATTATACGGGCTTCAAAGTGAATTCCGGCGAATACAAAGTGATGGGGTTGGCGCCGTACGGCGCGCCCAAATATCAACAAAAAATTTTAGAATATTTGATCGATGTAAAATCCGACGGGTCGTTCCGTTTGAATATGGAATATTTCGATTACTGCACAGGATTGTGCATGATTAACGAAAAATTTGAAAAACTCTTCGGCTTGCCGGCGCGCAAACCGGAAGAATTATTGACTCAAGAGCACATGAATCTAGCCGCGTCGATTCAGGCGGTGACGGAAGACGTGGTGCTCAAACTCACGCGCTCTTTGGCAAAAGAAACCGGCGCAAAAAATCTTTGCATGGCTGGCGGCGTCGCGTTGAATTGCGTGGCGAACGGAAAAATTTTGCGCGACGGGAAGTTTAAAAATATTTGGTTGCAACCTGCCTCGGGCGATGCCGGCGGAGCGCTCGGCGCGGCATTGGCGGGATATTATATGTATCGCAATCAACCGAGAAAAGTTCCCAAAAAACTCGACAGTATGAAAGGCGGTTACTTGGGTCCGGCATTTGCGCAGAACGACATCGAGATGCGTCTAAAAAATATCGGCGCGAAATTTGAGATGCTTTCCGAAGAAAAAATGATTCAGGCGACAGCGCAAGCGCTCGCCGATGGGAACGCCGTGGGTTGGATGCAGGGAAAAATGGAATTCGGGCCGCGCGCGCTTGGAGCTCGGTCGATTTTGGGCGATCCGCGCTCGGAAACGATGCAAAGAACGTTGAATTTACGCATCAAATACCGCGAATCGTTTCGGCCGTTTGCGCCTTCGGTTTTACGCGAGTATGTAACCGATTGGTTTGAATTGGACGGCGATAGTCCTTACATGCTTTTGGTGGCGGATGTGCAAAAAAAACGCCAAAAACCGATGACTGAAGAACAGAAAAAACTTTTCGGCATCGAGAAACTCAACGTGCCGCGTTCGGATATTCCCGCCGTCACACATGTGGATTATTCCGCGCGAATTCAAACAGTGCACAAGGAAACCAACCCCCAATATCACGCGCTTCTCTCCGCATTTCACGCGATCACCGGATGTCCGGTGATTGTGAACACGAGTTTCAATGTGCGCGGCGAACCGATCGTGTGCACGCCTGAAGACGCCTTTCGTTGTTTCATGGGCACGGATATGGAAACGCTGGTCGTAGGCAATTGTTTCTTGAAAAAATCAGAACAAAATCCGGAACTCAAAATTTCCTACAAAGATCAATTCCAACTCGATTGAGAAATTAATTCGCAAGATTATATTTTAAAATAAACCAAAGGGCGGCGAGGCCGTCGGTCCAATTGATTTTTTTGCCTTCGGCGTAAGTGCGGCCGCGATAGGAGACGGCGACTTCGTAGATACGAAGTTTTTTTCGCGCGACTTTTGCGGTGATTTCAGGCTCAAAGCCGAAACGATTTTCGCGGATGCGGATGTCTTTAACGACGGACCAACGAAACGCTTTCATGCCGGTTTCCATATCGGAGAGATTGATATTGGAAAGCATGTTGGAGAGCGTGGTGAGTGCGCGGTTGGCGATAGAGTGCCAAAAATAAAGAACGCGATGCGCCTCGGAACCGAGAAAGCGCGAACCGAAGACAACGTCGGCGTGGCCGTCGATGATCAATTTAAACATGCGCGCGTAATCGGCGGGATCGTATTCGAGATCGGCGTCCTGGATGGCGAGAATATCACCGCTGACGTGAGACCACGCGGTGCGAATCGCCGCGCCTTTGCCGGAATTTTTCGCGTGTTTTAGAAAAATAATGCGCGAATCCGTCGACGCAATTCTTTCCAAAATTTTTTGCGTTTGATCTTTTGAACCGTCGTCCACAACGATCAATTGATGCGCAAAACTCTGTACCAAGCATCGTCGTACGGCTTCTTCGACGCGATGTTCTTCGTTATATACAGGCATGATCATTGAAACATTCATAGATTTACTCCGCACTCTTTCGTTCATTTAACCACGGATAACGCGGATCATCACGGATATTTTGTTCATTCTGTCTAAAATTTATCATTGATGAATCCACTCTTCTTTTAATTGAGCGGCGCCGGGATAGTTGGGATTGGCGCGAAGCGTTTTTTCGACTTGGCGCAATGCCTCGGCGCGTTTGCCT
The DNA here is from genome assembly GCA_049324635.1 of Verrucomicrobiota bacterium. Taxonomy (GTDB): domain Bacteria; phylum Verrucomicrobiota; class Verrucomicrobiia; order Methylacidiphilales; family Verrucolacustridaceae; genus JBMONL01. The sequence continues at coordinate 5,444 of JBMONL010000040.1, read as the reverse complement.
TCCTGCATATAAATGATTCCAAGATTTAAATTCGCTTGAGGATGATTGGGAACCAATTGAAGCGCTTTCAGATAATGTATTTTCGAATTCTGAATATCTTTCGCCGCGAAATAAAATAATCCCAAGTTGACTTGCGTTTGCACGCGATCCGGCCTGAGTTTTTCCGAGCGGCGCAACCACTCCAACCCCTCCTGCAAAAATCCTTGTTGCGCCAGCACCACGCCGTAATTGGAAAGTCCCTCCGCGTACTCGGGATCGAGATCGGTGGATCGCGAAAAACAATACGCCGCGTCCGGAAGATTCGCTTGTTGATAAAACATTCCGCCGAGATAATTCCAACCACGTTTGTTTTCCGGTTGCTTGAGCGTGACGTCGCGCCAGATGGAAACGCCGCTTCGAAAATCGTCGTTCCGTAAAAATGTCAACAAACACAAAATCAGCACACAACTAATCGACAAGAAAAGCCGCGCATCGTTGCGCACATGTTCTTTCCATGATTGTGTGAATTGGAAAAGTCCGATGACTAATAAAACGATCACCGCTGTCAGAGGCAAATACATGCGATGTTCGGCGGCGACAGAAGTGTAAACCGGAATAAACGACGATGTCGGCGCTAATACAATAAAAATAAAAAGTCCAAGAAAACCTAACAATGGTTTTTTGAAATAACCCCAGAGAGAAATGCCTCCGAGTGTGGTTAAAAATGCGCCGTAAGCCCACGCTTCGCGCAATGTCACGCGCGGCCAATCGTAATCGAGGCACAAGCTCGCAGGGAAAAGCGCTTGATGAAAATAACGAACGATGATTTGCCATTGCAGAATGAAATATTCGAGGCTCGTAAATTTTCCGGAGAAGCCCACGGATTCCGCGCGTGGCCAACGGCTCATCAAAATCGCTAAAATCCCCCACGTGCAAAATAATGAAAAATAAAAGAGCCCTCTTTTTTTCATAAGGTCTGTCCACGTACGCGGAAAAACGACTTTGTCCAATAACAATGCCGCTATCGGCGCAGTGACCATCGCTTCTTTGGTGAACATGCCGGTCGCGCATGCGCACCACGCTCCGATTTTAAACCATTTTCCCTCGTCGCTTCGCACGACAAAATAAAGCGTCGTGAGATAAAATAAAGCGAGAAGCGATTCGGCGCGTTGGATGGTGTAAGTCGTCACCGTCGTGCTCAACGGATGCGCCAACCATAATGTCGCGCACGTAAATGAGATCGCTTCCGCGTGTTGTTTAAAAAGCGCCGGTACTGCGCCTTTTTTGAGAATCGTTTGAACCAATTCGTAAAAAATAAATCCTGCCGAGAGATGAATGAAAATATTCAACAACCGGTAGCTCCAAATATTGAGCCCGCTCACGGCATAATTGATCGCCAAACTCAATCCGACGATAGGGCGCCCCCACGGCGTTTCGTCGGGCGAGACATTCATGATATTCCAGAGCGGCCAAAGATGACGAATGCCTTGATTTTCTATTATACCTAAAAGATCGTCGAAAATAAACGGCGTCGAAAAAGTATTTGCATAGCATAAAAAAACTAACGTCGTCCAAACGAGCCAACGCCATCGAATAAGTTTTGCGGAAAATGAATCCATGGTTTTTATGATTTTAATTTAAAATTTTTTCTCCATTCTTTTTAAAAGATGTTCGAACGCAAAAATTTTCCTTTGACGATCTGCGTGCCAGTTTACAACGACTGGGAGGCCGCCGCCAATCTTCTAAATGGGTTGAACGGCGCTTTGGAGCAAATGAAGGAAAAAGCCGCCATAGTATTGGTGGACGATGGCTCCGAAGACAGTTTACCGCCAAGGCAAGGCCATTACGAAAATCTACCAAAAGTGGAAGTCTTGCGTTTGCGGCGAAATTTAGGACATCAGCGCGCAATCGCGATTGGGCTTTCGCATATTTTTTCCCATTATCATTGCGATGCGACGATTGTGATGGACGCCGATGGACAAGACGCGCCGGAAGACGTGAACCGATTGATTCAATGTTGCCGAGAGCAAAAGGGAATGAAGGTGATTTTTGCTCAACGTTCGAAGCGCGCGGAGAGTTTGTGGTTTGGATTTTGTTACCGAACATACAAAGTGCTTCACTGGATGTTAACCGGACGGCGCGTAGAAGTCGGCAATTTCAGCATTGTGCCCGCCAGCGCGTTGAATCGTCTCATGGCCGTCTCGGAATTGTGGAATCATTATGCGGCTTCGGTATTCAAGGCGAAAATTCCGACGGAACAAATTCCTATTCCGAGAGCCAAGAGGCAAAAAGGGCATTCGCAGATGAATTTTGTGGGATTGGTGATGCACGGACTGAGCGGGATGTCAGTGTTTGGCGAAGAAATTGTGGTGCGCGTGTTTATTTTTTTAATTTTATTTGTTCTGATTTTGACGACGGCGCTGGGAAGTTTTTTGTTGGCGCAAATGCAATTGCACGCGGAAATTTCGCGTTGGGTTTACATCGCTTCCGGCGCGCTCTTGGTCGCTGTGATGAATACGCTCATTCTTTCCTTACTTTTTACGTTTGTGATTTTACAACGCCGAAGCAATGCGGATTTTTTGCCTTTGCGCGATTATTCGCATTACGTCATGGAAATCGTCTCATGGCATGAATAATTATTCCTACGAAGGAAGCGAATTGGATTTGTTCGCGCAGGCGAAGAACTGGAAACGGTATTTCGCAAGAATTTTAAAACCCTATATTCGCGGCCATGTTTTGGAAGTCGGCGCAGGCATGGGTGCGACGACCGCGTATCTTTGCGAGCAAGTACAACGCTGGACATGTCTGGAACCGGACGCGAATTTGGCGGAACAGTGCCGAAAACAGGTGCAACATTTGCATCCGCGACCTGAAGTCATCACCAGCAATCTTGAGCGCATCGATACAGGCTCGCGCTTCGATTGCATTCTTTACATCGATGTTTTGGAGCATATTCGGGAAAACGCGCGCGAAATGAAACTTGCTTGCGAGCATCTCAACGCAAATGGAACTATGATTGTTTTGTCGCCGGCGCATCCGTTTCTTTTCAGCGCCTTCGATCAAGCCATCGGACATCATCGCAGATACAACCGAAAAAGTTTTTCCAAAATTGCGCCGCCGGAATTGGAGCTCGTGAAAATGTTTTATTTGGACAGCGCGGGATTGTTGGCTTCTCTCGGCAATAAATGGATCCTTAAAAATCCTCTACCCACTCAACGCCAAATTCTTTTCTGGGACCGCGCGCTGGTAACGCTTTCAAAATACCTCGATTTTTTGTTAGGCTATCAACTCGGAAAAACCATTGTCGGAATATGGCGGAAAAAATCTTAACTTATTTTAAAACACAAAAAAGTTTTTTATGGGCAATCGCCTTGCTTTTGCTCTACGGCTTTTTAGCCGTTAGCGCGAGTACGGAGAAATGCGCGACGTTCGATGAAATCGCGCATCTGACCGCCGGTTATAGTTATTGGACGCGCAACGATTTTCGTTTGCATCCGGAAAATGGAATTTTCCCGCAATATTGGGCGGCGTTGCCGCTGTTGAAAGACGCTGTAAAATTTCCTTCAGATCAAACTCCCGCATGGCGCAACGCCGAAGTATTCAACGTTGGCCACGAATTTTTTTACAATCTCGGCAATGATTTAAATTCCATGCTTCTGCAAAGCCGCTGCATGATCGCCTTATTGGGCATGGCTCTCGGCGCGATTGTTTTTTTGTGGAGCAAAGAGCTTTGGGGAAATAAAGCCGCATTGTTGTCGCTTTTTCTTTTTGCGTTATCGCCGACCATGCTCGCGCACGGAGCATTGGCGACCTCCGACATGGCGTTGACATTTTGTTTAATCGTCGGCACATGGAGTTTTTGGAAATTATTACATGAGATTTCTTGGATTTGGCTGGTTGTTAGTTTGCTCAGCTTCGTCTTGGCTTTGCTTTCAAAAGCCACGGGAATTTTACTCATTCCCATCGCGTTGGTTTTAAGTGTAATTCGAATTTTTTCGCGTTGTCCTTTGACATCATCTCTCTTTCCGCTTCCAAAGACTGATTCTTTGAAAAGTCGGTTTTGGGTTTTGACTGCGCTTTTAATCATTCATTTTCTCTTTGGCGCGTTGGCGATTTGGGCGGCGTATCATTTTCGTTTCAAAGCCTCAGCAGAGGCGTTGCCGTTTTTTGCGTCTTGGGAATTTCTAAATAACGGCGATTCGCTGAAGGAGCAAATCATCGCGAATCTGCATCGCATGAAACTCTTGCCGGAAGCATTCCTCTATGGACTGGCGTATGTGTTTAAATTCGCGGATCATCGCATGGCTTTTTTGAATGAAGAAATTTATCTTGGCGGTAAATGGTATTTTTTCCCGCTCGCATTTTTTTATAAAACTCCGTTGTCGTTATTTTTATTATTGAGTGCGGCATGCGCGGTGTTGTGGAAAAATCGCCGGTCATCTCCCGAAATTTTTTATCGACTTTTGCCGATGGCGGCGTTGTGCGTGATTTATGGATTCGTTTGTTTAACTGCGCGGCTGAATTTGGGTCATCGTCACATTTTGCCGTTATATCCGGTTCTTTTTATTTTAGCGGGGGCAAGCGTAAACATTGTTGCATGGGCAAAAGATTGGCCTCGATTAATCATTTTTATTTTAGCGGGGTGGTTTGCGATCGAATCGTTTTTGATTCGCCCGCACTATTTGGCATACTTCAATCAATGGGCGGGCGGACCCGCGCGCGGTTACCAACGCTTAGTCGATAGCTCGCTCGATTGGGGGCAAGACCTCATCGGCTTGAAAAAATGGCTGGATAAAAACGCAGGCAAGCAACCTGTTTATTTGGCGTACTTCGGAACAGGCAGTCCGGAATTTTACGGCATTCAATCTATTCGCATGCCGGGTTTTTTTGATCGGCGGCCGCAACAAATGTATCCGATGAATTCCGGCATTTACTGCGTCAGCGCAACGTTGCTACAAGGATTATATCAACCCGTGTTCGGACATTGGAACGTTGCCAGAGACCAAGCCTACTTCAAAGCATTGGACGATTTTAAGCTTTTTGATTCCACCAACGGCGATCCTAAAAAACGCAAAAAGTTAATCGAAGAAAGAGGCGAATCTTTTTGGGCGCGCGCATGGCAAGAATTCGAAGCATTGCGGTTTGCGCGGCTTTGCTCGTTTTTGCGTTATCAAAAACCGGACACGCAGATCGGTTATTCGATTTTGATTTACCGCCTCGACGAAAAGAAATTAAAACGTGCGCTTTTGGATCCATCGTTTGAAATTTTTTCAGACGGATTAAAGCAAACTTCTTTAGGGGACTAAATATTCCCATCTTCACGCGAATATTTAGAGCTTGTCCAAAAGTGAGCGATTTTTCAAAAATGCGAAAAAACGAAACTCCATGCGTTTGTTGTGCGGCACAAGATATCTCACTTGAGTTGATCTGCACACAGTGTCATCACTGTAGATGTCAAAAAATTC
>JBMONL010000039.1:0-10983 GCA_049324635.1 Verrucomicrobiota bacterium | reverse complement strand
CCTCTTTCTTCCGGCAAAATGAGGCTTGCCCTTGCAAGGGCAAGCCTCATTTCCTCCTCCCTCAACTCCCTCCTCCCCATCCCCACAACGCACTCACTTTTGTCATCGAATTATTTGACATCTACAGCAATGACACGTAAAGTGAAAAGAATCAAAAATAAAATGCCCCCACAAAACTATTCTAAACCTTTGAGAATTTGCCGATTTAGCTCGAAAGTGTCCTAGCCGTGCCTTCGCTGTGCCGCTTGCTATAAATAGCGCATTTTCAGGCTATTTTGGACTATCTTGAATCAGAACAAAATTTCTCCGACCCCTTTGCCTTGTATTTTGGCAAGGGATCGGGGGGCGGAGCAAAATTCTGTTAATTTTGTTAATTCTGTCTAAAAACTTAATTTCTGCAATGATCTATACGATGTAATTTTATGCAATTGGACAAAATTAAAAAACACTGGGAGAATTGGTCGAAAACTTTTGAGACCGACTTAAAGGCCACCACCAAAACCTCGACCATCAAAAAATTGGAAATTGACGCTCTTTATCGAGCGATCAAAAAAACGTCTTTGCACAAAAAGAAAAACGTCAACGTTTTGGAAGTCGGTTGCGGCAACGGGCACAATTGTTTCGCGCTTTCAGAGTTGTTGCCGAATTTTCATTTTTGCGGGATGGATTATGTGCCCGACATGGTCAAACACGCCCAAGCTATTCAAAAACGAAATGCGAAAAGATATTCCAAAATTACTTTTTGCGTCGGCGACGCGCTTCAATTGAAAAACAACACAGATATTAAAAAGCAATACGACATTATTTTTACAGACCGGTGTTTGATAAATTTAAATTCCGAAAAATTGCAGTTCAAAGCCATGGATCAATTGTTGAAAAAACTCAAACCCAAAGGGTATTTGATTATTTTGGAAAATTTCATGCAAACTTATGCGCGGCAAAACGACTGCCGCGTTGCCGTTGGCCTGCCGAAAAGAAAACCGGCGGATTATAATTTATTTTTTGATGAAAACGCGATGATTTCGCGCATTAAAAAATCCGCGAAACTTCTCCACATCGATGATTTCGGGAGTTTGCATGATATTGCGCTCTATGTTTTGGTTCCGATGATGAACGAAGGCAAAACCGATTATGATCATCCGCTTGTCCAAGCGGCGACAGAGCTTTCTCTTTCACTTTCGGAAAAATACGAAAGTCCCTTTGGCGCTTTCGGACAAAACCGCCTCTTCCTTTTCCAACGCCGACATTGAATTTGACTCTAAGAAACGGCGGTGGCATGATTATTCGTTACATTATTTATGAGATATTGCGCGCGTTGTTTGTATCCGGAGAATGCCCGTCCGACGATTATTTTTGACGAAGAAGGCATCTGTAGCGGTTGTCGTTATCACGAGAGCCGTAAAAAACTCCAAATTAATTGGGGCGAACGCAAGCGCATGCTGGAAGAAATTTTGGACGAAGCCAAGAAACTCGCCAAAAAACGCGGCAACAGCCACGATTGTATCGTTCCGGTGAGCGGCGGCAAGGATTCGCATTACCAAGTTTGGTTGCTGAAAAAGAAATACGGAATGAATCCGTTGTTGGTTTTTTTCAATCATATTTACAATCACGCCTCCGGATTGCGCAATTTGGAAAATCTCACGGCGAAATCCGGATGCGATCTGGTGATTTATACGACGGGCGTGGATGCCGTGCGAAAAATTTCTCGGCACATGTTGGAGACGGTGGGCGATTTGACGTGGCATTACCACGCGGGAATTCGCACCGTGCCGTTTCAAGTGGCGACGGCGTACAATATTCCTCTCATCGTCTGGGGCGAACATGGTTTTGCGGAACTCACCGGTCTGGTTTCGCTGGAAGATTTTGTGGAATTCACGCGCTGGACGCGCAAGGAACATGACATGCGCGGTTACGAGCCGGAGGACATCATCGGCAAAGGCGGCATCACGATTCACGACGTGCGACCCTTTATTTATCCCACCGACGAAGAAATTCAACGCACCGAAGTGCGCGGAATTTATTTGAGCAATTTTGTTTATTGGGACGCAAAAACAAACGTCGAGCTCATGATGAAAGAATGGAATTTTGGCGCAGTGACTTATCAGCGCAATCGCACGTTCAATCAATACGCCAAGCTCGATGATCATGCCAACGACGTGCACGATTATCTAAAATATCTCAAATTCGGCTACGGGCGCTCCACCGACGACGCCACCACCGAGATTCGCCATGGACGCTTGACGCGCGAAGAAGGAAAAGAACTTGTGAAAAGATACGACGCGCGCGAGCCGGATTCGCTCGGGTTTTATTGCGACTTTCTAGGCATCACGAAGAAAAAATTTTACGACATGGTCACGCCGATGCGCGATCCGAAAATTTGGAAAAAGAAAAACGACGCATGGACGCCTCTCGACGCCGTTTGGAAGCACAAACAATCCGATGCGGAGAAAAAAGCGTGCGTTCCGCTGATTGCCGACCGAACATTTTCCAAAAAAAACCGCCAGCTTTATTATAATTCCAAAAATCCGCCCAAGCCGACCGGCGAATTGGCGTTGGATAAAAAGAACGTCGCTTTCAAAGTTTTATAGGGCTAAAATAACAGGGAAGTTTTATGAAACCCAGAATTCTTGGTTTGATTCCCGCAAAAGGCTCGTCCACGCGCTTGAGAACAAAAAACATTCGCCACTTGGGCGGGAAAACACTTTTGGAATACGCCGTGCGCGCGATGAAAGAAAGCGGATTGCCAGATCGTATTATTGTTTCCACCGAGGACAAAAAAGTGGCGCAGGTTGCGCGTCACGCCGGCGCAGAAGTTCCATTCATACGTCCGGAGCAACTCGCCAAAGACCCGGCGGGCGTTTCGCAAGTGGCGCTTCATGCTTTGGAAATGTTGCGCAAACAAGGCGAAATTTACGACACGCTTATCATCACATTACCGACGTGCCCGTTTCGAAGCGCGCAAGATATCCGCGATGCCTACGCACTGTTCAAAAAGAAAAATGCATCGTTTCTGATGAGTGTTTGCCGTTTTCCGCACACACCGTTCGGCGCCTGGGAAATTTCAGAAAAAAATATCGCGCGACCGTTTTTTTCCGAATACGCCGGCATTCAATCCACGCGTCATCCGAAAGCGTATCGCCCCAACGGCGCGGTGCACATCGTGGATGTCAAAGCTTTTGAAAAAGCAGGCACGTACATCGGACAACCGCTTTTTGCGTACGAAATGCCCGATGAACGTTCTATTGATATTGATACGGAAGAAGATTTTCTTTACGCGGAATTTAAACTCAAACAGCAAAAGAAAAAGTCGCGGTGAATAATTCCAACATTGTTTTCATGGTGGACGACAAAAAACGCGATCTCGTAGTGGCGTCGATGATCGCGCACGCGCTCGCGCAACGCAATATCACCTGCCACTTAGAACCCTTGGAAGCATATCGCGCCGTACTGGCGGCCTATCGTCCGCAAATGATTGTTTTCAATCATCTCACCGCAAGTCACCTTGTGAAATATTCCAAACGCTTGGCGGAAATGGGCGTGCTGACTGCGGTGCTCTTGAATGAAGGACTTTGTTACGACGACGAAGAGCGGCTCTACAATGCCGGCAAACATCACACCACTGCGCATATCGACATGTTTTTTTCGTGGAATCAACCCATGAAAGATTCCCTCATTCAACTCGGCTTCGGCAATTCAACCAAAATCGAAGTCACTGGTCCGCCGCGCTTCGATACTTATTTCACGCCGTGGTCAAAACTTTTTCCGGTCGAGCCACGCGCGCAAAACTCGCGTCCGAGAGTGCTTGTTTGCACCAATTTTGGACTGACAAAATTCCACGATCTCCCCAAAGAACAGGTCGATCAATTTTTTTCCCCATGGTCGAGCCGTTTGGAGACGTACCGCGATTATTGGGGCTTGGTGAACAGTCATTATAATTCCAGCCGGCGAATTTTTGATTACCTCAATGCGCTAGTTCAATCTCATCGATTTCATCTCACCATTCGCCCTCATCCGAGGGAAAATCTGAAGCTTTATCACGCATGGATGAAAAATTTAAACGAGAAAGATCGCGCATGGGTGCGATTAGATAACACGAGTAATATCACGCAAGCCATGTTTGATTGCGATGTGCATATCAGTTGCGAAAATTGCACAACAGCGATGGAAGCATGGATCGCCGGAAAACCTACGGTGGAGCTTGTCTTTGATCGACATCCGGTGCTCTACGCGCCATTTTTCGCCGAGCTTCAACCGTTGTGCGACGACCCCGTCCTCTTGCCGGAAATCGTCGAAGCACAATTGAAAAATCCTGAACAAACATCCTACCGCGCGGGACGAAAAAAACATCTCGCGCGTTGGTGCAATGCGCCCGAAGGAAAATCCATTCAAAAAATTGCCGACTTAATCGCCGAGGCATTAAGAAATCAAAAATCTCCAGACTGGTCGCAACTTAACTGGAATGATTTTCGCCGCGCATGGAAATTGAAATTATTCAAAATGCTCGGATTGGCTTATCACTTCGATCCTCTGCTTCCCTTGAAAAAAATTCTTGCGCCGCATAAATACGCCATGAAATTCGGCGTCTATCAAAAAGCCATCAAACCATCTCACGTTCGCTACATGCAAAAAGAATTAGAAAAAATTTCTTAGCTTTTGGGAACTTGCCAATGATCTTTCAAATTCGTTATGCTTGCAAGTTTCATTCTCGGTAGCTAATTGTCGCGGAAGAGATCTCTTTTATCCTGCTTTTATGGCTAAGAAATTCAAAGAAGACCCTGAGCGCGAAGATCGGATGACGCACGACATCATTGTGGATTGTTACAATGAACAGGAACAAGCGATGGAATGGTAAATAATTGCCGACAGAGATTTTTTTGGCGGACGGGGAGGGATTCGAACCCCCGTTAGCTTGCGCTAAAGCGGTTTTCAAGACCGCCGCATTAAACCACTCTGCCACCCGTCCAAAAAAGATTGAATAGAATAGATTTTATGAATTTTTAAAGTGGGTGGAAAGCTCTTTATTTTTATCTTCTGACGCGAGAATACCTCGTTACTTGTAGCAGAGAGGAGTCGCGGAAAAAAATGCAAAACACAAAATAAGGATTGCCACGTCGCTTCGCTCATCGCAATAAATCATCTTGCGTCAGCAAGATGATTGAGCTTTCGCTTTTCATTTGTAGAGTTCTCTTGTAATTCATGAATGACGCATGAAATTTTATTCCATATTGTAATATTAAATCTTACCATGTGAAAATCAGAAGAATCAAATGAGCTTTTCTTTAGATTTCGCTTTGCAATTTGAAAGCATTCTGTAATTGATGTAAAAGATGATATGACTCAGCCCTTAGCAATTGTACATACCGAATCTTCAAAAGAATGGGGCGGGCAGGAAATTCGCGTTTTTATTGAAATGCAGGCCATGCGTTTACGTGGCTATAGAATGTTTTTGGCGGCGCCGAAAAATTCGGAGATTTACCGTCGATGCCAAAAAGCGGATTTTCCCGTCTTTGCTTTTTCGGACTCTCGTTTGCTTTTTCCGTGGAGCATCTTTCGCTTAAAAAACTTTTTTCGCAAAGAAAACGTTCGTATTGTCAATACGCATAGCTCGCGCGACAGTTGGATTGCGGGGCTTGCGGCGCGATGGGCAAAAGTGCCGCTTATTTTGCGAACGCGGCATATCGACGTTAAATATCCAAATCGTTTTTTGAGTCGCGTGGTTTATCGCGATCTTCCGCATCATATTATCACTACAAGCCAAAAAATTGCGTCTAATTTAGCGAATGATTTGAAATTGCCTTCCGAACGCATCACCTGCATTCCGACCGGTATTGATTTGATAAAATTCGATTCCAATATCACCAGCACGCTTCGGCAGGAATTGAATATTTATGGGAACGAAAAATTGGTCGGCATGGTATCGGTGATTCGCTCGTGGAAAGGACACGAATATTTTATTGAAGCGGCACACAAAATCTCTCAACAACGTACGGATGTGCGCTTTGTGATTGTCGGCGGCGGTCCTATGAAAGAATTTATCGTTGATAAAATCCAAAGCCAAAATCTTGATGGCGTCATTCAAATGTTGGGGCATCGGGAGGATATCGCCGAAGTGTTAGCCGGATTGGATGTAATTGTATTACCTTCGTATGCGCACGAAGGAGTACCGCAGATTCTTTTGCAAGCGCTTGCTATGAACAAACCTATTGTGGCTTCGCGTATTGGCGGCATTCCTGAAATTATTCATCACGGTGAGAATGGGTTGTTGGTGGAGCCGCAAAACAGCGATTCGCTGGCGGAAGCCATGCTACAATACATCGATGATATTCAATGGGCGCGGCGGTTGGCGCACAAAGGACGCGCGCAAATCCAACAGACGCATACAATCGAACTCATGTGTCAAGCGTTGGAAAAACTTTACGCCAAATATTTGCGCGTCGCGAATCTATGATGGAAATTTTGGGACAGTGGACGCATTTTTTTTGCAATCAGATCGTTTCAAAAACTTGGGGGTTGTTTATTCTTCTGGTTGCGCGTTTGCGCGTGATGGGAATGTGCCAAATTCCCAAAGGACCGTATATTTTGGTCTGCAATCACATCAGTCATTTTGATCCGACGACGATCACCGCGTTTTATCCGCGAAAAATCGATTTTATGGCAGATCAGGAATTTTTCAGCCATCCGTTTTTGCATTTTTTCTTTTGGGCGTGCGATGTATTTTTTGTTCAGCGCGGCAAAGTCGATGTGCGCGCGGTGCGAGAAACTTTGCGACGACTCAAACAAGGGCGCATCGTCGGCATGTTCCCCGAAGGCGGCATCCGCTCCGGAAAAAATTCTGTTTTGGAAGGCGCGCCGCTCAATGCGGGTGCATCGGCATTAGCGCAAATGGCGAATGTGCCCGTGCGCGTGTGTATGGTCATCGGAACCGATCAACTCTATTGCTGGAAAAATCTTTTTCGCCGTGTTCCTATTTATTTGCAGTGCGGACCGGAATTAAAAATCGATGTTTCCTTGCCTCATCATCAAGCCCGCGAAAAACTCAATCGCGACATTGAAATCACTTTCCAAAAAATGTATCAAGATTTTCTCGAAAAATTTCGCCCTGAAAAAGAAATTCTTCCCTGCGAAGCGCAAGAACGATGGAGAAATGAGCGATGATTACTTGGACGCATGATGTGTGGTCGCGGATGGTGGATGGGGCGGCGTTTGGGTTTATTAATTTACTTCAGTTGCGAGCGAAGGCAGGAACACACGACGCGCGGGCGATGGAGGATTATATTCGGCAATGGGAGGGAGCGTCGTTGCAGGATTATTATGCGATACCTGCGGAGAGAGAGTTTTTAAAATTGCCTGAAAGCGGAGTTGGGAGATTTCCATCGGCGCATATCACGGGTTGCGCGGAAAACGATATGTTGTGCGTCGAAATTTGGCCGGGGCCGAGAGGCAAAAAATCGCCGGCAATGATTCTATCGCACGGATTCATGTCGGTCAGCGATGTCGGTTATCGCATCTGGGCAAAGCACCTGAATAGATTGGGTTGGACGGCGGTATTTTTTCATCTTCCTTATCATTACGGCAGAAAACCAAAAGGAACGCTGAGCGGAGAAATTGCCATCAGCGCAAATCTGATTCGCACGGCGGAAGCCATTCGCCAAGGGGTCATGGATTTGAGATTGCTCTGCCGCTCACTGAAAGCGCAAGGCGCAAGCAAGGTGGGTTGTTGGGCGACAAGCTACGGCGGATGGCTGGCGTCGCTGGCGTGCGTGGTTGAGCCGCAATTGGACACAGCGTGGCTCATCGAACCCATGACTGATATCCACCACGCAATTTGGAAATCGCCCGCCGCGCGCACGATGCGACATCAATTAAAGAAGCGTAGTATTTCTTCCGATATGGTGAATCCGCACATGCGATTTGTCTGCCCTAGCTACCACAATCCGGTGATTCCGGCAGATCATATTCTATTAATAGCGGGAATTTTTGACGAAACCTCTCCCGTGCAGAGTATCAATGGGTTACATCAAAAATGGGCGGGGTCGCATTATGCCGAATTGAGGCAGGGTCACGTGGGTTATCAGCTCATGCCCGCGAGCTGGCGATTGGCGAAAGAATCCATGCCGCAATTATTTGTTTGATATATACTTATATCACAACAAAAACTTATAAATTAAGCTAAAAAAGTAACATAAAATGGGCTAAATATTTTGTTTTCCATGTCGATATATCTGACAGATATGGAAAAGTCCCCTGCTTGCTCCCATTTTCTGCCGGATCTGTCTTACTTGAACTATCTCTTGCAATGGGATGTTCACGCGACGCCGATTCAGCGCGATGCCGCGTTTAGGCGGCAATTTAACGCCTGCCAAGGGTATCTCAAGCTCGACATGATCGACGATGCATGGGCGGAAATCATGGAAATCTCCGCGCTTTACCAAGAACGTCCCGAAGTCATGCAACTCAAAGTCTGGATTTTGATGAAAAAAGAAGATTGGAAACAGGCTTTGAGCACGGCCGAAGAGCTTTGTCAAAAAACACCTCAGATGGCCGTGCCGTATTTGGATGCGGCGTATTGCCTGCACGAACTCAAAAAAACAGCCGCCGCGCGCAAAAAACTCTTGAGCGGTCCCAGCGCGCTCCAACATTATCCCACGTATCATTACAATTTGGCGTGTTACGAAGCCTCCTTGGGCTACGTCGATTCCGCGCGACACTATTTAGAAACAGCGATCCTCATGAATCCAAAGTATAGCGAAGAAGCTAGACGCGATCCCGACCTGAAGTGCTTGTGGGGGTAAAGACGAGCGCGGGGTTTCATTCTCTTTCAACCCCGCGCTCAATCAAAAGGTGAAGAGAATTTTTCGGACAGAATTCACAGAATTTCTACAGAATTACTCCGTGCCCTTTTGCCCTTTTAACCACGGATGACACGGATATATGCTCGCTAGCGCGAGCAGAGAGATTTTGCTCCGCACCCTTTATTCCTGATGCACTGATTTTCTATTGTCCATTTTCACTCGTCTCTGCTAGCTTTCTTTTTCACTTAAAGAGGTGCGGTGGCTGAGTGGTCGAAAGCGGCGGTTTGCTAAACCGTTGTACGATTGAAAAGTCGTACCGAGGGTTCGAATCCCTCCCGCACCGTAATAAAAAAGCTTGTCGATAGTCACAGAAACGGAAATTTTCCGCGCGTGGTATTGGAAATTTTGTTGCGCATACAATCGGGAATTCTGTGTTTTTCGTTGGTAAAGTTTGCTTTATAGCTTCAAGCGATATGTATTCCAAGATTTTGCAAAGGCGGAAAATTTCGCATGCATAAACTCCTAGTTTTTTTAAAGCTACGAGGCGAGGAGGAAAAAGCTGTATCATATTTTCAATGATTCTTTCATATATACGGTTATATTATGTTTTTAAAAAATGAGAAAGAAAAAGGAATTACAAGCATCTCGACGACGCTTGGAACAATTGAGAAAAGCTGCGGTTAGGAGCCGTCGCGCTGGCGCGACGATATCCAGCATTGCCAAGGATGCAGAGGTACATCACGGTAGCGTGTCGAGATGGATGATGCGATGGAAGCAAGGAGGACTGAAAGCTCTTGATGCCGGCGAAATCACAGGACGCCGATGCCTTTTTGATTTCAGGTCATGCTGGGAGGATGTCTTGAAGGTTTTATCAGGGCAGTCGCCCCAGTCGTTGTGGACGATGAAAAGCATTCAGGAAAAACTTAATCAGTCCTTGAATCTTGCCCTTTCTCTGCCGACGGTATGGCGAGAGATGAAAAAACTTGGATTGATTTGGAGCGGAATCGCGGGATTGGACTGCCGGAAGCATTGGTTAAAAACACAGTATTCGTGGATTAAAAAAATGGCTCGCGAAGAAAAAGCGCGCATCTTTTTTGTCCGCGATTTTGAGATCAAAGATGAATCGCAGCTACCGGGCTACGTCATAAGCGCAACAAGCGGAAGAAAGCTCAATTTCTATTATTTTCTTTCCCATCGGGTCACCGCCGATGACTGGATCGGCTTTATGCAGGCTTTGTCAGAAAAAATGAAAGGACGAAGAATATTTTTAATCACAAGACGCATGGGTGCCTACTCGAGCGGTAGCGAAAGTACCCAAAAATATTTGCTACGACATCAAGAAAAAATTAAAATTTTTCACGTTCATTCTCGTGAAAGAATGACGAAGAAATCATATCATTCAAGCTAACCATCAATTTTTCTTTGCCTCAATCTTTCTCTGTTTTCTTGGAATCCGTGCGATATAAGCTGGAATTTCGGTGGTGACGACGATGCAGTTGCCTACAATCAGGGCTACGGGGAATTTCGCAACCCTTTCCTTGAGTCCTTGTCGTCGAGCCATTTCTTGAAGTTGCGAATGCGCATTTTTAAAATTGAAAACCATGACATCACAATAAGGTGCGAGAGGACGATGCTTGACTTGGAGTTTATTGTACCAGTGCAAAACACCAGCAGGAGAACAATGAAGAAACGATGCAATTTCCCGAACTTTTAGTCCGTGCATATAAAGCCAAGGCGCAAATAGTTGCCGAGGAATGTTTAAATTCTTGGCGTCGTTATTAACGCTTTTGATTAAAAATTTGAATCCGCAATTTTTACATTGTCGTCGCGGAGAGCCGAAGACGCTGCCGTCTTTGATGGTTCGATCACTACGACAATTTGGACATAAATATTTTCTATTTTTCATAATATTTGGCATCGCTAATTGTAAACATTTCAATGATTGTATCAATGGTTTAAAGTATTTTTTCGATAGTGATGGTAATATTTTTGTTTTTACACATATATAAGGATATATGGGAAAACAACGTCATTCATCAACGCAGACGAAAAGCCTATTCTTAGCAGAAGTTTCCTCTGTTTTTTTAGGGGTCTGAGAACCAAGGGAGATCGGGGGTGATGGGGATGGGGTCGGAGTTAAAAAGCGGGGTGGTGAGGGTGTGGAAGAGTTCGCGGAGTCCATCGGCGATGG
>JBMONL010000038.1:0-11635 GCA_049324635.1 Verrucomicrobiota bacterium | reverse complement strand
ATTCGCGTGAGGGCGCGTTGCGGATTGATTTTTGTCGCGAGCAAGGCGCGACAAGGGAGAATATTGAAATTAAATATTTGACCGAGGAGCAACACAGCTCGCGACAAAAATCAACGCAACCCTTCGGACAACAAAGGCATAGCCTTTTTCTGCGTGCTTCGCACCCGAAGTGAATGAGTGCTTCATCCGCGCGAAGCGCAGGGAAAGCGACCGTGTCGCCGGCGGCTGGCGGCGTTACTCGCTTGTCGGATATTTAATTTCAATATCCGACTACGCTCGCGCCTTGCCATCCATCCATAACTCCTTGTTGCGCGCCCCACGGGAATATTTAGAAGTCCCCTTAAGTGTTCACTTGAATTTTGAACCGACAACATGGATCTATATTCAAAAGCCTTTAAAAAACGTAAAAAGTGAGGGTGAATCCCCGACTTTTTATGTTTTTACATTCAAAAAATACGGACTTATTCACAAGGTGGAGTTTTTGCTGTAATTCGCATAATTACCTAGAAAAGCGACGTATATGAGCTTGAAAAATAGGGATTTGTTCGCAACTTGTTCACAACTCCACAAAAATAAAGGCATATTTTTCTTTTCTTGGCGTGATATGTGGCGTTCGGTGTGATACATTATTTCGTTTTATGATCGCAGAAGCACAAGAAAAGAGACCCTCAAGAAGAAACGCAACCGTTGAGGTCAAACTGGAAGGCATGCCGGCCATTCACAGTTTGGAGAGCGAGAGGTCTCTTTTGGGCGCCATGTTGTCCGAGCCGGAAACAGTGATCGACGAAGCCGTGGACAAGGGCTTGCGCGCGGAAGATTTTTTTAATCCGGCGCATCAGGAGTTATTTCGCGCATTGCAAGACATGCGCAATAAAAGCACACCCATCGACACGAGCACGGTTCTGCAATATTTGGCGGATAGAAAATTGACAGAAACTGTCGGCGGTGCGGCGCTTTTGGGAGATTTGGCGGCGGGAGTGGTTTCAGTCATGACCGCGCCGGCGCACATTCGCACGGTGCGGCAAAAAAGTATTTTGCGGCGACTCCAACACGCGTGCACAAAAATTGTTTACGACGCGCACGAACGCCAACACGACGTGGATGCGGTGGTCGATGAAGCGGAAAGTTTGATTTTTGGAATCACCGATCACGCGGCTTCGCAACAAATCTCTTCTTCGCGACAAGTCGTGGATCAAGCTTTGGAATTGATCGTCCATATCGCCAAGCATCGAGGCAAAGGACTTTATTCCGGAATTCCTTCTGGATTCGACGATCTGGATCGTCTTACCACCGGATTCAAAGGCGGCGAAATGATCGTGCTCGCCGCGCGTCCGGGCGTCGGAAAAACGGCTCTCGCTCTGAGCATGGCGAAAAATTTTGTGAAGGAACGCTACGACGAAAAAGAAGACCGCTTTGTCAAACCCGGTCATCGCGTGGGAATTTTTAGTTTGGAAATGACCACGCAACAATTGATGTTGCGTCTTTTGGCGGCGCACGCAAATGTCAGCTTGCAAAAAATTCGCGAAGGTAATCTTTCGGATCAAGAAATTATGGGATTGCGCGCAGTGGCCGACGAGATGGCGGAGCTACCGTTGTTCATGGACGAGTCGAGCATTTTGACGATTTCGCAATTACGCGCAAAGGCGCGCCGCATGAAACAAATGCACGGCACGGAAATTTTTATCATCGATTATTTGCAACTGCTCACTTCGACCAGCGACAAAGCGCGCGAAAACCGCCAAGTGGAAGTTTCGGAAATTTCGCGCGGCATCAAAGCGCTCGCGCTCGAACTCAACGTGCCGATTATTGTGCTCTCGCAATTAAATCGGCGTCCGGAGGACAGCATGGCTGAGCCGGCATTGCATCACTTGCGCGAATCCGGGTCCATCGAGCAAGACGCGGACGTCGTTATGCTGCTCAATCGCGTCGAAACCAAAGAAGGCGAAACCGAGACCGTGCAACACAAAAATACTTTCGCCACCCGATGCAAACTCAATATCGCCAAACAACGCAACGGCCCCACCGATAAAATCGACCTCCTCTTCCGCGGCGAATGCACCCTCTTCGAAAGCATGCCACGCCTCGCGAAGTAGTGTTTTTGAGGGCTTTGCCCTCAAACTCCCACTTAAGGGCTACTGCCCTTAAGAAACCCTTCCTGTATGCGCCCATTTTTTGCTCCGCCTTCGGCGGCAAAAAATGGGCGCATACGTGAAAGGATTCTAAAGGACGGTAGTCCTTTAGCGGAGGTTTGGAGGCAGAGCCTCCAAAAACTATTCCGGTAAATTTTGGATGAAGTCGCCGGGGGTGATTTTGTGATCAGAGAAGTAGCCGAGATTGGTTTCGAGGGCGTAGAGAACTTGGTCGGACCGGCTGATAATATGGGTTTCGTCGAACGGTTTCATAGAGCGAATTTCAAGAATTTTTCCGTAGCGATCAATGAAAGCGATGGAGAGAGGAATGCGCGTATTTTTCATCCAAAAAGAAACGCGTTGTTCTTTTTCAAAAACAAAAAGCATGCCTTGATCGAGAGGAAGCGCATCTCGATACATCAAACCGCGCGCGCGTTCTTGAGGCGTACGAGCGCATTCAACACCGAGCGCGCGATCTTTGAAGTATAATTGATGAAGAGGTATGGCTTTGCCTGCTTGAATCGCAAAAGCAAAAAACAAAATCGAGATAAACAAAACGCTTTTTCTCATAAAAAAAGCGCGGGTGTTTATCGCCCGCGCTAAGATTTTTAAATTCGAAAAAAATTATGAGCCGGATGCATTGAAGCCACTACCCCAGCGCCATTCAGGACGAAGGTTAATGGAATCCATCGACACATCAAAGCCCGCGGATTTGATGAGATACGCAACGCCATCGTGACTGTCCATCGTCTCTCTCAAGCTACGAGCAAAAAGTTCAATGTATTCTTTATAAGAATCCAATTGAAGTTTTCCTTCGGCGACATAATTCGCCAACGTATTTTCGTGATCATTGATAAGGTCTACAAGCGCTTGACGCAAACGCACGCGGAGCGCCGGGTCCACAGTGAGTTTAAAAGGATTAGCGCCGACATCGTTCGCAATCGCGCCGCCGTTCATTTTTTCTCGATTGGAAAGGATCATTTCGAATTCAGTGGTAGGATTCATACTTTTTTTTATCTCCTTTTGGGGGGCTGAAGGTTGATTTCTTTCCGGTTGATAGGAAGACCAATTAATGGGTTCCGATCCGATGGTTTCTCTGCTGATAGTGATGGTTGCCATAAATTTTTTGTGTTTTGACAATTATTGAATAATGCAATCGCGAGTCAATGAAATACGTTGAGTTTTTCCGCTAAAATACGTGAAAAAATAATTTTAAATTGACCTTTGAATGGCCTCGCCGCACTTTGAATGATTCATGAAAACGCCGATTACAGTTGCTCACGGAGATGGAATTGGTCCGGAGCTTATGGAGGCAACGCTAAAAATTCTGGAGGCGGCGGGCGCAGAGTTGGACATCAAAACAATCGACGTGGGATTAAAAGTTTTTGAACGCGGCGAAACTTCGGGAATCGAAGCGGACGCATGGAATTCGATTTTACGGACAAAAATTTTACTGAAAGCGCCGGTCACCACGCCTCAAGGTAGCGGCATGAAAAGCCTCAATGTCACGCTGAGAAAAACGCTGGGACTTTATGCGAACGTGCGACCATGCTCGGCGTATGCGCCGTTTGTGCCGACGAAACATCCCAAGATGGATGTAGTGATGATTCGGGAAAACGAGGAAGATTTGTACGCGGGGATTGAACATCAACTCAGTCCGAATGTCATGCAGTGTTTGAAATTAGTTTCGCGGCGAGGCACGGAAAAAATCATTCGCTACGCATTTGAATACGCGCAATCGCACGGGCGCGCACGCGTGAGTTGTTTTACCAAAGACAATATTATGAAAATGACGGACGGGCTTTTTCATAAAATTTTCGATGAGATCGGAACGGAGTATCCGGATATTCAAAAAGATCATTGGATCGTGGATATCGGCGCGGCGATGCTGGCGGACAAGCCGGAGATGTTCGACGTGATTGTTCTGCCTAATTTGTACGGCGATATTTTGTCGGACGTGGCGGCGCAGATTGCCGGTTCCGTGGGTTTGGCGGGTTCGGCGAATATCGGCGAACGCGCGGCAATGTTTGAGGCCATTCACGGTTCCGCGCCGGCGTTGGCGGGAAAAAACTCGGCGAATCCTTCGGGACTTTTGCTTGCAGGAGTGATGATGCTGAATCACATTGGTCAAAATTCTGCGGCTGAAAAAATTCACAATGCATGGCTCAAGACGATTGAAGACGGCATCCATACGTTTGATATTTATCAAAAAAATTCGAGCGCCATGGAAGTTTCCACGAGCGAATTCGCTCAAGCCGTCATCGAACGGCTCGGACAATCACCCTTGAAACTTTCGCCAACGCGTTATTTTGAATCTCCAATCAACATAAAAACCTTGCCTTCCGTTACGATTGAAACAAAACGCGAATTGGTGGGCGCGGATATTTTTATTTATGCGCCCGACTCTAATATAGAAAACTTCGCGCAGAAGCTACACAGCATCCAAGACACAGAGTGGAATTTAGAAATGATTTGCGATCGGGGATTAGCGGTGTGGACGCCTTCTAAAATTTGGGAAGCGCAGACGGATGTTCTGCAATGCCGGTTTCGAGTAGCGAGCACCCATGCATCGCACGCGACGGTGATAACATTATTGGAACGCATCACACAAACATCATTGGAATTTGTAAAAATGGAATTATTGTATCGATACGACGGAAAAGATGGTTTCACGCGTAGCCAAGGACAGTGAAAAATGAAAATCAAAAATCAGAATTCAAAAATGATACTCAATCCCAAAAATAAGTTTTCAAATACACCCTCCCTTTCTTCCTCTGGATTCCCGCTAAAAGCGGGAATGACAAGTATGAACCTATTTTGGGGATTGAGTATCATTTTTCTTTTTTTGTTATGCATGAGCATGGGTTTTGCAGAAACTCATCCGCAGACTTTGCCAGTCTCCGAAGTCGTTATCAAAGAGGTCGTGCCGCGGCGCATTCATTTGGGCGCGGGAGGAGCGCAACTGTCTGCGGCAATTAAGGGGACGAATTTAGATAAAATTAAAGCGATTCGAATTTATCGCGAAGGAAAATTGACGCAGGAAATTTTGGGACGCATGGGCTCCGCAAGCGAAATGTCGCGTATCGTTTATTTTGTGGCGGCGCCGATTGCCGTGCAAGAAAACGGTTATAAAATCAGCGTTTTGACCAAAGATAAATTCGAGCTGGCTTTGCCGTTGGAAGTGGAAGTCGTGCCCCCGACAGATAAGCGCGCGCAACCGGTTTCCACCGGAGAAATGGCAAAAGGACAAGGCGATTTTGCGTCGAGCACACTCAGTGTGGAAGCCAGCGAATCGCCTGTCGTCACCAAAACCATCCCGGCTCCATTTGCGATTCCAGCCAACGGCGCGCCTCAGGACGTTACGCTTAAAGGAAAGTATTTAGATAAAATCACCGAGATTCGATTGCGTCCCGAAGGCAAAAAATCTTACATCGGCGATTCGGGAAAATTATCTTTCGAGAAAAAAGGAAAAGATTTGACGCTTCAATTGATGGCGACGCCGGAAACGCCGCCCGGCACGAAGTATTGCTTGGATTTAATCATGGGACGCTTCATCGCCGGAACGCTGACATTTGAAATTTTGGCGATACCTGCCACAACTTCCGTTATCAAATCATCGGACGAAAATTCCGAGTCCATACCCTCGGAAGATTGAAGCCGCCTTCAAAAAATATTTTTGTGATCTATGACGTTAAATTTACAAATTACATCAAAGGTGTAAAGTGCTTGCTATGAATATTTTATAATTGATTTTATCTGCAAAAACAAAACAGGTAAAAAATTCCCCTTTAAAAAGCTGAAAAAAAAATATTAAAAAGATTAAAGAGTTTTGACGAGAGAGCCGATACATCATTCATGAGACTTACTACGCTCATGATATGCTGTGGGATTGCCTTCTTGGTGATACCGTCTCTGGGACATGCCGGTGTACATCGGCTTTCTGCTCCGAAAATTGTGAACACCTCACAAATTCCTCGAGCGACGAAAGCCATGCGTATCGGCCACAGGATGTTTTTGGTAGCTTCCATGGATAGTTCCTACGCCAAGGCCAAGATCGCACAGTATTGCGGTAAAAAAGAAGAAGCTCTCGTTGCTCAGAAATAAGAGAACTTTTTCAAAAATTGCGCCGCCCAGGAAAGACGAAATTCCTCTTTCCTGAGAATGGAATGCTATACGGCTTTTAGCTTGCGCTTTTCATTTTAAAACTCAAAGCCGACAAATCCGCCTTTATGTCAAAACTTGACCCCGTGTGCGGAGCGTAGGATGATATTCGCTAATGACGCGAAGAAAAATTTTGTTGTTGACGCCGTCGTTGAGGGGAGGCGGAGCGGAGCGCGTAATGAGTCAGTTGGCTCGGCATTTGAATCGCAAAAAAATTGAAATTCATTTGGCGCTCGTGAAAAAAGAGGGGCCTTATTTAAAGGATATTCCCACAGAGGTCGTGATTCACGATCTCAAAGCCGGAAGAGTGCGGCGCGCCTTTTGGCCGCTTTTAAAACTTCTCTGGACATTGCGTCCGCATGCGGTGCTTTCCACTCTTGGACATCTCAATATTGCGTTGACGATGATCCAACCTTTTTTGCCTCCGGGGACAAAAATTTTAATTCGAGAGAGCAATACGGTCAGTGAAGCATTGCGTGAAACGCATACGCCTCTTTGCTGGGGATTTTTGTATAAATTGTTTTATCGGCATGCGAATCGCATTATTTGTCAATCCGTTTACATGCAAAAAGATTTGGAGCAACATTTCCGCGTGCCGTCTCATTTAATCACTCAAATTTACAATCCGGTCGATATCGAGTATCTTCAAAAACGCGCGCATGAAGAGGAGAATCCATTCGTGTCGCATGAAAGAAGACTCAACATTGTCGGCGTCGGGCGTTTGGAAAAACAAAAAGGATTTCGCCGTTTGATTGAAATGATGCCTTATGTGTTGGCGCGGCAACCGCATGCGCATTTGTGGATTTTGGGCGAGGGGAGATTGCATTATGATTTGGAAAAATTAGCCGCGCAAAAAAATCTCTCTGAACATGTGCATTTGCCGGGATTTCAGGAAAATCCTTGGGTATGGCTCAAACATGCCGATTTATTTGTTTTGAGTTCCGAATATGAAGGATTGCCCAACGCTTTATTGGAAGCCATCGCGTTGGAATGTCCTGTGGCGGCCGTTCAAAATCCCGGCGGTACGGAAGAAATTCTCCGGTTTTGTCATTTGAGTAATCGGTATGCGCCAAAACTGGAATGGAACGATGCATGGCTGGATCGCGCTCCGTGCGCGCGCGCTCGACAAGCTTTGGAAAAACACTTTGCGCTGTCGCACATCATTCATCAGTACGCGCAAATTTTGGAACATTGTTAAAAATGCAACCCACGCGCGTATTGATGCTTCTCACAGGCATGGAACTCGGCGGCGCCGAATGGCAGACGCTTCATCTTTGCTCCGGCCTGCAGAAAAAAGGTTACGTCATCAAAGTCGTTTCCATGATTCCGATTGGCGCGCTTGGCGAAAAAATCCAAGAGCGCGGATTGGAAATTGTTTCATTGGGCATGAAGCGCGGCATTCCTGACCCTCGCGCGCTTATGCGTTTGGCGAAAATCATTCGCGCGTGGCAACCGCATATTTTGCATTGTCACATGGTGCACGCCAATTTATTAGGGCGATGCGTTCGATGGTTCGCTCGGATTCCAGTGGTGATTTCCACCGCGCACAATATTAATGAAGGTGCTTGTTGGCGCGAATGGGCGTACGGTTTGACGGATCGTTTTTGCGATTTAACCACTCAAGTCAGCCGCGCCGGCATGAAGCGCTATCTGCGCATTGGTGCGGTTTCGGAAAATAAAATTCGTTTTGTGCCCAATTGCGTGGACCTCGATCTATTTCATCCCGATCTTTCTTCCCGCGAGATGACGAGAAAACAATTCGGCCTTGAAGAGCGATTTGTTTGGTTGGCGGTGGGGCGTTTTGACGAACAAAAAGATTATCCTAACATGCTCCACGCTTTTGCGCGTGCCATTGCAGAGTATCCTCAACAACTTCTTCTTATTGCAGGGCAAGGTGTCCTCAAAAAACGCATGGAACAACTGGCTCGCGAATTGGAAATCCATCAACAAATTCGCTTTTTAGGAATACGCCAAGATATTCCCGTGTTGATGAATCTTGCAGACGGTTGTTTGATGTCTTCGGCTTGGGAAGGCATGTCGCTTGTTCTTTTGGAAGCCAGCGCCAGCGCCTTACCCATTGTTGCCACGGACGTCGGCGGCAATCGCGAAGTCATCTTGGAAGGTAAAAGCGGATTTTTAGTTCCTCCTAAAAATTTTACTGCCTTGACCAACGCCATGCTACGCTTAGTGCGTCTATCCCGCGATGAACGACAAAAAATGGGACACGCCGGACGCGAGCACGTCGCTCAAAACTATGCTTCATCCTATGTCGTCGACCTCTGGGACAATCTCTATCGCGAATTTTTAGAAAAAAAGTTGTGATTTTTATCTTTGCGTCCTTTGCGCGCCTAGTGTGAAATCATCTTATGGGTAAAGGGGTATTCCATTATCTACTTTCTACTCTCGTTTTTCGATTATCTGCGCGAAGCGCCGGGGTGCGGAGCAAAATTCTGTTAATTTTATTAATTCTGTCTAAAAATCTATCTAGTGAAAATCCTGATTTTATCCAATGACGCTTTCACGCTCTGCCGATTCCGAGGGCATCTCGTTCGTGAAATGGTTTCAAAAAATCATCGCGTTCTCGCCTGTTGCCCTCCAGTAGATAAAAAAATGATCGAAAACGTTCGTCAACTCGGCGCGGAGTATGTTCCCATGCCTATGAATCGCACCGGACTCAATCCTTTTCAAGACATCATTTATTTTTTTCGACTTATTCATTTTTTTTATTCGCAAAAGCCGGATATTCTTTTGAGTTACACCATCAAACCAGTCATCTACGGTTCTTTGGCGGCGTGGATGACCGGTATTCAAAAAGTGTTCTCTCTCATTCCGGGATTAGGTTATGCGTTTGTCGGAGGAACTATGCGACAAAAAATGTTGGCTGGCATGGTCGAAAGGCTTTATCGAAAAGCCTTAAAAAATAATCAGGCTGTTTTTTTTCAAAATCCGGACGATCAAAATATTTTTATTCAAAAAAAACTGATTTCTTCCAGACAAGCGGTGCTTCTTTGCGGCTCCGGCATCCCATTGGAGGAATTTGCTTTTGTGCGCCCGTATTGTACTCCGTGTAGTTTTTTTCTTATGGGACGTATGCTGGCAGATAAAGGCTTTCGCGAATTTATCGAAGCCGCGCGTCGAATTAAAAGAGCGCATCCTGAAATTGTTTTCAAACTTGCGGGCGCCACAGACGAAAATCCCTCTTCTATTTCTCTCGCAGAAATTCAAGGGTGGGTGAAAGAAGGCGTAGTCGAATACACCGGTTTTGTGGAAGATGTGCGTCCGTTATTGCAAAAAACCAGCGTGTTTGTGCTTCCTTCTTATTATCGCGAAGGCGTTCCTCGATCCATCCTTGAAGCGCTTGCTATGGGACGCCCCATTATTACTACCGATATGCCCGGTTGCCGCGAAACTGTCATTCACGGCGACAACGGCTTCCTTATCCCTCCCAAAAACATTCCCGCTCTCCAACACGCTATGGAACAATTCATTACCAATCCCTCCCTCATCGAATCCATGGGACTCAAAAGCCGTCAACTCGCCGAACAAAAATTCAACATCCATTACATCAACCAATCCATTCTCCAAACAATGGAATTAACTTGAGATATTCGTCCTCAGACTCCTACTTAAGGGGGAGGTTTGAAGGCAGAGCCTCCAAATTACCTGCTTCCTTTCATGATGGAGCCGATGGTTTGGAGGATGATTTGTGAATCGAAGAGGAGGGAGAGGTTTTTGATGTAATAAAGGTCGTAGGAGAGTTTATTTTTGGCGTCTTCGGCGCTGGCGCCATAAGGATAATTGATTTGAGCCCAACCGGTGATGCCGGGGCGCACGAGGTGGCGGAAGCGGTAAAAAGGAATTTCTTTTTCGTAAATCTCGGTGCATTTGACCCATTCTGCGCGCGGTCCGACTAAGCTCATTTCGCCGCGCAAGACATTCCAAAATTGCGGAATTTCATCGAGGCGCAATTTTCTTAAAATTTTTCCTATCCACGTGACGCGCGCATCGTGAACGTCTGTGTAAATAGAGTCGTCGTGAGAAATGCCGTGAGTCATGGTGCGCAGTTTATATAAAACAAAAGGAATGCCGAATTGCCCGATGCGTGTTTGGGAATAAAGAATAGAGCCACCATCTTGTAATTTGATGAACAAAGAGGCGACGAGTAAAAGGGGCGTTGAAAGGATCAATCCAAAAAACGAAAACAAAATATCCATGATTCGTTTTCCTTGGAGATAGAAAGGATTCGTCAATTTAAGATCTAGATCGTGCAACCATGTGTGATCAATGTGATCGATGGGGATAATTTGCCAGACGCGCTCGACAAAAGTATGCATAGAAGAAATTTGAACACCCATCAACAAGCATTCCCCGATTTCAACATGGATGCTGGGAGGAACGGCATGAGAGTGTTCCAAGACAATTTCACCGACATTCCATTGTTGGCATTGCTCCCGTATCTCTGAGATCGGAAAGCTTGCCACCGGCTCACTGAGCGTGACCAGATGGGGGTCTTTTGCGCGAGTATCCATCATGAATAAAATTTCGAACGGCAAGTTTTGCGTTTCGATCAATTTTCGCATGGCGTTAAAAAATTTAGGAGAACCCGCCAAAATAAGGCGTTGCTTGTAATCTTGAGTAATGCGGTGCGTCATCGATCGAATAACGATCATCAATATCGTGGTATAAATGAATGTCTGTACGACAATCCATCGGCCGATGCGTCCAAACATGAGTAAAAAGAAAAAACCCAATAACAATACAAGCGCGAGCAGAACGCATCCCATCGAACGATAAATATGAGGCAGAGGCGAGCGTTGATCATGGGTCAGATGTAATTGAAAAATTTGAGAACAAATAATAATCAAAAAGCCGAATACCGTGCTCGCCATCAAACTGGTCGGATGGTGCGAAGGCAAAGAGGCGTTACCCCATGAAGCCGGCGAGAATAAAAATGCCAGCAAACATCCCAAAAAACCTGCGCTAAAATCAAAGACAAACCATGAAGCACGAGGAATCTGATAGGCACGGACTCTTTGATTGCGTGGACCTCGTTTGGATGAACGAACGTCTTTGGATTTTGCAGTCATCAAGGCCATAGATAAGGTGTTTTACGAAAAAAATAAAAACATATCACGAAGTAATCGTTTTGAAAAGTTCTTTAGGGGATTTCTAAATATTCGCGTGAGGGCGCGTTGCGGTTTAATTTTTTGAATGAACAAGGCGCGAGGAAGGAGCATATTGGAATGAAATCTGCGACTGACGAGCAACAATGTTCATTCAAAAATTAACGCAACCCTTCGGGCAACAAAGGCATAGCCTTTTTCTGAGTGCTTCGCACCCGAAGT
>JBMONL010000037.1:0-11762 GCA_049324635.1 Verrucomicrobiota bacterium | reverse complement strand
GGGTTGCGTTGATTTTTGTCGCGAGCTGTGTTGCTCCTCGGTCAAATATTTAATTTCAATATTCTCCCTTGTCGCGCCTTGCTCGCGACAAAAATCAATCCGCAACGCGCCCTCACGCGAATATTTAGAAATCCCCTTAAAAAGCGCTTCCCAATTTAAAACTCTTGGATAATTTGAAGGAGATGTATCAGGTTTTAGCCAGAAAATATCGCCCGCGGACGTTTGAAGAAATTGTGGGGCAAGAGGCTGTGGTGCGAACGTTGAAAAACGCGATCGAGACTAAACGCGTCGCGCACGCATTTCTTTTTGTCGGTCCTCGTGGCATTGGAAAAACGTCCACGGCGCGTGTTTTGGCCAAGGCATTGAATTGTCCCGGCGGACCTAAGATAAAATTTGATCCCGACGATGAGATTTGCCGCGAAATCGCCGAAGGCCGTTCGCTGGATGTGATTGAAATCGATGGCGCATCGAATAATAGCGTCGATAATATTCGCGATTTGCGCGACAACGTTCGCTACTCTCCCACGCGCGGGCAGTTTAAAATTTATATTATCGACGAAGTGCACATGCTCAGCGCCGCCGCATTCAACGCGCTATTAAAGACGCTTGAAGAGCCGCCCGCGCACGTGAAATTCATTTTTGCCACAACGGATGTTCATAAGGTTTTGCCGACGATTCTTTCGCGTTGTCAACGCTTCGATCTGCATCGCATTTCGGAAAAAAATATCGCCGTGCATTTGCAAAAAATCGCCGACCAAGAAAAAATCACCGTGGCATCCACCGCGCTTCATTTGATCGCGCGTCAGGCCGAAGGAAGCTTACGCGATGCCGAGTCCGCGCTCGATCAACTCATTAGTTTTTGCGGAAAAAAAATCGAAGAAAAAGATGTTTTGGAGATGTTTGGTTTGACTTCCGGAGAAGATGTTCGCAAGTTGGCGGAAAATATTCTTCAAGGAAAAGACAAGGAAGCGCTAGAGCTTTCCCGCGCGCTTTTTCATTCGGACAAAGATCTCATGCGCTTGACTCAAGAGCTTTTGCGCCATTACCGCAATATGCTTCTTCAGCAAATTTCGCCTGAGATTGCGCGGGAGGAGCTCGACGAATCCGAACTGCAATATTTCGCTTCGCTCACGCAATTTCCTTCGCGCAGTTTGCTTTTGGCTTTTATTGAAGAGTTGATTCAAGTGGAAGGGCGTTTGCGTTTTGCGTTGGTGAAGGAAGCGGTTTTTGAAATCGCGCTTTTGCGTTTGGCCGATCAACGCGAAAAAGTTTCGCTCGAAGAGATATTAAAAACTCTTACTTCGATCCAATCCAAAACATCGGAATCTCCTCAACCTCTCTCCGCATCCCCTAAACCGGCTCCAATATCGTCGACTCAACCGATGACTCAACCTTCTGTTGTGAAAACGCCGCCTGCGCCTCCGGTTGCTACTTCTGCTCCAAAGGCGCCTTTGCCATCGAAGTTAGATAAGGCGGAATTCCAAAACGATCCCCTTATACAAGCCGCTCTTAAGGAATTTGATGCGCGTATTGTCGAAATTCGTCCTACTTCGTAAAGATGTCTCCCTTGACGTTTCATCATTATCTCTCATTACTATGGTATGAGATGCTTGATTATTGTGACATTGCTTCTCGCATTGAATGGGAGCTATTTACAAGCCGAAGAAGCACTTGCAAATGATCCCCAAGTCTCCTCTGATACAAACGTTGATAAAGGTCAAGATCAAACAAAACCAATCCAACCATCGGAAGACGAAATAATAAAAGACTTATTAGAGGATTCTTCTTTGCAAGCACTAGAGAACGCTGTAAAAACAGCAAAAATTTTGCTCGACGCTGCAAAAGCAACTGGAGCAACGTCGGGTGTGTTGAGTAACCTTGAGCAACGATTAAAAAATGCAACAAATCTATATGTTGAGGCACAAGTCAAGACACTAGGCAAGTACTGGGCCAGCAAAGTTAATTAATACTAAATCCAAAAAATAAGTTCCACTTGTCATTCTCGCCTTTAGCGGGAACGCAGAGGAATAAAGGGAGGGTATATTCATCAAACTTATTTTTGAATTTAGTATAAATAGCGTAATTTCAGCCTTTATCGGGATATTTCAGCATTTTTCAGCGTGTCCCAAACCGGATGAGAAAATTCACCTGAGCGGTCGCTCTGGTGGAGCCATGGGGATTCGAACCCCAGACCCCCTCAATGCCATTGAGGTGCTCTACCAACTGAGCTATGACCCCATGTGTACATGTCGTTTGGCAAAACGCCTCGGACAAGAAACAAGAAAGGGCATAGTATCGCTAGGGTTCACACCTCGTCAATTGAAATAGAACATTCCCCTATTTTTTGAGAATGAGTCAAAGATGGAGCAAAATTTAAAATCCCAAACCCTAACTCCAAATCCCAAACAAATTCCAAAATATTTGAAAAATTTAAAAAACAGAAAAAACCTTCCCTGTTCCCTCTGGAATTCACGGCTTTGGCTTATCACGTAGAAGATGAGAAAGGGATGTGTTTGAGATTTGGAGTTTGGGATTTAAAATGTCGCATGTGCCGAAAGATGCAACAGGGCATTTCATGCAGTTCAAGACTTTTCATCATTCGCGCTTTAAAAATTGGAGAAACTTCTGGAAAAATCAAAAAAAGAACACGGCGTTCTCGGTTTTTAAATTCTGTGCGCTCCTGCGAGTTTCATAAGGAAGCTCGCGAATTTTCGATGCAAAAAACGCGGCGTAAAGCCGATACATGAACAAAGAATTTCTTGAATCAAAGAAGTGTAAGCGACAGGCGTTTTATATTTGATAGCCTTTATACCTGCGAGCACGACCGTGTCCACATTTTGCGCGTAAGTAAAAAATTTGCGCTCCATACCGGAGACGGCTTTGAATTCCGTATGCGCGGGACCGGGGCACAAGCATCCTACAAAGACTCCTTTCCCTTTTACTTCCTCATAAAGCGCCTCGGAGAGATGAATGACATAGGCTTTGGTTGCGGCATAAACCGAAAAATGCGGAAGCGCTTGAAATCCGGCAATGGAAGCCACATTCAATACAAAGCCTGATTTTTTTTGAATCATCGGCTGTAAAAACAACCTGCATGTATGTGTGAGAGAAACCAAATTAATCGTTAACATCCGATCGGTCTCTTCTTCTGAGAGTAAACACAAGTCTTTTTGCCAACCAAGTCCGGCATTATTGATCAGCCCCGTTACTTCCCAATGATTGTGTCGGCAAATTTCGAATAATTTTTCACCTGAACGCATTTGAAATAAATCAAATGGCAAGACTTGGATGTCCACGTCCGGAAATTCGCGTTGAATTGCGCGCAAACGCTCTTCCCTTCGAGCCACAAGAATGAGAGGTTTCCCTTTTTTTGCAAATTCCCGCGCAAACCCCGCTCCGATTCCGCTACTTGCGCCTGTGATAAGAATGTAAGATTCGTTCATACGCTTGCTCAATCGTCTTTAAGGGTGTTGACATTCCGGTTAATTTTAAACAAGGCGCATTGTTCAAATTTAATTAAAAAATGCTAGAAAAAAGTTGGATGAGGTCATTTTTTCTTTATGATGCTCTCATGAATCGAGTTGGCATTGGTTATGATGTTCATCCACTGGTAAAGGGACGCAAACTTTTTCTTGGCGGCGTGGAAATTCCGCACGATAAGGGATTGGAAGGACATTCGGACGCGGATGCATTGATCCACGCCATTGCCGACGCGCTTCTTGGCGCGCTCGGCGCGGGCGATATCGGTATGCATTTTCCAAACTCTGATACGCAGTGGAAAAATATGCGAAGCACGTTTTTTTTAGAAAAAATCGCGGAAATGATTCGCATGCGAAAAGGAAAGATCGAAAATATCGATGCCTCGGTCATCGCTGAAGCGCCCAAACTTGTTCCTCATGTCCCCGCAATGAAAAAAGCGCTTGCCGAAGCGCTCATGCTCACCACCGATCGCATCAATCTCAAAGCCACCACCAATGAAAAAATGGGCTTCGTCGGCAGAGAAGAAGGCATCGCCGCCATGGCCGTCGCTTGCATTACATTGAATTAGAATGCTTCATGTATTCTGTGATTTTTAAAATTTTCTTTTCAGCAAAGACAAAAGGGCGATAATTGGCGGAAGTGAATGAGCAATCTGTAACCGTTGACGGATGCGAAGCCGCTGCAGGCGTCGCATATAAAGCAAGCGAAGTCATTATTATCTACCCGATTACCCCCTCTTCGCCGATAGGCGAATTTGCGGACGCATGGGCAGCGGAGGGAGAAAAAAACCTCTGGGGCAATGTACCGTTGGTACAGGAGATGCAATCCGAAGGCGGCGCGGCGGGTTCGGTGCATGGGGCATTGCAGGCAGGCTCGCTCTCCACGACGTTTACGGCGTCGCAGGGGTTGCTTTTGATGATCCCGAACATGTACAAAATCGCGGGCGAACTCACCAGCGCGGTATTTCATGTCACGGCGCGTTCTTTGGCGACGAGCGCTCTATCGATTTTTGGCGATCACAGCGATGTGATGGCGGTGCGCGCGACCGGTTGGGGCATATTGTTTTCAAATTCCGTCCAAGAAGCGGCGGACATGGCTCTGATTGCGCATTCGGCGACCTTGCAAGCGCGTATTCCTTTTGTGCATGCGTTTGATGGATTTCGCACTTCGCATGAAGTGATGAAAATTACGCCTCCGGCGGATGAGGCGATTCGAGCGATGATCGATGACGATCTTGTGCGCGCGCATCGCGCTCGCGCGCTTTCGCCGGATCATCCGGTGATTCGCGGCACGGCGCAGAATCCCGACGTGTGCTTCCAATCGCGCGAAGCGGTCAATCCCTATTACATAAAGACGCCGGAGATCGTGCAAAAAACCATGGCGAAGTTTGGCGAATTGACCGGCAGGCAATACAATCTTTTCGATTACGTCGGCACGCCGGACGCCGAGCGCGTTGTCGTGGCGATGGGCTCGGGATGCGAGGCGATTCAGGAGACGGTGGAATATCTTCTCTCAAAAGGCGAAAAAATCGGCATGATCAAAGTGCGTTTGTTTCGTCCGTTTTCGGCGGCGCATCTGACGGCGGCATTGCCTCAAAGTGTTCGATCCATTGCCGTGCTTGACCGCACCAAAGAACCCGGCGCCGCCGGCGAGCCTCTTTATCAAGATGTCATCACCGCGCTTTTTGAAACCGGCAGAACTTCGATTCGCGTGATCGGCGGACGGTATGGAATTTCGTCGAAAGAATTTACCTCGGCGATGGCAAAAGCTGTCTTTGACGAGATGAAAAAAGACAATCCGAAAAATCATTTTTCAGTCGGCGTTATTGACGACGTGACGCACAACAGTTTGGATGTCGATGCTTCGTTCCAGACGGAATCCGACGATTGCGTGCGATGCGTGTTTTGGGGACTCGGCGCGGACGGAACCGTCGGCGCAAATAAAAATTCGATTAAAATCATCGGCGAGGAAACCGATTTTTATGCGCAAGGTTATTTTGTTTACGATTCGAAAAAATCCGGCGCGCGAACGGTTTCGCACTTGCGCTTCGGGCCTAAACCGATTCATTCCACGTACTTGATTCCGTCGGCGAATTTCGTCGCGATTCATCAATTTAATTTTTTGGAATCGTACCCTGTTCTCGATACGGCGGCGCAAGGCGCGACGGTGTTGCTGAATGCGCCGTATTCGGCGGATCAAGTGTGGGATAAAATTCCGAAACATCTGCAAAAAGTTTTTATCGATAAAAAACTCAAACTTTACGTCGTGGACGCTTATCAAGTGGCGAAAGATACCGGCATGGGCGGCAGGATGAATACCATTTTGCAGACGTGCTTTTTTGCGATTTCGAAAGTGTTGCCGACTGAGCAGGCGATCGCGTGCATCAAACAGGCGATTCACAAAACGTACGGCAAACGCGGCGAAGCCGTGGTGCAAAAAAATATTACGGCGGTCGATGCGGCATTGGCGCATTTGCATGAAGTAAAAATTCCGGAAAATATCACAGGGCCGAATGTACGTCCGATTGTTTCGCCTCAATCTCCTGAATTCGTGCGCAACGTGACGGCGCAGATCATGGCCGAGCACGGCGATATGTTGCCTGTTTCCGCCATGCCCGCCGACGGCACGTTTCCCACGGGCACGAGCCAATGGGAAAAACGCGGACTTGCGCTGGATATTCCCGTTTGGGATTCGGAGATTTGCATTCAATGCGGCAAGTGCGTGATGGTCTGCCCGCATTCGTGCATTCGCTCGAAAATTTTTGATTCGAATGAAAATCAAAATCTTCCGGAAGGATTTCTTTCGTGCAAAGCGAAGTGGAAAGAAATTCCCGACGCGCAGTTTACGATTCAAGTCGCGGGCGAAGATTGCACCGGTTGCACCTTGTGCACGGAAGTGTGTCCTGCGAAAAATAAGACTCAAGAAGGCCGCAAGGCGATCAATATGGCGTCGTACGCGCCGATTAAAGAGCATACGCAAAAAACGTGGGAAGCTTTTGTGAATCTCAAAGAGCATCCGCTCTCGCGCACCTTGCCGCTCCATTTAGTGCGCAACGCGCAAACGCGCCAGCCGTTGTTTGAATTTTCCGGAGCTTGCGCGGGTTGCGGCGAGACGCCGTATATTCGGATTTTGAGCCAACTCTACGGCGATCGCGCCTTGATTGCCAATGCCACAGGTTGTTCCTCCATTTACGGAGGCAATTTGCCGACGACGCCATGGACATTTAATAACGAAGGCCGAGGCCCTGCGTGGAGTAATTCGCTTTTCGAAGACAACGCGGAATTTGGCTTCGGCATGCGCCTCGCGGTGAATCAGCAAAACGCCAAAGCGCGCGCGTTGCTGATGCAATTGAGCAATGAACTCGGAGGAGATTCGTTCTGCAAAGAAATTCTCGATGCGCCGCAGACCACCGATAGCGAGATTACCAAACAACGCGAGCGCATTTCCGCTCTGAAACAAAAACTCTCCTCTTCCGGCAATCCGCTCGCCAAAGAATTGCTCACCATCGCCGATGCGTTGGTGAAAAAATCCGTGTGGATCGTGGGCGGCGACGGCTGGGCGTATGATATCGGTTACGGTGGATTGGATCATGTGTTGGCTCAAGGACAAAACGTCAATGTGCTCGTGCTCGACACGCAAGTTTATTCCAACACCGGCGGACAATCTTCCAAGGCGACTCCTCTGGGCGCTGTGGCAAAATTCGCCGCCGCCGGCAAACGCACGCCGCGAAAAGATTTAGGGCTAATTGCCGTGAGTTATGGAAGCATTTATGTGGCGCAAATCGCTATGGGCGCGGACGACGCGCATGCGTTGCGCGCGATTCAGGAAGCTGAGGCGTACGATGGTTCTTCTCTGATTATCGCGTATTCGCATTGTATCGCGCACGGAATTCAAATGAATCAAGGGTTGCATCATCAAAAACTTGCCGTGCAATCCGGCGCATGGCCTTTGTATCGATACAATCCGATGCTGGCGCGCGAAGGAAAGAATCCGTTTACGCTGGATTCCAAACCTCCGACGATTGAATTGAAGGATTATATCATGCAGGAGGGAAGATTCCGCGTGCTTCACCAAAGTCATCCGGAAGCCGCGCAACAATTGCTCGAACTCGCCCAAGCCGACGTCCGCGCGCATTGGAGCAAGCTCGAGTACCTCGCGGCACAATCGGCGAATGGTTCGCAAGCGCAACCCGCCGCCGCGACCGTGGCCAACGCATCGTAATTGAATGCATGAAGCCTATTCGCCTAACCGCTCACGCTTTGGGATACACTCAACGACGCGGTTTTGTCGTTAAAGAAATAGAGGAAGCGATTCGTACGGTGAAATGGGAACCAAGCGAACTCGGGAGATTGGAATGCAGAAAGAATTTCGCGTTTAATGCTGTTTGGAATGGTAAAAAATATGCCACTAAGCAAGTGCGTCCCATTTTTGTAGATGAAGAATCCGAGATTGTTGTTATCACAGTTTATGTATATTATTTTTAGAAAGGTAAAATTATGATTATTCGATATGACCCCGAAGCCGACGCTTTGAGCATTCTCTTCCGAGAAACCACTGTTACGACGCAAAATGTTCAGGAAGGTGTTGCCGTCGAACTCGATCAAGACGGACATCTTGCCGGCATTGAAATTCTAGATGCCGTCAAACGCTTAGGAGGAAGGCAAACTTTGCAACAAGTCACCATGGAACAAGTGGCTACAGGAACCGTTTAAAACCTATGGCTGATTTACAAACAAATTATCTCAAACTCTCGCTCAGAAATCCGGTGGTGCCTTCGGCGTCGCCGCTTTCGGGCAATATCGATAACATTCGCAAAATGGAGGATGCGGGCGCAGGCGCGATGGTGTTGCATTCGCTTTTTGAAGAGCAAATCAATTATGACAGCCAGCTTTTGCACGAAACCTTGGAGCAAGGAACAGAATCTTTCGCCGAATCGACTAGTTATCTGCCCGATATGGGGAAATATAAAATCGGACCGGAGCGCTATTTGGATTTGATTCGCTCCGCCAAAGAAGCCGTCGATATGCCGATCATTGCTTCGCTCAATGGTTGCACGCTCGGAGGATGGATCGATTACGCGAAAAAAATTCAGGAAGCCGGAGCAGACGCTCTGGAATTGAATCTGTATCGTCTGCCCACCAATCCGCTCATCACCGGTTCGGAAATCAAAAGCGAGTACATTGAGATTGTTTCGGATGTGTTGAAACACATTTCCATTCCTTTGGCTGTGAAAATTTCTCCGTTTTTTAGTTCGATTCCGTATTTCGCGACGCAATTGGCGAGCGTGGGCGCGCGAGGCTTGGTGATGTTCAATCGATTTTATCAAGCGGATATTGATTTGGAAAATTTTGAACTTGTGCATCGAATCAATTACAGCGCGTCGGCGGATTTATTGTTGCCGTTGCGCTGGACGGCGATTCTCTACGGCCAAGTCAAACTGGATTTAGCAATTACTTCGGGCGTGCACAATCACGAGGATGTGATCAAAGGCATCATGGCCGGCGCCAATGTCACCATGATGGCTTCTGCTCTTCTGCAACACGGCATTCCTCGAATACGCACGATTATCAAAGACCTCGAACGCTGGATGGATGAGCACGAATATAATTCCATCAAAGAAATGCGCGGTTGTATGAGTCTGAAAAAAGTTGAAAATCCGGAAAAATACGAACGCGCGCAATATTTGCGCGTTTTGGATTCGTTTAAACCAATGACCTCGAAACTGAGAGTGGGTTAAAGCGTTTTTGATTCATTCATCTCATCATTCATTAAGTCCCCAATGAAAAAATACGGACTCACCGGCGGCGTGGCGTGCGGCAAGACGACGTTTTGCAAAATGCTGGAAGTGATCGGTTGGAAAATCATCGATACGGATGCGATTACGCACGAACTCTACATTCCCGGCGCGGCGGGACATCAGAAAATAGTTGACGCATTTGGGGATGATATATTAAACTCCGACCAGACTGTTAACCGGACCTTGCTGGGTCAATTGGTTTTTTCCGACTTTTCAAAACGGCAACTACTAAATTCACTCATTCACCCTTTGGTGCGCGAGGTTTGGCAACAACAGTACAGCGAACATCTGTTAAGGAATGCCGATCAGCCGGCGCTTGTGGAAATCCCGCTTCTTTTTGAATCAGGAATGGAAAGCTGGTTTGATTCTGTCGCATGCGTCGCCTGCTCTGGAGAACTCCAGAGGCAACGCCTCGCGGCGCAAGGCAGACAACAGATCGAGCAACGTCTGGCGGCGCAATGGCCGTTGGAGAAGAAAATGGAACAAAGCAACGTCGTCATCTGGAATAACGGAAGCCTCGAGCACTTATCCGCTCAAGCGCGTCTCTTGGATTCGCTCTGGAATCGACGAGCATAACTCAATAAATATTATGTCAGAAGAAATACCACCTCAAGAAGGCCCTCCGCGTTTACCCGAAATTGTCGATCCTCGCGATCGAGAAGGCGGCGGCTCCGGGCATTATGATAAACGACGTTACGGCAGAAGCCGGGGCTATCGCGGGCGCGGGCGGCGCTATGATCGCGACGATCGCCGTCGCGATTACGGTCATCAGGAGGGTTACTCCAATCCAAATGCGGGCAATTACGAGCATCAACAAGGTTCAGCATTTTACGGACCCGGCGCTCCGCAAGCGGAAGGAGCTACTCCTGCCGAAGGCGCTCCTCCAGTTCCGACCGGCCCTCGTCCGCCGGATATGTATTTGAGTGATTTGCAAAAAATGTCGATTCAGGAGCTCACCAATTTTGCCACGGAATTTGGCATCGAAAGCCCAGGAATGTTCCGCAAGCACGAGTTGATTTTTGAAGTGCTCAAGCGTCATGCTTATCGCGGCGGCAGAATGTTTGGCGAAGGTGTTTTGGAAATTCTTCCGGACAATTACGGATTTTTGCGGTTGGCGGCGTACGATTACACGCCGTGCCCGGAGGATATTTATGTGTCGCCGATGCAAATCCGGCGTTACGCGCTCAAAAAAGGAAATTTAATTTACGGCGAGATTCGTCCGCCGCGCGACAAAGAGCGTTATTTCTCTCTTCTCAGTCTCGAAAAACTCGAGGGCGCGGAAGCGGAATCGGCGCGTAGCGTGATATATTTTGATAACCTTACGCCGTTATTTCCCAACAGGCGCGTTATCTTAGAAAACGCGCAACTCAAAGACATCGCTATGCGCGCGATGGATTTGATCGCGCCTATCGGATTCGGTCAACGCGGATTGATTGTCGCTCCGCCGCGCACGGGCAAAACGGTGTTGTTGCAAAAAATTGCCAACGCGATTACGGCGAATCATCCGGACACTTATTTGATTGTTTTGCTCATCGACGAACGTCCCGAGGAAGTGACCGACATGGAACGTTCCGTAAAGGGCGAAGTGATTAGCTCGACGTTTGACGAGCCGCCCGATCGCCACGTGCAAGTGGCGGAGATGACCATTGAGCGCGCGCGGCGAGTCGCCGAACGCGGACGCGATGTGGTGATTTTGCTCGATAGTATCACGCGCTTGGCGCGAGCGTATAATACGCTTCAACCGCACAGCGGAAAAATTCTTTCCGGCGGTGTGGATGCGAATGCGCTCAATAAGCCGAAACGGTTTTTCGGCGCCGCGCGGAATATCGAAGAAGGCGGAAGCTTAACGATTATCGCGACTGCGCTCGTCGATACCGGAAGCAAAATGGACGAAGTGATTTTCGAAGAATTCAAAGGCACCGGAAATATGGAAGTGCATTTGGATCGCGCGCTGGTCGATAAGCGCGTTTATCCGGCGATCAATATCCCCAAATCCGGCACGCGAAAAGAGGAACTTCTCTATCACGCGGATGAAATGCCGCGCATTCATATCCTGCGAAAGGCGTTTGCCAGTCTGCCGGGTGTGGAGGCGATGGAACTCCTCCTCGAACGTCTCAAAAAGACCAAGAATAATGTGGAATTTTTACTGGCGATGAATCTGAAGGATTCGTAATTAGAGCTTGTCCTGAAGTGATGTTTTTGCTCTGAAAAATCATGAAAAATAGAGGAGCAAAAAGGAACTTCATTGCGCTTTTATACAAAATAGACGCTTTATCATATATCCAATCATCATGGGATTGTGAACGTTTGCCGAGCGTAGCGAATTTTTCATTGCGCATCCTACCCACGGTGTCATCACTGTAGATGTCAAATAATTCGATGACAAAAGTGAGTGCGTTGTGGGGATGGGGAGGAGGGAGTTGAGGGAGGAGGAAATGAGGCTTGCCCTTGCAAGGGCAAGCCTCATTTTGCCGGAAGAAAGAGG
>JBMONL010000036.1:0-11910 GCA_049324635.1 Verrucomicrobiota bacterium | reverse complement strand
TCTTTTTGGAAATTTCCATGTTGCATGCTCGTCAGATATGTGGCTTCAATATCTTCCTCGCATGCGCCTTGAAATTTCCAAAAATCTTTCACAGCAAATATAAGCGAACTTATCAATCAGGACACTACGCTTTAGCTGTGGAGTGCCATTTATTCATCCTCTGCGCTTGATTCTTACTATGATACCGATACACTAACCTCATGATGTGGTTGCGCTATTATGTAATCGGAATGCTTCTGCTCTCTCTGGTTTCTTCTTGGGCAGGGTTGACGTGGCGTCCGGGAGAAGGTTGGGTGGACGAGAGCGGCGAGGCTCTTCAAGCCAGTAGCGCCAAAGCGCAACTCGATATGGCGCGGGATTTAGAGTCTAAAGAAAATTGGAAAGACGCCCATCGCGCTTACAAAAATCTTCTCAATCACTGGCCGCTTTCGATTTATGCGGGCGAAGCTCAATTCAAAATCGGATTCATGCTGGAAAAACGCGGCGAATTCTGGCCGGCATTTCAATCCTATCAAAAAGTCATTTCCAAATATCCCGGCAGTCAATTTTTTGATCTCGCCGTCGAGCGCCAATATTCCATCGGTATGCTTTATCTTTCTGGCGAACCTCAGCGCGTATGGAAAATTCCTCTGCTTCCTTCCATGAATAAGGCAGTGGAGGTTTTTGACAGCGTGGTCAAAGCCGCTCCGTATGGAGCTTTTGCCGCACCGGCTTACTTTCAAATCGGACAAGCTCGCGAACAACAACGCAAATGGAGCGATGCGATTACCGCCTATAATACTATTTTGGACAAATATCCCAACAGCGATTGGGCGGATGATGCGCAGTACCAAATCGGTTACGCTTGGCTCAATGCCGCAAGCGAGCCGGATTACGATCAGAGCGCCGCGGAAAAATCTATTGAAGCCTTCGAGGACTTTTTGCTTCGTTTTCCCAATAGCGAAAAAGTTGTGCAGGCAAAAGAAAACGTCGCAAAACTCAAAGGACGCATCACACAAGGCGCTTTTAATATTGCAAAGTTTTATGAGGAACAGCGTAATTTTAAGGCCGCTTACATCTATTATAACGAAGTTGTGCGCCAAAACCCCGACTCTGCTCAAGGCAAAGCGGCCAAAGAACGCATTGAGGCCCTGCGCCCGCAAGTTGAACCCGAATCTTCTTCTAACTCGCCTTCTCAACCCAATACTCAAACAGCATCTTTAACGGATCATTTATGAAATTAATCAAAACACTTCCTTGGATTTTATTTTTTGTGACTTTTACGGGCTGTGCCGGATATCGCGTGGGAAAT
Source organism: Verrucomicrobiota bacterium (assembly GCA_049324635.1). Lineage (GTDB taxonomy): Bacteria > Verrucomicrobiota > Verrucomicrobiia > Methylacidiphilales > Verrucolacustridaceae > JBMONL01. The sequence goes on along the minus strand of JBMONL010000036.1, from coordinate 10,619 downwards.
ATCCAAGGTAGTGATATGCAAGACGTCAAAACCGTTTACGTGCCGACCGTCAAAAATCGCACGTATGAACCGGGTCTCCCCGTCATGGTCACGAATGCAATTCTTCGACGCTTGGATAACGACGGCACATTTACTTCTGCTCGCCAAAAGGGCGCGGATGCCATCCTCGAAGTTGAAGTCATTGACTTCAAACGTTTGCCTTTGCGCCAAACTCGTACGGATATACAAATCACTGAAGAATATGAAATTACCCTAAAAGCAAAAGCAACATTAACGAATCTGAAGACAGGAAAAAGAATCTTCACCGACTATGAAGTAGTTGGCAAATCTAAATACTTTGTTCACGGAAACACGCAAGAAAGTGAACGTCAGGTACTTCCAATGGCCGCCGACGATCTTGCGTACAATCTTGTGAAAATTTGTACCGAAGGATGGTAAACAAGGTCTTTTTCTTTAGCGTATTACATTGAAAGAAAGCATTTTAGCGCAATCAAAAAAAGTTTCAAAAAATTGCTTTCCATCCCTTGACGTTTCAAGGGGGTACTCTCATTAAGATATTACGTGGTTGAAGTGATTGATCGTTGTTCACTCCTTAACCCATTGCCCCGCTGGTGCGGGGCAAGTTATTTTAAGGGGATAAATCTATAATTCGAACTTTTCTTTGAGCTCTTTTTGCGTGGCTTCTATTTTGATTTTGACATGTTCCAAAAAACGATCCAATCCAATTTTTTCATAAGTACCCGCTTTTAAAGATACTTCTGTCTCTTGGCACAAAGCCGCCACATCTACGGCTCCTACATTTCGCGATGCACCTTTTAAAGAATGAACCAAGCGAATCGATTCCTCCCAATCCGACCTGCCCACAGCCTCGCTAATTTGGGGAATCGCTTTAATAGATTCATTGATGTACAAATTCAACAAATCCTTAAAATCCTCCGTCCCCTCCGGTCCGAATGCCTCATCCCGTAGATTCGTCAAATACTCCAAATTTAAAACCGATTCCGACATCTCATTTCTCCGTGCACCCTAGTGGGGTCGAACCACTGACCTCCACCGTGTCAAGGTGGCGCTCTACCACTAAGCTAAGGGTGCTTAAACTCCTATCACTTCAACAAAATCTCTTCCGCCCTACTTTTCCTGTGCTCGCCCCTTTAGTCCCGCATGCGCTCAACTATAGACTTTCAAATGAGCACACTCAAACGAGCACAAAAATAACCCTTCAAGGAAGAATTTTTTCGCTTATGTGATGGAGGAAAAGATTAAAAGAAATTCGTAAAAGAGGCAATGCTGTTTTTCATTCAAAGCGGTAATTACGTTATAATATTTTTGGATGATCGTTTTTTGGCGGAGAAGGTTGTTGATTTTTATCTGGAAAACAATGTTGTTTGTACATTCGGACGATATTTTTTAAATCGTTAGCAATTTCTTTGGTTCGATCATTTAGCTTGAAATAACCGTAGCTAAGAAGACCTGTTACAACTGCAGGACCTAAATCTATAACTCCGGAAGAATTGCCTAAATTAGTAAGAAGGGCGACACCTCCACCTACAAGCAATGCTTTCATTCCTGCTGTCCATACTTTATCATCCACTGGCACGGGGTTTTGCGAAATAGACCTTCTCTCTAAATACTCTTCCTCTGAAACAGTTGCGTTAGAAGGTGTTTTTTTGTCTTGTTCGCCATTCATAATCATCTAGTGTGTCGTTCAGCGCCTTTCGTAAAGTTTATCGGCACCCTTTCGGATATTATGAGCGAAGATTATACAAATGCAATGAAACAAGCATGGGAATTCTATCATCAGAATAATATCCAACAAACGTGTAAGCTATTGCTAGAGATCGGAAAAGAATGTCGCGAAAAAAAAGTTTCTTTACCCGATGATCATGCAGAGCTTACGCATTTATGTATGTTGCAAGATATGATGGAATTAGAACTGAAAAAGCATGCTTAGGATTGCGTTCAAAAAATGGATACTTATCACCAACAGATATCTTTAAGCTCTTCTAGCTTAATAGGATGCCTATCGGCACGGCCCAGATTTTATTGTCGATGGGGAGGATTTTGTCGCCGTTGTAGGCGAGGATGCCCATGTTACATTGCGGGGTGCGAGAGATGAATGCTTCTAAACCTGCAAGATCGTTTTTTGACCAGCGAGTCGCGTTTTTGATTTCGAGCGCAATGACATTGCGTTTGTGTTCAATAACAAAATCGACTTCATATCTTCCTTGTTCATTCCAAAAATAAATTCGCGCTTCAGGCAAGTGCGCTTCGAGGATTGCGGAGAGATTTTGTAAAACATAAGTTTCAAGTAACGCGCCTCGAAGCATATCTTGTGAACGATCTCCTTTTTCTTCCACCTCCGCTAAGAATGCCGCTATGCCGCTATCGGTAAAATAAATTTTGGGGGATTTAATGAGCCTCGAACTGCGATTTTTTAAAAACGGCGGAATACGACGAATCATAAATGTTGCTTCCATGAGATGTAGATGACGAAGCGTTGTGGCAACATTCATTTTGGCATCACGCGCCAGTTCGCTAGCCTTGAGAATTTGTCCCGTCCGCAAAGCTGTTAATTGCATTAAGGCGTGAAAGGAAACTGCATCAGTAATGTTGGAAATTTGCCGAACGTCTCTTTCGAGGTATGTCTGTTCATACCCTTTAAACCAAATGCGATTATTCTCTTCGGCATGAAGACAGACAGGCGGTAATCCGCCAAGAAGAATTTCTTTAAAAGAAAGCGCATCTGCTATTTTGCCATAAGGAATTGTTTTTTTATCAAACATTTCAACGACAAAAGGAGTCAAATCGGTCTGTTTCGAAATTTCTCTTCGTGTCATAGGATAAAGCGTTAAATAAATCGCCCTGCCAGCGAGAGATTCTGAAACTTTTTCTAAAAGAGCTAAATTAGCTGATCCTGAAAGTAAAAATCGACCTTTTGAACGCTTTTGATCCACAAAAAACTTAATGGTATTTAAAATCTCAGGACACTTTTGCACTTCATCCAAAGTGATCGACTGTGAGGCATCCAACAACTCTTCTGTTTTATGCCGCGCGGCATCCAAAATTCTAAAATCGTCAAAGGTATAATAAATCCTTTTTTGAAAATCCGATTCGCGTAGCAAAAGGGTGCTTTTTCCCGTTTGACGTAACCCTGAAAGTACAACGACAGGCATTCTTTGCAGAGCTGAATCGAGATAATGCAAAATTTCACGCGAATGATAATATGTCATAATTTATCATGTTATAATGTCAAAATGACATTATAATGCAAGCAAAATACGCATTTTTAGCTCAATGCTCTATGGCTTCCTATGGTGTGCTCTTTGGGCACAGTTTGGCGAGCACAGTACCTATGAGAGTTTCCACCGTGTCGAGGTAGCGCTCGATAACGGCGCTAAGGATGCTTTTTTGCAGGGAAAAATCCTTTGCAACGCTACCTATCGGTTTATCTAAACAGGTTCTTAGCCTGAATTTCTCACCACATGAGGTAAAAGTTGCACAAAGTGTATGTAATAAATTCAGTGCCGCCTGCAATTTATCACAACAGAGATGCTCACGATTGCAAGGCGGCCAGAGGGAGTGTGTCATGACGACACTCGACCGATGGCCAACGTAGCAAGCGTGAGCAGATTTGTTGTGAGAAGAGCAGGTTAGGAATGAGCCGCCAATTCATTGGCACGAGCATAAAGTTCGCGATGCTTCGACAAGGCATTTCGAATAGCAGAAAAACGCTGTGTCATCCAACGGCATACTTCAGGATCGTGATCGATTTTATCCAACTCAGAATTATGTTCGTTGGCATTTTGTGTTGCAAGGCGAGTTGGAAAGCCGCGTTGCAAAAAGTTAGTTGCCTCACCCCATTGATCGCCACGATAAGAATATTTATTCCATGATTGTCCATCATCTTGAAAATAAAGATGACCCTTTTCGTGATGAAAAACGCTCAACACATCTTCTCGTAAAATAGATAATCCCATTCCTTTGAGTATGGCGTTATTAACAAATCCTCCTATAAATATAGCGGTAGCATCATCTCTTAGAAAAATTCTTTTAATATAGTGTCGAATAAAAGATTCCTGACAGGTTTCCAGTCCTCGATAAATATCTGCGATGCCATTTAGCGCGAGAGCATGATATCGTGGTTCTTGTCTTTTGGGCGTTGAAAATGATTCATGGTCAAAATTACGTCGAAAAACTTTGACTCCATATTGGCGTCGAATGCGATCTCTAACCGCTCTGTAATCATCTCGAAATTCATCGAATTCTTTTTGAGAACAAGATGCATCATTCGTGGGAGTATCTCGCAAGGATAGTTGGGCTAATTTCCAATAATATTCTCCCATTACGGGATGTTCCATTCGTTCGATTTTTCGCAAGGCTTGCCATGTAAAAAGCGCAAAAGAAGAGCTTAGCACATCATAAGAATGCATTCCACAAAGAGCTTCTACGTCAAATATCCTCCTTGGGTGCCTTGGCGTATTCCTTTTTCTATACATTTTAAAAGGCGAATTTTAAGTGGTTGTTTGATTTGACTGGGATGAAAGATATCGAATGGAGTCTTCTTTTTGAAAGCTAATTTTAAAGCGCGATGAGCTATATCGCTTTGATGCGAAAGGAAGGCTGACTCCGCTTTTTTGCGCAACTCATAGCGGCATCCCTTATTCATGGATGAGTCGATTGCCTGTAGAGCAACTCTTAATGTTAACTCTTTTGCACTCCTTTGAATGGCATCGATAATATCTGTCAGAATCATATATATCCATGTGTCGTTCTACCAACCGCGTTAAGGGATAGAATAGAAATATTTTTCAGCACCAGAATTATTTCAGTATGTTGAAATAATTATTGGAATACACCAACAGATATCTTTAAGCGCTTCTAGCTTAATAGAATGCCTATCGGCGCGGCCCAGATTTTTTTGCCGATGGGGAGGATTTTGTCGCTCATGTAAACAAAATGTCAGAATTCACAACATCATGAGTACGAAATGACATCATTTAAATAATCTTGCAAAATAGAAATTATTTTCTATTTTGCAAGATATGCTCAAGAGAACACTCGTCGACACCCTCAAAAAACGGCTACGGGATTATCCGACTGTGGCGTTGGTGGGGTCAAGGCAGTGCGGCAAGACGACATTGGCAAAAACATTAGCGAAAAAATATTATGATTTGGAGCAGGAGTCGGATCGGTTGCGATTGGATTTGGAATGGAATGAGCTTTTTAAAAACAAAGATTTGGTGGTTTTGGATGAGGCGCAGACGTTTCCTGAAATCTTTCCGCGTTTGCGAGGCGCGATTGATCAGAAAAAGCGCAAGGGAAAATTTTTGCTTTTGGGTTCCATTGCTCCTTCGTTGATGCATCATGTGGCAGAATCGTTAGCCGGAAGACTTTCGCTTGTCGAATTGACGCCTCTTCATTATCAAGAAGTCACAAAACCGACTTTAAAAAAACATTGGTTAAGAGGAGGTTTTCCTGACGGAGGAATTTTGAAACCTTCCCGTTTTCCGCAATGGCAAAAAGACTATTTGGATTTGCTCGTGCAACGAGATTTGCCTTTGTGGGGACTTCCTTCCAAACCTCAAACGACGGCGCGATTATTAAGATTACTAGCGGCCGTGCATGGACAAATGTGGAATGCTTCGCAGATCGGGCAAAGTCTTGGCTTGAGCTATCATACCGTCAACCAAATCACTGATTTTTTACAAGGAACTTTTTTGATTCGAAAATTACAACCTTACTCGGCAAATCTCAAAAAACGACTTGTCCGTACTCCAAAAATTTATTGGCGTGATTCCGGACTTCTTCACGCCTTGTGGAATGTTGCCGATTATGACGCGCTTTTGCATCATCCTGGGGTTGGAGCCAGTTGGGAAGGATATGTGATTGAACAAATTCTAAATTGGTTTTCTCAACATGGGGAATTGATCGAGCCATTTTATTTCCGTACCAGCGATGGCCATGAAATTGATCTCTTATTTGAATTTCGCAAAAAACGATGGGCTATCGAATGCAAATTAACGACAACTCCCCGTCCTGCCGATCTGCAAAGACTAAATCTAGTTGCTGACATGGTTCATGCAGATAAACGAATCCTTGTTTGCCAAACAGATCAAAAAATGGGTTCTGATGGGCAACAGATTTGCCCTCTCGAAGATTTTTTCGAGATGCTATAGCCTCCTATAGCGTGCTCTTTTAGCGCAGTTTGGCGAGCACAATACCTATGAGAATTTCCACCGTGAGCGCTCTGTAACGGCGCTAAGGGTGCTTAAACTCATCTCACTTCAACAAAATCTCCTCCACTCCGCTATCTGAAACAAAAAAACAAGAAGTAACAAACACGCTACCCCTTGCTTTTGCTTGTAAAAAATACTCATGTTTTTAGCGCGACCTTCGTTATAATAACCGAGAAACCACGCTAATATCTTTTCTTAGGACGTGTTAACACTACCCAGAGAGTGGCGCGGTAGTAGATTTTGACTGCAAGCGAGGAGCAAGGAGGGCGCATATTAAAATCAAATACGCAACCGACGTAGCGACAAAGCTTGAGGTCAAAAGATGCACCGCTTTTCGGGTCGCTACCCTCTCGGTAGTGTTAACACGCCCTAAGTCAAGTCAAAGTCGTCCACTCATAAACGAAAAACTTGATAAAGTTTAGGCAAGCCTTAATATCTTAGGCTTTATGAAATTTAACATAAGGCACCGGCGCAAATGATGACTGTCGCAAATACGATATCCGCCAGCTCAGAGGATTATTTAGAGGCGATTTTTCATATTATCACCGAAAAGCAAGCGGCGAAGCCCAATGATATTGCGAAGCGGCTTAAGGTGAGCAATGCGTCGGTGACGGGGGCGCTGAGGGCGTTGGCGACAAAGGAATTGATTCGTTACGCGCCTTATGAGGTCATTACGTTGACGTCCAAAGGTAAAGTTGCGGCAAAGGATGTTGTGCGCAGGCATGAAGCATTGAAAGATTTTTTTGTGGAAGTTCTCTCCGTGAGAGAATCTCTCGCTGATGAGGCGGCGTGCAAGATGGAGCACGCCATGCCGCGCGTTATTTTGGAGAAACTGGTGCAATTTTCTCAAAAACAAAGGGCATTGAAAAGAAATAAGCGTTTGAGGAAGGGTTAAGTTATGTCATTAGCGAGCGTTAAAAATGGTCAAAAAGTAAAAATTGTTTCCGCGGATGCGGGAGAAGGCTTGCGCGGCAGGCTTGCGGCGATGGGATTGATATCAGGAGTGGAGATTGAAGTTTTACGCAATGCGATGCACGGGCCGCTTTTAATTTCCGTCAAAGGAAGCCGCATGGCGCTGGGACGCGGCATGGCTCAAAAAATCATCGTGGCGTAAATTCAATTTTAAAAATCAATGGAAAAAAAAATTGTTGTCGCACTTGCCGGGAATCCCAATGTTGGAAAATCGACTTTGTTCAATCATCTCACGGGCGAAAATCAACATATTGGGAATTATCCCGGCGTGACGGTGGAATGCAAAAGAGGCGTTCATCAACACGGCGATGCGGAGATGCAGATTGTTGATTTACCCGGAACATATAGTCTGACGGCTTATTCTGCGGAAGAACTCACCGCGAGAAATTTTATCATCAAGGAAAAGCCCGATGTTGTTGTGGACATTATCGACGCATCGAATTTCGAAAGGAATCTTTATCTTTCCGTTCAACTCAAAGAACTCGGCGTGCCGCTTGTTTTGGTTTTTAACATGAGCGATGTCGCCAAAGCGCGCGGATATGAATTTGATCTCGAAAAACTCTCCATGTTTTTCGGCGCGCGCATCGTGCAAACGGTCGGACATAAGGGCATCGGCGCGGAGGAATTGCTTAACGCGATTGTTGCGACGGCAAAAGGCGACGTGCCGTCAGTTATTCGCGCTAATCGGAAAGATTTACTTTGTTCTTCATGCGCCTTTTATTGCCAAACAGGCATGCAGGAACGTTGTCCTCGTATTCACACGATTCACTACGGCGAAGAAATCGAGAATGAAATTGCGAAGATTGAAACATTGATGAAAAACGAAGCTGTTTCGAGAAATAATACGCGGTGGCTCGCCATCAAACTTCTAGAGAATGATCGAAACGTACTAGAAAAAATTCATTCTCCGATCATCAATGATGCTGTTGAAAAAAGCGCGGCGCTCATAAAAAAAACTTTTGGCGAATCGCCTGAAAATATGATTGCATCGCGACGATACGGATTTATTTCCGGCGCGTGCAAAGAAGCCGTACGTTTTACTGATGCCGCGCGACAAATCATTTCCGATCACGTCGATACCGTATTGACCCACCACATTCTCGGACTTCCTATTTTTCTGGCGTTGATGTACGGAGTTTTTTATCTGACGTTTAAAATTGGCGACACGCCGATGGAATGGATCGAGCAATTTTTTACATGGCTCGGTGTGATGGGTGGCAGCGTATTTTCTTCGCATGAGTTACTCAAATCTCTTTTTGTCGATGGCATCATCGGCGGCGTCGGTAGCGTCGTGATATTTTTGCCGAATATTTTGTTGCTCTTTTTTGCTATTGCGATTTTGGAGGATTCGGGATACATGGCGCGCGCGGCGTTTCTCATGGATCGCTGGATGCATAAGATCGGATTGCACGGAAAAAGTTTTATTCCGATGCTCATCGGATTCGGTTGCTCCGTTCCCGCGATTATGGCGACACGCACATTGGAAAATCGTCGCGACCGCCTTGCGACGATGCTCGTCATTCCGCTCATGAGTTGCGGCGCACGACTGCCGATTTATACGCTTATTATCCCCGCATTCTTTCCGCAAGCATGGCACGCGCCGATATTATGGCTCATCTATATCATTGGAATCATCATCGCAATTATCAGCGTCAAAATTCTTCGCTCCACCATTTTGAAGGGCGAATCCATTCCTCTGGTCATGGAATTGCCGCCGTATCGCATGCCGACGCTCAAAGGCATTTTGCTTCATCTCTGGAAACGCACATGGCTTTATCTGCGAAAAGCAGGCACACTCATTCTCGGCGTTTCGATTCTCTTGTGGATACTCACAACATTTCCAAAACTGCCGCGAAATGATTCTCCTACCTATCATCAAGAAGCTCTCAGCCACACCATCGCCGGACGCATCGGGCATTTCATCGAACCTATTTTAAAACCGATGGGGTTTGATTGGAAAATCGGCACCGCTCTCATAGGAGCATTCGCCGCAAAGGAAGTTTTTGTCGCGCAAATGGGAATCGTTCACGCCGTAGATGACGTCGATGAAAAATCCGAAACATTGCGAGAAAAAATAAAAGCGCATTACACGCCGCTCACGGGATTTTGCATTATGCTCTTTTGCCTCATCAGTACTCCCTGTATGGCGACCATCGCCATCACCTACCAAGAAAGCGGCTCATGGAAGTGGGCATTCTTCCAACTTGTCGGGCTAACAGCATTAGCCTATGCATTAACGACGCTCGTTTTTCAAATCGGCAGTTTATTCGGAGTCTGATGATGATTAAACATATTCCTCCAGTGTATTTGTTTTTGTCATTGGCATATATGGTCGCAGTGAATTTTTGGGTTCCGGGATATGCTTTTATGCCGGGTTCTTCACGTTGGCTGGGGATGGCTGTAGCGGCGATAGCGGGATGTCTTGTCATGCGGGTGAGACTAGTGATGAAAAGACACCGAACAACTCACACTTTCGATAAATCAACGACCGTTATTGAGGAAAGTTTTTTTTCTTTTTCAAGAAATCCGATTTATTTGGGCATGGTTCTTGTTTTGATTGGAATGTCCATTTGGATAAATAATGCGTGGAGTTTCTTAGCGCCAATTTTCTTTTTTCTAGTTGTGCAATTCAAGTTTATTCCCTTTGAAGAAAAGAAAATGGAGCAAGAACTCGGCGCAAAATATCTGGAATATAAAAAGAAAGTGCGGCGTTGGATTTAAACGCCGCACGTTTCAATTTCAATTTTTACTTCATCGGAGCTTGCATATCTTCCTGTAGCATCTGGAGATCATCCTCATGCTCGACTTCGTCTTTGAGAATGCTCAAAACCATATCGTAGGTGATGTGATCTTTGCCTTCCGTGAAATCGACTAATTTTTTGTACACGCTGATGGCGCATTGTTCGCCGCGGATGTTTTGCTCGACGAGAGCTTTAACATTTGGATTGGTTGGTTCGTCGTAACCGCATCCGGAAACCTTGTACCATTTTTCGGGACTGGTTACCGGCATGCCGCCGAGCTGAAGAATTCTTTCGGCAAGCATCTCCGCGTGGCGAAGCTCATCCGCCGCGTGTTCCATCAATTCCGAAACAACAATGCCGCGCATTCTGCCTTGGGCGACTTTCGCGCCAATCCAGTATTGATAATACGCCAACCATTCGTCCGCATAGGCTTGATTTAATAAGTCGAGTAATTTTTTGACATCGACTTTAACAATAGCTTTTCCTTTTGTTCCCATATTTTTTCTCCTTCTTTTAATTTTTTACTTTAGATATCAACAGAGTTTTTTACAGAAGTTTCCTCTGTTTTTTTAGGGGTCTGAGAACCAAGGGAGATCGGGGGTGATGGGGATGGGGTCGGAGTTAAAAAGCGGGGTGGTGAGGGTGTGGAAGAGTTCGCGGAGTCCATCGG
>JBMONL010000035.1:0-93039 GCA_049324635.1 Verrucomicrobiota bacterium | reverse complement strand
TCTGCCTCCAAACCTCCGCTAAAGGACTACTGTCCTTTAGAATCCTACTTGTGTGCGTTTGTTTGCGCGCGAAGCGCGCTAACAAACAAACGCACACATGAAGGGTTTCTTAAGGGCGGTAGCCCTTAAGTGGGAGTTTGAGGGCAAAGCCCTCAACCATTTTTATTAAAAAGAGAAATAAGGAAGAAGGGAAGGATGAAAAGCGTGAGCGGAGACACGAGGGATACTGACCTACGTATCTCCGCTTGGGAAAGGTTATCCGCGAACGGGAATAGGCGTTGCTTGATTGGCGAGCACCTCGGCTTCTTTCCATGTTTGCTTGAGGTCATCGAAAAGTGGAATCAAGTCGCCGATGATTTTAGGATCGTGATCGATCAAGGAACGAGACAATTCGGCGATGAAAAACGCATATAGATTCGATAATCGTTCGCAGAGTTCCGGCGCGTGATCGTGATGAAGGGCGTTATTGAGTTCCGTGACGATGCGAATACAACGATCGACGGCTTCGGCGGCTTCGCGGCGAGTAACTGAATCATTAACAGCAATTTTTTCTTTAGCTGTAAGAGCAAAATTAATGAGTCCTTCGTAAAGAAGCACAATCAAGCCTGTGGGCGTTGCAGAGTTGATTTGATTTTGCAGATAGGCAGTTTTTGGGTCCATACATTACCTCACTTGTTAGTTTCCATTTTTTGCAGTGTTGCTTCAAACAACCCACGCATATTTTTCATCCAAGGCAAAAGGCGCACTTCCAAAATATCGGAAAACGCGACGACGTCCGCTTTGGCTAAATCTTCTGAAATACGATTCATGATTTGTCCCAATTCTTTGAAATCTTGATCTGCTAGTTGAGCGACTTGATCATCAGTGATCCAAAAACTCAAATTAGGAATAAACTTAATCTGCTCGTTGAGAATCTGACACAAGTCTTGCCATTGTTTGGCGATTTCCAAAGGTTCGGCCAAAAGGCAATCCGTGACTAAATTTTCGCACTGCTCTTCTAACCCGCGCCATTGCGTGCAACGCAAAGCCACCGTTGATTCCATAGCTTCATTCAAAGGAACGGATTGAACTTCGATACTTTGCGCGCTGGCGAAAAGTTGATTGGCGTCTTCCAGTGAAGAAACTTCCTTTCCGTTGATATGACATGATTGGATGGAACGATTCCGCTCCAAAAGCCATTCCATCGCCGCATGGCAACAATCGTTGAACGATTGGAATTTCGATTGCGGCAACTCGACAATTTCTGAATCAATGACGAATTTCATAATTTATTTTTAACTGACTCCTAAATATTGAAGGATACTTTGACTTTCCGCCGTATAGGATTCCATAGCGGCAAATTGCGACTCCATGTACAATCTTTCGGCTTCAATTTGCGCCTCTAATCGTTCAATTTCATCGTCGATGCGATCTTGTTGATCCGAGATGGATTCCTGACGATACTCGATGGAGCCTGCCGTGGAGGAAGCGTAGGATTCGATAATCGGGTCTAACTGAGCGTAAAGCCCCGTGGTCGCATGTGTAAACATATCGATCACTTCATCGAGATGGTCTTCCAAGGCATCCGTCAGTTTGGTTGTATCCGAAACCGTGATCGTATTATCGTCGCTATTACCTTCAATACCCAAATCTTCCAGCATCCGAATCGTGCCGGATGCATTGAGGACACTCATGACGGTTTGACGCAAATCGGAAGGTAAAAAGGTGAGCGTTTGATCTGTGGATAAAATACCGCTGTTCTCAAGATCCTCCGTATCGATCTTGACGTAGCTTTCGATCATGTTTTGCACCGAATTGTATTGAGTGACAAAATCATCGATCAATGTTTTAATGCTATCCACATCCGAGCCGATAGTGACAGTCGTCGTTCCTGTCGCGATAGGATTAAAAGTCAAACCGGTCACGCCGAGTTCGTCTTCGGTCAATGTTGCATCATCGCTCTCTCGCACGGCGCCGTCATCCACTTTAAATTTAGTTGAATTTCCCAGCACCACATCCGTATCCGTGCCGGTGCGCAATTGCATGGCTTGCGCGAGATTGCCCGAGGTATCTACAACGGAAATACCCGAGCTTCCTCTCGTTTTTGCGGTCAGAATGAATTTATCGGCATAAGAATCATAGGTTGCCACCACTCCGGCATCGCTATCGTTAATGCGCTCCAAAATGGTATCCAAAGATTCTGACGTGGTATAACTAATCGCCACACCATTGATGGTCATGGTTCCGTCACCACTAATACTACCCGCGATGCCGCCAAAATTTGTGATGCTTCCTACAGCCGTCGTTGTACTGATACGTCCCACGCCTGTATCAGACGTAACGGTTTTTCCGGGACCACCCGCAGTAACGTTGCTATTAAATAGGTGCGCTTCGCGCAGGAAACTGCTGGTATCAGCGCTGGTGCCCAAAACCAAATCACCCGTCGAACCGATTGTAAATTTACCATCCGCGGTATTGTAAAGCGTTGTGGCGGCATCCATACCGGAAACGCCTTCCATCATCGTCACAATATCATTAAGCGTTGTCGTACTGGAAATGGTTAATTGCGTATTATTGATCGTAAATGTTCCTTCTACATCATCGCCAAAAACATCCGTAGCAAGCGCTGTTCCCAGAGGAAAATCGGCGGCTTGAGTTCCACCGCTGGTGACTTTGGATGCCGTTGCCAACTGTGTAACTTCAATCTTAACAGAACCTGCGCGGGCTGTCGTATCCACAGAGGCTGTTCCAACGTCCGTATCTGAAAGAGAGGCCGCTTTTGCGCTAAAAGCGCTGGTGTCATTGAGAGCTGAAAGTTTAGTTTGAAGAGTAAGAAGACTGGATTGGATGAAACCCAATGCAGAACTTTGATCGCTCAAATTTGTTTGCTCATCCTCAAGCTCTGTAACTGGAATTCTGTTAAGCGCAGTAATTTGCTCAACAATACTGCCCGTATCTAATCCGCTAAAAAATCCGCTAAGCGTTATCGTTGACATAGAGCACTCACCTCAACACTTATGTCGGCACAATATGGGGTCACTTTAAACAATTCTAAACTCCTATACTTGTTGTAAAAAGCAAAGTTCATGCCAATCTTTGCTGTTTATTAAAAATCCGGTTTTAATGACAAGCTCTATTTAATCAACAACTTACGAATTAAGCCTTTGCCGGAAGACTTTCAAGATCAGGAAGAAGTCCTCCATTGTCGCTTTCTTTAATTTCTTTTTTAGGCTTAGCTAAAGCTTCTTTTGGCAAAGGCGTTACGGGAGGTTCAACATTTTTGGGTGGAGGATTCTTCATTTCTCCGAATTTCACAATATCCTCTACTTGAGAGCCTTCCAGAGTTTCATACTCCAAAAGCGCTTTGGCTATCGCCTCCACTTTGTCTCTATTAGCCGTAATGGTTTCTTTGGCTTTATTATAAGCATGATTAATGATCGTGTGCACTTCTGCATCGATGTCTTTTGCGGTATCGTCGCTATAACCTCTCGCGCGGCTGATTTCTTTCCCCAAAAACACATAATCTTCATGGTCTCCGTACTCAACCATACCGAGTTTTTCGCTCATACCCCATTCGCAGACCATTTTTTTGGCGTACCAAGTGGCTTGTTTGATATCGCCAGCGGCTCCGCTACAGACATCGCCAAGAAAAATTTCTTCGGCGACTCGCCCCCCCATCATCACGCAAAGCAAATCGTGAAGACGTTTTTTTGCATGACTATAACGATCATGCGTAGGCAGGTACATGGTCACGCCAAGAGCCGGTCCTCTGGGTATAATAGAAACCTTATGTAGCGGGTCAGTATGTTCAAGAAGCACATTTAATAAAGCATGCCCAGCTTCGTGATAAGCGGTATTACGCTTTTCTTCTTCGCTCATGGCGAGACTTCGGCGTTCGCGTCCCCAACGAACCTTATCGCGAGCTTCTTCCAAGTCTTTTTGTTCAATGCCTTCGGCATTTCTTTTTGCCGCCAAAAGCGCCGCTTCGTTCAGTACATTGGCCAATTCCGCGCCGGAAAAGCCGGGGGTGCCGCGAGCCACGACATCCCACTTCACGCTTTTATCCACTTTTACTTTTTGCGCATGCACTTGCAAAATAGATTCGCGACCTTTTACATCTGGAAGATTGATGTGCACTTCGCGATCAAAGCGTCCCGGACGCAGAAGAGCGGGATCGAGCACGTCTTTGCGGTTGGTGGCGGCAATCACGATGACACCCTCGTTTGTTTCCATGCCGTCCATTTCAACGAGAAGAGCATTAAGAGTCTGCTCGCGTTCGTCATGTCCGCCGCCGAGACCGTGGCCGCGACTGCGCCCGACGGCATCGATCTCATCGATAAAGATAAGACACGGGGCGTTGCGTTTGCCCTGTTCAAACATGTCGCGCACACGCGAGGCGCCGACGCCGACAAACATTTCCACAAAATCCGAGCCGCTAATGCCATAAAAAGGCACATCCGCCTCTCCCGCAATGGCTTTAGCCAAAAGCGTTTTACCTGTTCCCGGAGGCCCCACCATCAAAATGCCCTTTGGGATTCGCCCGCCGAGCTTTTGGAATTTCTTCGGATCGCGCAAAAATTCGACAATTTCGCTAACTTCTTCTTTGGCTTCATCAATACCTGCGACATCTTTGAAGGTAATCTTATTTTTGTCTTTTCCCAGAATACGCGCGCGGCTTTTGCCAAAACTAAACGCACTTTTGCCCGCAACCTTGATTTGCTGGCGGAAAAAGAAGTACATAATAAGAATGAAAAGAACAAACGGCAACATGCTGATAACTGCTTGCCAGAATGTATTATCAATAATCTCTTGATTGACGGCAGGAAAGCCGTTATCGGCCAAGAATTTTTCCAGATCCGGCTTAAACGCCAAATCTACGGGCACTTTATAATTCACCATGCCTTGAGGATCGGGTTTGACGCCTTGCTGATTTCTTTCAGCAATGTATTGCCCCTTCAAAAAGCGAACATTGGACGAAGGATCATAAGCCAGCGTCACGTTATGAATTTTGGATTCTTTGAGCAAACGCTCAAATTGAACAAAGGTCAGGTCTTTGACAGACCCCACTGAGTTATTTTGATGCATGTAAAACAACGACATTACCAACAGTGCCGTCGCGACAAAAAACAACATGCTCCGCCATCCGCCGCCACTATCGTCCCCTTTGCGCTGGGGAGCTTGAGGTAATTTCGGCGGTTTCTTCATTTTCTTAGGATATTTAGCCATTCCGAATAAATTACCATACCCGCCCATTCTTGGCAACTGATTGAACGAATCGCTAATTTTTCCGCCGATAATCGCCTCGGCTGAAATATTTTTCCAGCCACACGTAAAGACAGAT
This sequence comes from Verrucomicrobiota bacterium, assembly GCA_049324635.1. GTDB lineage: Bacteria > Verrucomicrobiota > Verrucomicrobiia > Methylacidiphilales > Verrucolacustridaceae > JBMONL01. The sequence continues at coordinate 87,719 of JBMONL010000035.1, read as the reverse complement.
AAAAAGATAGCGGCTACCCATTTCTTTGATCTTTAGTTTGCTTTCGCCGGTGCGTCTGCCGCGCCAACCAATCGGGATCACTGTCCATGAATATCCGCGCACGATAGCTTTGAGGGGAATTTCAACGGTTAGATTAAAATGCGGCGCAATCAATGGACGGCACCCTTCGATCACTTCGCGCCGATAAGCTTTGAAGGCATTGGTCGTATCGTTGAGCGAAATACGAAATAATATTTTCAAAAATAAATTTGCCCATCGATTGAGAATGAATTTCAACCAAGGATAATTTTCAACTTTGCTCCCGTGCATAAAACGGCTTCCAAAAACACAATCGCATCCTTCTTTTAATTTTTCCCAATAACGCACAACGTCGTCCGGAAAATCCGACCCATCCGCCATCACAATAGCAACGGCATCGCCCTTGGCTTCGTTCAACCCGCAAATCACAGCTCGCCCAAAACCGTGTTCGCCTTCATTTTTGATCAAACGTACGACCGAAATTTCTTTGCGTAATTGTTCGACAATACATGCCGTTGAATCTTGACTACCGTCGTCCACTACCACGATTTCGTGTGCAACGCCGTTTTTTTGCAAAGCGCCGTGAAGATCGCGTAAGGTCGCTTCAATACAACCTTCTTCATCTCTTGCGGGAATCACTATGGAATAAGATTGGACTTCGCTCATGAACACGCCTCCAACCAATGAGGATGCGTTTCCGCATAACACGCGATTTCTTCAAAAATACTTTCTAAGGAGGTCTGAACGCTCCAACCCCATGTTGCCTCCGCCAAACTTGAATCTAAAATCAACCACGGAACATCGAATTTTCTTTTTTCACTGTCGATTTTAATCTCATGTTTCCCAAATTCTTTTTCGCACCAATCCGAAAGTTCCAAAAGCGAAGCGCTATTGCGCGCGCCGCCGCCGACATTGACGACTCGAGGCAGATCCGTATCGGAGTTTTGCATTTGTTTTTCCAGAAGCAAAACCAAATCTCTTGGATGCAAACAGTCACGCGTTTGATAACCGCCGAATCCGAAATATTGGAGCGGCTTTTTGCGCGCGTACGAATGAATCCAAAATGAAAAAATGCCCTGATCGCCTTTTCCAAATTGTCCCGCGCCCGCCAAGACGCCGCATCGATTCACATAAACAGGGAAATCGAATGTCGAACCATATTCCAACGCCATGACTTCCGACGCCAATTTGGAGCTTCCGTAAAGTGAGAGCGGAGGTTCGGTGGGAAATTGCTCGCAAATTCCGCGATCGCTAAGGCCTAGGAAAGACTCGCCGGCATTTAAAACAAATCGTTGGTCTTTTTTTTGAAGCGGAAGCGACATCAATGAATGCAATGAATACACTCGACTGGTGCTTAAAAGAATCAGTCCGGCATTCCACGTTTTGCAATATTCTAAAATTTCCAACGTTCCCTCTAAATTATCTTCCACCAATGCGCGACTAGTGGTTTTGCCGTCCGCGCCTGCAAGCACGCTGGGATTAGCCGCGGCGTCGATCACCCAATCCACTTTCGGCAACGATGCTAAATCATTCTGATTTTTGACGTCGCCAATGACGACATGAACGCCTGTTTTTTTTAGAACATCGACATTCTTTTCGCTCCCGCGACGGCATAAATTATCAATGCCAATAATTTCATATTTTGAGGCTAAAGCGTCGGCTAAAGTACTTCCCACGAAACCGCAAATGCCTGTGATGAGAATTCTCATGCCAATCGTTGATTCCACGCTTCGAAAATTTCTTGAAAAATCACTTTCAGCGGTTTTTCGATACGCCAATTCGTGTAATGCGCGCGAATTTTTCGCAGATCGCTGTAATAACAAATATGATCGCCGGTGCGCGGTTGATCGAGATACGTATAAGACGTTTTTTTGCCCGTCAAGGATTCCATGACGTCCAACGCCTCCAAAATGGAACATGCATTTTCCTTCCCGCCGCCAAGATTGTAAACTTCCGCGACGCGCGGCGCTTGGTAAAATTCATGGACAAATCGAGCGACATCTTCCGCGTGAATGTTGTCGCGCACTTGTTTTCCTTGATAACCGAAGATTTTATATTCCGCGCCCTCACAATGACGCTTGATTAAAAAACTCAAAAAACCGTGCAATTCCACGCCCGCGTGATTTGGCCCCGTCAAACATCCGCCGCGCAAACAACATGTCGGCATGCCAAAATATCTTCCATATTCCTGCACCATTACATCCGCGGCAACCTTGGAGGCGCCAAATAAAGAATGTTTCGATTGATCGATGGGAAAGGTTTCCGGAATACCGTGTATGAAAGCCGCATCGTCGTACTCCCATCGTTTTTCCAATTCTTTTAATTGAATTTGATTGGGCAAATCGCCGTACACTTTATTGGTCGAAAAATGAACAAAAGGCGATTCAGGGCAAAAACGCCTCGCGGCTTCCAAAATATTCAATGTTCCCACGGCATTGGTATCAAAGTCATCAAAAGGAATGGAGGCCGCTCGATCATGCGAAGGCTGAGATGCGGTGTGAACAATCAGATGCGGGTGTATTTCCTCGAATAAATCTAAAATTTTTTTGCGATCGCGAATGTCCAATTCATGATGCACAAAATGAGGAATGAGTGTTTGTAAACGTTGCTGATTCCATCGCGTGCTTCCTTGCGGCCCCAAAAAAGCTTCACGTTGATTATTATCGATTCCTTCAACAAGAAACCCCAATTTTGAAAAAAACAAGCAAACTTCCGAACCGATAAGCCCCGAGGATCCTGTCACTAAAATCTTTTTTTTCATAGCGACACGCCCTCAAAAACGCTTCACTTGACAACCTTATCTTGTGTTGTGTCGATCAACTCCCAGAATTTAGGATCGTTTTCAAAATTTTCTTCCTTGGATTTGGATAATTTGGAACGGAAAAGAAAATCTTCCAAAGTATTCTTACTCAACACGCGATGAATGATGAAACCATTTTCGGCTCGCTCAAAATAGATGCGATAATCTTTTGCCCGATAGCGGTACAACATGCGTTTGCCTTTTTTGATCACGCTGAAACGATTCGGATTTTTTTCTAAAAAATCCGGCGTAAGAACATTGAATTCATCCAGAATTTCCAATTGCAACATCTTGGGCAAATCGGACATTTCGGCGCTACTGATCGGCTTAAAAATAATTTCAAACACAGTGTTTTCTTACCAAGCTCCCGCCGAATGCGCCAGAAAAAATGAAAAGCGAAATTTTTTACAGCAAACTATGTAAGGAAGTGTCGTCACGACACTATTTAGCGGGCAGTGAGAGCTAAAAATCCTGAAAATCGTCTTCCATGGGAATCACTTCTCTTGCGCGGCGCACGCGTTCCGCTTTGGACGGCACCGTCAAGGTTTTGCCGGCAGGTTGACCGGATGTAAGCGTCGGCAACGATGCGGCGACCGTTTTCTTTTCTTTAGACAACGGCTTAATCAGAGGGGAAGGTTCTTTCTTTTCGATAGGGGCAGTCTCCGAACGCAACGTTTTTGCAAACACATCAGTTTTTTGATCGTTTTCACCCGCAACAACCGCCATTAAAGAATACACCAAAGATTTTAATTCTGCGGCCTGCGAATTTAATTCTTCTGCGGCACTGGCTGTTTCTTCGGCATTGGCGGCATTGTCTTGAGTGACTTTATCCATTTGACTCACTGCCATATTAATTTGAGTAATGCCTTGATTTTGTTCTTTGGAAGCACTGGCAATTTCTGCGACAAGTTCGTCTACTTGGCGGGCTTTTTCGACAATTTCTTGTAAGCTTTGTCCTACGCGCGCGCTGATCTGCACGCCTTGCTCACTTTTGGAAACCGCATCTTGAATTTTTTCCGCCGTTTCTTTCGCCGCAGAAGCGCTACGTTGTGCAAGCGCGCGAACTTCATCGGCCACTACGGCAAATCCCATTCCGGCTTCGCCGGCGCGCGCGGCTTCGACCGCCGCATTAAGAGCCAAGATATTGGTCTGAAAGGCAATTTCATCGATGGTTTTAATAATCTTTGAAATGTCATCGCTGGAACTTTTGATTTCGTTCATGGCTTGCTTCATGCCTTCCATCTCGGACGCCCCAGAATCAGCCGCCATACGAGTGGCATCCGCTAATTCCTTAGCGCGTTGAGCATGTTCCGCATTGTGGCGCGTCATGCTGGACATTTCTTCGAGAGAAGAACTGGTTTGTTGCAAGGAAGCGGCCTGTTCGCTTGCGCCTTCGGCGAGCGATTGGCTTGCGGTGGAGACTTCGCCGGATGCCGAAGCTGTTTGCTCAGACCCTGATTCCAATTGCTCAGCCACGTGACGAATAGATTTCGAAATCGAAGTGGACAAAAAGAATGCTAATAATGCCCCAAAAGCCATTCCTATGCCTCCCTCGACCAATAAAATATTTTGATTATAAACTTCTTGCGCATCGCGTTGATCCAAGACCGCGTGCTTAATTTTTATCATTTCCGATTCTGCTTTGCGCGCAAACTGCACCAATTTTTCGTTTTCTCCTAGCAATTTATTAATTTCATCATCCAATCCGACCTCGCCCAAGATTCGCCGTTTTTCCAATTCAACATAAGGATCCCATGCTTGTTCATATTCATTGACCGCGCTTAAAAAATCCGCCAGACGCTCTTGATGATCGCGTTGCGCTAGCAAGGGCTGGAGATATGCGACTTCTTTGCGAGATATTTCGATATTCTCTTTGATTTTATCAAGATATTGGTTGTCTTTACGAAAGATATAATTCTTCTCATGACGGCGAACATTCGCCCATGAAGTCAACACTCTGTTCACTGTATCGACTTGTTCTGAAAGACTGATTAAGACATGCGTGTCATAAAAATTCACGCACACATCGATGAGTTGAAAGATAATAATAAGAGCAAAACTAGCGCCGATTTTTTTGGCTAAGCTCCAATGACGAATATTCATAAGCATGACTTCCGGTTTTTAATGATAAACTCAGCATCACCGATAAGGGGCCAACCTCATCCAATGTCGAATTTTCATCAAATCATACCAATGAAACCTTTAGAACAGATTTCTATAATGTCCAGAGTAAACACATTTTTTCTTAAAAATAGCTCCCGACATCTGCGCGAGTTATTGACCCGCGCAATGCATCACAATCTACATGATCTGTGTTTTAAAAATCCTTAAAATCACTCTCCATGGGAATGAATTCTTTAGCGCGACGTTTGATTTCTAACTTTTGTGAAGCGCTACTTGCTGTAAGAAGAGGCGTTTCTCGAGAGGTCTTGATTGAAGTAGCAACGGTAGGAACCTCTTTTTGCGTGGAGGCGGTCTTTTTCGTGGCCGCACGCTGTAAAATCGGCCGTTTCATTGCGCTCAAAAAACCGTTAGAAATTTTTCCATGATGATGAGCGCCTTCAATCATTTGCAAAAGATCTTCAACGGTCATTTTGAGTTCTTCGGCTTGAGCGCTTAATTCTTCTGCGGCGCTGGCTGTTTCTTCGGCATTGGCGGCGTTGCTTTGGGTGACCTTATCCATTTGATTAATAGCCGTATTGATCTGACCGATCCCTTGGTTTTGTTCTTGGGAAGCTAAAGAAATTTCGGCGACAAGTTCATCGACTTTCCTCACTTTTTCAGTGATACCTTGAAAACTCTCTTTGACTTTTGCACTAATTTGCACGCCTTGCTCGCTTTTGAAAACTGCGTCTTGAATTTTTTCCGCCGTTTCTTTCGCCGCAGAAGCGCTACGTTGTGCAAGCGCGCGAACTTCATCGGCCACTACGGCAAATCCCATTCCGGCTTCGCCGGCGCGCGCGGCTTCGACCGCCGCATTAAGAGCCAAGATATTGGTCTGAAAGGCAATTTCATCGATGGTTTTAATAATCTTTGAAACGTCATCGCTGGAACTTTTGATTTCCTCCATGGCTGAAATCATTAATTCCATATCTGAAGTTCCTTCATTTGCGGCTAATTTAGCTTCGCTCGCCAAATCTTTAGCCGCTTGAGCATTGTCCGAATTTCTCTTGGTCATGCCCGACATCTCTTCAAGCGAAGAACTTGTTTCTTCGAGTGAAGCCGCTTGCTCGCTTGCGCCTTCTGCCAAGGATTGACTAGCTGAAGATACTTGCCCCGAAGCCGTGGCCGCTTGGGCCGCTCCTGCCACAAGCCGATCTGAAATGGATTTCAATTTTCGACTGATTGAATTCCCAAACATAATTCCCATGAGAAGTGCTAATCCTGTTCCTACGATCATTCCTCCCATCGAAATACTTTTGCTGGCGACTGCATCGGTCGCCGCTGAATGCAGTGCAGAACCAGCCAAGTTTTTTTTATATTGAATCAAATCCTGTAAGGATTCCAAAGCCACTTTTTGTTTTTCTACGCAATCCACCATGGCCAGTTGAATCATCTTTGAATACAAATCTGCCGCGCGTTCGGCCTCTCCAATAATCTTACCAAACGATCCCATCACTTCTTCTCCCTCGGAGAGCATATTTTCTCTAAAAACCTTTTCCGCATCCTGCTTGGCTCCTTGACTCAAATGCCTCTGAATTTTTTCAACAGACGCATGAAAATTTTCGTGCGCTTTTTTGGCGTCTTGAATCACCTGATGAATTACCGGATTTGTGGTATCTGGAGCGCTCGTCCATTTTCCATATTGACACAAAGCGGCATCGGTTCCGCCTGTATAAGTTTTACCACCATTAATCTGCTGAACAGCCTTGACCATGGCGGCATAATGATCGCCTCTAAAGCCCTCTACATTTCTCAATAATTCCTGAGGATTCAATATGCCGAGTTTTTCCAACTCCTTCGCCGATGCAAAAAACTCTTCATTCTTGTTCTTCCACTGCGCTAACCCGCTTTTAAATTTTTCCCATTTTTCTTTTTCGATGTCTGATTGAATAAATTTTTCGTAAGCCGCCTCCACCTCGTTGCGTTGTTTTTTACATTTCTCAATGTTAGACCATTGACGGTTTCGATCTTTTGCATTCAGCGCCGGATTCAGAAGCGTACGTTGCGCGACCCGTAAAGATTCTAAAGAACTTTCCATTGTTAATAACTGTTCCATCCCTGGCAGATGAACTTCTCCAACCTCTACAACACGCCCTCCCAATCTTGAACTGTTTACAAAACCTACAATCCCAACAATCAGTGTAATGACCGCAACACCAATAAAACTAAGAATCATTTTTTTCTTCAAATTTGCATTTTGCCACAAGTTCATAAGCGCTCTCCTTGTTTTTTATTCTCATTAAGCCGAAGCAGATTACTAAGTTTCTCGATCTTGAATTCGTCGGAAAAAATACGATTTTAAAGTCAGATTCTTCTTATAAGGCATCTCGATAAAAAATCACGCATTAAAGTTTAATCGAATGCCAATGCTTGACTGTGCCATTCTCAATTTCGAGCAAAGCCACACTTGAAGTTGTTCCATGTCTCGGCTTGGAGACTGCGCCGGGATTAAGAATTCTGACACCTTGAATTGTTTCGTCCCGAGGCACATGTGTATGACCGTGCAAAATCACATTCACATCTTCCGGAATTTCCATCGGTTCGACATGCATGAGCAAAAAACGCATTCCCTCTCGTTCGAGCTTTAAACTTAGAGGCCACGCCTCGGAATCGCAATTCCCGCGTACAACCAAAACAGGTATGTTGTCAAAGTGGGCTAAAATCGCCGACGAGCAAACATCGCCCAAATGCCATATTTCATCGACATCGGCAAAAGCCTCCGCGACCTTTTTCGGCAAATGGTCGTGACTATCGGCCAAAACGCCGATACGCATAAGCTTCAATCGCCTTGTGCGGCGATTTTTTTGGATTTTTCGACGTGCTGACGCTGATAATCGGATTCCCCTGCCCCGTGACGAGCCAATTCTTCTTCTTCGATACGATTCAGCGCCGCGCGAAATGCCGAAATCCCCGACCACACTAATGCGAACACCATTCCTGCTCTGAGCAATTGATTCATTTGATAAAAACCTTTTTATTGTTATATATTCAAACTCAACGTTCTGTCAATCATCCCTCTAAAAAATATCTATGATCCGACTTAAAGATATCCATCCGGAATGGAAGCGGTGGCTATGGAGCATCGCATGTTTGCTACCGATTTTTTTGTTTTATTTTGCGCATTTTTATATTCCAACTAAATTAGGATTTTATTCCACCGGCTTCATTCAATACGATCAACTCTCTTACATGGCCTTTGGACGTCAGCATTTTGACGAAGGATTCCATCTTTTTTATAACAATCCCTTTAGCGTCGACGCCGATGCGCCGCATATATATTTTCAGCCTCATATTTTTTTATTGGGCATTTTGCATCAATTTCTGCCTTTTGCTCCGGGAACAACTTATCTTTTATTTGGGTTTGTCAGCGCGGTAGTTTGTGTGCGCATCTATATCGCTCTATATGAAAAAATCATTGGCTTTGGCTCTTTTGCTCAAAATCTGGGTTTCCTTCTTTTTATATGGGGCGGCGGATTACTGGCGATTTGCGGTTTTTTTCAAAATATTTTCATAGGGCAGACTTTCGCCGAAGCGTGGGGGAAGATTTTTGAGCACGAACCCGCCCTAGGATGGTGGTTTTTGAATTTGGGAAGAAATTTAATCTTCCCGACGGAAGCCTATTATCACTTATTATTTTTTGGAACGATTCTATTGATCCTTCGCAATAAAATTTGGTGGTCGGCGGCGACCACCACTCTCTTATCCATGAGTCAACCATTCAGCGGACTGCAATTGATTTGTATTTTATTTGCTTGGGGAATCATGGAACGCCTTGTCGTCAAACGTCGGATTGTCTCTTCTTATTATGTAACATTTCTTGCATGTCTGCTAGCGGCGCATCTTTTTTACTATTTATTTTTTCTCAATCAATTCGAAGAACATCGCGCGATTTACCGGCAATGGACACTGGATTGGCTACTTGAGGCCAAAGCATTCATTCCGGCATATATTTTGGTTGGAAGTTTGGCTTTTTATTCCGTTCGCAACATCAAATTGGCGCAAACATTTTTTCAAAAAACGCACAACCGACTTTTCTTCATCTGGTTTTTAGTTTCTTTTGCGTTGGCCAAACATGAACTTTTCGTTGCGCCGCATCAACCGATTCATTTTGCGCGCGGGTATATATGGAGTTCGCTTTTTCTCTTGGGCGCGGAATCTCTTGTGGCTTTATTAAACTATTTTCACAAACATACATCGTGGCAAAAATTTTTATGGATTCCTTTTTCTGTGCTATTCTTATCGGATAACCTGCTTTGGATTTCTCTGAATTCATTTCGCGCGATGGTGCTTTCTTCCGCAAGTTCTTACGAAGTACACGGTTTTTTTTGGATGCCCACGGAAAAACAACTGATCGATTGGCTGGCGCAACGTTCTTCCAACGGGGAGATTCTTATCTGCGAAGACGACCGCATCACCTATTATACCACCGCTTATACCCCTTATCGTTCATGGAAAGCACACACTTACACCTCGCCTAATGTTGATCAGCGCACTCGAGAACTCGTAGCATTTTTTCAAGACGGCACACTGGCTCCGGAAATGGGAGGAAAATCTTTTTTGATTATTTTTCACACGCGACGTCCTCAACCTTTTGAAGAATCGCTCAAAAATTTTGGGCACACTCGCAGAGTATTTGAGAATGCTCAATTCACCGCCTTTGAAGTAGAGACTATTCATGATTAACGTTTGCCTGCTTTTTGCGCATCTGCGGCGCGTTGTTGCGCGCGCGGAGTGATTTCAGGATGTTGAATCAAGAGCGCCACGGCGGAAAAGATTTTTGCGGCTTCGTCGTAGTTATGTTTGGCAAAAGCGATTTCGCCCAAAAGCATACGGGCGCGCGCATTAAATTCTCCCTCGGGATTCTGTTGTAAGATTTGTTCCGCGAGCGTTTGAGCTTCGTTAAATTCCGCCGCGCCGATATAGGCTTGCGCCAAATATTCCAAGATGGCGCTACGATTGGCTTCCGTGGGAAAATTGACGCGATAAATTTTCCATTCGCGAATCGCGCCGCCCCAATTTTGCACTTTCGACAAAAGCATGGCCAACCCCAATTGCGCGCGCTGGCGCTGAGAAGTGTCTTCGCTTTCTGCCAAAACGCGTCGAAAATAAGTTTCCGCCTGCGAGGGATGCAAGGTCTGCGCCAAATTTTGCGCGATCCATTCGATGACATCGAGCGCCACGGGCGAAGCGTTCGCGTGCCGCGCGCGCCAGTCGTCGTAACGCCGCACTTCTTCCGTGAGATTGGTCAAATCTTTAGATTCCAAAAAAACGCGAATGAGCTGTTGCGAAGAGGATTCGGAATACACATCCGGTTTGAGTACGCGCGCTTTTTGCCAATGTGCGACGGAATCCGCATCGCATTTTTGTTGGCACAAGGCATGCGCGAGCCAATAATGCGCCTCGGCCACATGCGCGGTCTCGGGATATTGCTTCAATAACGATTCCAAACGCGTTTGCGCGAGCGCGAAATCTTTTGTGTGGATCGCCAGCATGGAGGATTGCCACAAAGCCTGCTCGCGCTGAGGAAATGCTTCTTCCTTCCGCAGTAATTTTTCTAAAACATTTTGCGCTTCGGCATTTTCTTGAGTCGCCTGCAAGCTTTGACTCAAAAGCCACAACGCGGTCGTGGTCAGCAAATGTTGCGCTTTTTGCTCTAGAAATTTTTTTAAGATTTCCGCCGCCTTGGTGAAATTTTTGGAAAAATACGCCGAATATCCCCAACGAAATAACATCATGGAATAAATCAACGGATCGAGTTTTTGAATCGCAGAATGTTCCGCCGCCAGAGCGTACATTGGCGCGCACGTGGCATATTGTTCTTTGGCAAAAAAAGCGTCGGCGCGCATGAGTTGTGCATAAGGCAAGCGCTCCGATTGAGGGTATTTCGCGATAAAGGCGGCGGTAGCGTCCAAAAGCCTCGGGTCTTTTTCCAGCAAAAGCAACCGCGCCCACGCGCTAGGCTCCGCAGTTTCCGATTCGGGAAATTCTTTCAGAAGAAATTCGTAAGTCTCCAACGCTTCTTTATTTTTTTTGAGCAAGCGATACGATTCCGCCGCCAAGAAAAACACCTGCGCCCGAGCCTTGGGAGGAAATTGAGGGCGCACTTCATTGAAAATTTTGACTACGGCTTCGTAATCGCCCAAACTGAAATTTGTCTGCAACAAACCCAGATGCGTCAATTCCTTCCAAAAATCCGGCGCATCGATATGACGCACTACTTCGTAAAATCCTAACGCCTTCTTATATTGATTTTGTGCGTAAGACAAATTCCCCGCGCGCACCGCGGCTTCGGCGCGCAACAAAGCGTCGTTAGTATGCCCCAAAGTTTCTTTAAAAAGCGCCAACGCCGCGTCGGCATGCCCCGCTTCGGCTTCCAAAACTCCCATTTTCATTTTTGCAAAATCCAAAAACGGATTATCCTTGGCCATCGACGACAATTTTTCCAGCTCGGGCCGGGCGCTGGATAAAGTTCCCAAATTATCTTTCGCCAAAATCATCAAATAAAGCGCGCGCACTTGGAGAGCGGCTTTTGAAGACGGTAAAACTTTTTTCAGAGCTTGCATGGAGGCTTCCCATTTTTGGTCTGCGGCCAAAATTTCTCCCTCCAAAAGCCATGACGGCTCCGTCCAAACGCCTTGCGGAAATTTTTCGCGCATTAACTTGAGCGCCGCAAAAGCGTCGTCGAATCGCCCCAAAGCGCGATACGATTCCGCCACGCAATAAATCGCTTCCTCAGTGTTTTTGCCTTCGGGATAAAAACGCAAGAGGTCTGTGAATAATTGAATGGCCAAAGCGTATTTTGCCCAACGTTGCTGTTCGACTGCTTGCTGGAATAAATCTTCTTCGGACGGCCTCAATCCCGTGAGCGTTACCTCCGCCGTATTTTCCTGTTGAGCCAACGCCGGCGACAACGCGAAAAACAACAATCCAATACCTATGATCAATGGCATGAAGTCGGCATCCTAACGCTTTTCATTTTCATCGCCAAGCAATGAATAAAAACAATGCCTCAAGATTTATCGCGAGATATCGCGTTGATGAAGGATTTTGAAGTGATGCTGAAGAAGCGCGTGAACGGCGCATTCGGGATCATCCATGCTAAAGGCAAGAGCCGGCTTGCCTTTGGGGCGGCCAAGGAAAGAGTAGGTATACATGATGTTGATTTCGGCTTGCAGGAGCACATTGAGAATGGTTTCGAAATCGGTAATGGCGTCCATTTCCACCACGAGCATATCGGATTCGATAAACGGAATATAATGTTCCTGAAAAAGCGCGCGGCCGCGATCGGGGTCATCCAAAACAAGTCTGACAATCGAACTGTCGCTGGTATCAACCACATTGACCGCCAGCACGTGAGTTTCGTGTTTTTTGAGCAGGCTGATGATATCCAAAAATTTTCCGACTCGGTTTTCGAGGAAAAGGGAGAATTGTTTCACGGGGTCATCCCTCATCTTTTGAATCGTCTTGGCTGGCATAAACGGAAAGATTACCTAAAAAATTCAAAAAATCCATGAAATTATGGCGGTATTGCCAAAACGTCTCTCTTGCGCTAAATTGTCCCACTCATGAAGCAGGAAAAACCAACTTTATTAATAGTGGATGATGAAAAGCCTACGCGCGATGGATTGCGCCGGGCGATGGAAAATCATTTTGAGGTGTACTTGGCGGAAAGCGTCGAGGGTGCGTTGAATGTATTGGATGTCGAATCTATCGACGTGGTGTTGACCGATTTGCGCATGCCGGGCGGCGACGACGGCATGAAATTGCTCGAAAAATGCCAAGGCTTAAGCAAGCCGCCGGTGTGCGTGATGATGACGGCGTACGGCGCGGTCGATACGGCCGTTCAAGCCATGCGGCGCGGCGCGTACGATTACGTCACCAAACCTCTAAATATAGACAAACTGGAAATGTTGCTTCTGCGCGCCGTCAAAAGTAAAAACACCGAACAGGAAAATAAAAACCTGCGCGAAGAATTGGACAAAAAATTCGGGCTGGAAAATCTCATCGGCAGTTCGCCTCGCATGATGGAAATTTTTGATGTCATTCGTCAGGTCGCCGATTCGCGCGCCACTGTTCTCATCGAAGGCGAAAGCGGCACAGGCAAGGAACTTGTCGCAAAAGCCATTCATCAATTGAGTCCGCGCAAAAATAAAGCGTTTGTGGCGGTGCACTGTGCCGCGCTTTCGCCGCAACTTCTCGAAAGCGAACTTTTCGGCCACGAAAAAGGCGCTTTCACCGGCGCGATGGAACGGCGCATCGGGCGTTTCGAACAAGCCGACAAAGGAACGATTTTTCTCGACGAAATCGGCGAGATCGATGCTTCCGTGCAAGTCAAACTTTTGCGCGTGCTCGGCGAACGCAAATTCGAGCGAGTCGGCGGCAACCAGCAAATCGAAGTCGATGCGCGCTTGATCGCCGCTACGAATAAAAATCTGGAAACCATGGTCAAAGAAGAAAAATTTCGCGAAGATTTATTTTACCGTATCCACGTGGTCAAAATTTCCATGCCGCCTTTGCGCGAACGCCGCGAGGACATTCCGCTTTTGACGCAGGCGTTCTTGAAAGAATTCTGCAAAGAAAACGGCAAGCCTTCGATGACGCTTGAGCCGCAAGTGGAAAAAATATTTTTAAATTACGATTGGCCCGGCAATGTCCGCGAACTTCGTACCGCCGTGGAACACGGCGTCGTTTTGAGCAAAGGAGAAATTGTAGCGCTCAAAGATTTGCCGCCCGCCTTGCGCGGATTTGATGGCCACGGCAAAGCCGCTTGGAGCGATACTTTCAAACTCGACGACGTGGAAAAAAATCTCATCTTCCGCGCCCTCGAAAAATCCAACAACAACCGCACCGACGCCGCCAAACTCCTCGGCATCTCCCGCCGCACCCTTCACCGCAAACTTAATGAGTACGGCGTAAAAGACTGAAAATACGTTTATTGAATCTAGGTTGAGATGCAAATTACTTATTATCAATAAGTAATAATTAAGCAAATCCCCTTGACGGTTTGGAGGTATCTCCCATTGATTAAATATGAACGTCGATTCAATCAACGGGGTAAAAGTCAGCATGGCTTTGAATAAATCAGGAAAATCCTTGGGAAGCGTCTCTTTCGTAGGAAACACCATCGAGAAAAAAACAGCATCCGAGGAAATTGTCATTTCATCGAGCGATGGAAATGCTATCTCCTTGGAACTGGAAGACCTCATCGCCGGACAGCAGTGCTCCTATTATCAAGGTCCTATTATTCATGAGCGGATCAATCAGGGAGATCAAGGCATCTATTTCGCAAATTCACAAGGAGAGATCGTCAAAAGATTTTCCTTCGAAAATCAGCAAGATTACACCAAGTTTTTGCGCCAATTAACATACGATTCTTGATCCATGCTCCATGAAAGCATGCCACCAACAACGCATTCTGCACATCGGCGGCAAAACACTCGTGAAGCATGGAGAATTTGCCTTGTTGCCGCATTTTTTGGAATCGACTAATTATTTGGAATTGGGCGTTCATCGATTATTTGCCGATGACATTCCTACGATCGCTTGGCAATTAAAAACATGCCTACAAAAGATTGGAAAAGCCGGCACCATGTTAGTGATTCACGCGCCGCATGGAGGACACGGTTTTAATCCCTGCGAAAGGAATTCAGTCCAATCATCCCTCTTGCTTGCGGAAGCATTCAAATTTGCCCGACATTTGCGTGCCCCCATTATTGTGATGCATCCGGGCTTTGTACAATTAACCGCTCAAGAAACTTCGCCAGGATGTGCAAACAGTGTATAATACCGTATTAGGCACGAGATTTTCAGAGTGAAAAACCATTCATCAAATTCAAAGAAATCGCCCTGTTGCTTTGGATTATTTTCCAGCCTAACAGTCTGTTGAAAAACGGCTAAGGCGCGACAATTTTTTCGCTTAGCGCAGGCGCGATTCTTTGAAAATGTTCCACATTAAAAGTGTAAACGTACGCGCACGATTTCTTTTCCGCACATCGAATCAATAAAGCATCGTAAATAGCGCCACTTGTGAAACCTTGCTGCGCAAGATATGAAATCACGCTTCGATAATCTCTGGAAGAAAGAGAAATCACGCGAAAATATTTTAGAATATTTTCAACAATGATGCGCTTGGCTTCCATGGGATGAATCCGAGGAGCCAAAGGCAACGCGGTCAAGGTGGAATACGTTTCAGCCAAACTATGCGCCGAAACAAAACCCTGAGCGCGCTTTTGAGCCACTTGCTTCATAGCGCCAAAAGCCCTTGGAAAATGAGGGTGCTTTTGAATCGATGCGGCAACCAACACGGAAGTATCAAAAAAAACACGCATATCACAATCCGGCGACGTGACGCATTCTTTTAATTCTCTGTTGCTCCACCGCTTTGAGAATATCTTGAGTCGGTTTGCCCTGATGAATCCATAATTTGTCTTTTTGTTTTAGAGGAGTGGATGCCTCAGCGGTCGAAAGCAAAAGAGAGTGATCCCGAATGGTGATTTCCAAAGATGAGCCCTGAGTCCAATTAAAAAGATCGCGGATTTTTTTAGGCAACACAATGCGTCCTGCCTTATCCACGTTAACGGAAGAGGTTAAAACTTTCATAATACCATTTAAATGTACCATGTGGCATTTAAAATGTCAAATACAAGAAACTTGAAAGAAAATAATCTTTAATTAGGCTTTTAGGTTCAATGAAAGGTTTGAAAAAAGAGAATTTGAGCGTTGCGATTGTGGGGGCGACGGGGGCGGTGGGCATTGAGATTTTGAGAGTGATGGAGCGGCGCAATTTTCCTGTAGGAAAATTGCGTTTGCTGGCATCGGCGCGTTCGGTTGGGAAAAAGTTAGAATTTAAAGGCAAGGCGCACGAGGTACAGGAACTCAAAGCGGATAGTTTTGAAGGTATCGACGTTGCATTTTTCAGCGCGGGAGCTGGGCGTTCGCGTGAATTTGTGCCACTTGCCGTGCGAGCGGGGGCGATCGTGGTGGATAATTCCTCGGCGTTTCGCATGATGCCGGAAGTTCCTCTCGTGGTGCCGGAAATCAATCGCGAGGATTTGCTCAAACACCAAGGCGTTATCGCCAATCCCAATTGCACCGCCGCCATTCTCGGCGTGCCGCTGTACCCATTGCACAAAGCCGCAAAAATAAAAAAAATCGTTGTTTCCACGTATCAATCCGCCAGCGGCGCAGGCGCAAAAGCCATGCGCGAATTGGAGGATCAGGTCAAAGAATTTGCGGAAGGAAAACCGATTACAAAAAAAGTCTTTCCGCATCAAATTGCCTTTAATGTTTTTTCGCACAACACGCCTGTCGGCGCCAACGGCTACAATGAGGAAGAAAATAAAGTCGTCGAAGAAACGCGCAAAATGTTTCATGAGCCTGAACTGGATATTTTGCCTACATGCGTCCGCGTGCCAGTCTTGCGCGCGCACAGTGAGTCGATAGTGATTCAATTCGAGCGCGAAATCACCGCGGATGAAGCGCGAAAAATTTTGGAGAAAGCACAGGGAGTGATTGTGGTGGACGATGTAAAAGCCGGGCATTTTCCCATGCCTCTGGAAGCCACCGGCAAACTCGAAGTGCTGGTTGGGCGCATCCGTCAGGATTTGAACGATCCGAAAACGCTGGCGTTATTTGTCAGCGGCGATCAATTGCTCAAAGGCGCGGCGTGGAATGCCGTCCAAATCGCGGAAGAATTGATGAAATTATAAATTTTTTTTGACAGAATTAACAGAATGAAAAGGATTACTCCGTACCCCTTTCCCTTTTTAACCACAGATGACACGGATATCACGGATATTTAGCCCCGACAAAGTCGGGGCAAAAAATCAGTGTTTTCCGTGGTTAAATGGGTAAAAGGGCGCGGAGCAATAATTCTGTAGAAATTCTGTTAATTCTGTCTAAAAAAATTTAAATGATCATTCCTCCCAATGTCGAGCAGTTGAACGCCGAAGTGCGCGCGGTGAATATCGGCATCGACGATCTCAAAACTGAAATCGGCAAAAGTATTATTGGGCAAGCGTATCTCATTGATCGCATGCTGATTGGAATTCTCACGGGCGGACATGTACTTGTGGAAGGCGTGCCGGGGTTGGCAAAAACTTCTGTGGTGAAAGCGCTTGCCGGATGTTTTTCCGCGCAATTTCAGCGCATTCAATTTACACCGGATTTATTGCCGTCGGATATCGTGGGCACGATGATTTATAATCCGAAAGAAAATTCATACAGCATTCGCCAAGGACCTATTTTCGCACATTTTGTTTTGGCGGATGAAATCAATCGCGCGCCGGCAAAAGTTCAGAGTGCTCTGCTGGAAGCCATGCAAGAGGCGCAGGTCACCATCGGCGACACCACCCTGCCCTTGCCGGAACCGTTTATTGTTTTTGCGACGGAAAATCCGATTGAGCAACACGGCACGTATCCTTTGGCGGAAGCGCAAGTCGATCGTTTCATGCTCAAAGTGATGGTGACGTATCCCAGCGCGAATGAAGAAGAGGAGATACTCGATTTGGTTGGACACGTGGGGCGACCGTCGACGCGTTCATCCGTGATGCCGCTCGAAAAAATCGCTTCTCTGCGCCAATTGGTGGAAAAAATTTACATCGATCCACATATTAAACGTTACATTATTCAGCTCGTTCGAACGACGCGTTCGCCCGGAGGCAATCTCAAAAGTTACTTGCGCTACGGCGCTTCGCCACGCGCAACGATCAATCTGGCGCTCGCTTCAAAAGCTTATGCTTTTTTAAATAAACGCGGCTATGTCACACCTGAAGATGTCAAAGCCGTGGCTCCCGACGTGCTCCGCCATCGTTTGATTTTGTCTTATGAAGCCGAAGTGGAGAATATGACGACGGAAAATCTGGTGACTTTATTGCTCCAAGGTGTTCCCGTTCCGTGAACAATCACGCCACCATCATAAAGGCTTCGATACGCGAAGACTCGTCTTGGATGGTTTGAAGCGTGGCGCGAATACTGGTTTCATCGATGCCCAGAGTAGATAGAACAGAAGGATACACAAAATCCATGAGTTGTTCGCTCGGATACGTGCCAATGCTAACATGCGCGCAGATCGATGCGAGATGACAGAGACTGGCGAGAGGATTTTGGGATTGGTCGGGAATGTGCTGATATTTGACGGCTTCGACAATGTTGCTAGGCAACTGCCATCGCTCCACTAATAGACCGCCAATTTCGGCGTGATCGGTTTGAAGAAGCTCGCGTTCAGCTTCGATCAGCGAAATTTTTTTCTCTTGGGCAAGCGGGATAATTTTGGCGATGTCCTCTGAGGGACATGCGTTGAGAACGACCATGCCGATATTGTGTAAAAGACCGGCCGTGAAAGCCAAATCTGTGGGGACTTGCGAGTTTCTACATTGCTCGGAAAGATGCTTGGCGGCGATGGAGGCCGTGACGGATTGACGCCAAATCGCGTAGGGATTCATGTAGGAGGCTTGCTTGTTTTTGCTTTTTGCATCGATGCTCAACGCGGCAACAATGCCCAAGATGTTGGAATTACCGAGACGCAAAATCGCCTGATCCACAGAATCCACCGGCACGGAAGCGCGAAAAAATGCAGTGTTACAAAGTTTCAGAAGTTTAGCGGTGAGATTTTCGTCATAACGAATGATATCGATTACATCTTGGTTGTGAACATTGGGTCTTTTGAGTAATCCCATCAATTTGAACACCACCGGCGGCGCGGCCACCATGTCTTTGGATTGTTCGATAATCATTTCCGCGGCTTGGCGGGATGCTTCCGGTGTACTCATGAAAGATTATCTTTCTTACTGCATCTGGCCAGAGAAGCAACCTTTTTGCGTTTTTAAATGTGGGCCTGAGAGGACTCGAACCTCCATGGGTTACCCCAACAGATCCTAAGTCTGTCGCGTCTGCCAATTTCGCCACAGGCCCTCAAAAAGAAAAGCGAGAATCGACAATAGAAATTAGATGATCCGCCACTTCCTTGCCAGCTTATATTCAATCTTTTGTCGTTCTTTACGCGCGTTGCGAAAACTCGCCCGCCTCGTCCTCAATATTGCGTTAATTTTCGGAGGAGGTTTTTGCGTTTGGCGTGTTCGGAGCGAGAGAGATGAGGAAGGCGATTGAGGCTAAAATCTTCGACTGTAAAAGAAGCCATGATCGTGCCTTCGACGACGGCTTTTTTGAGCGAGTTGAAATCGGTTTTACCCGTCGAAGCCAAATATCCCACAAGCGCGCCGGCAAAGGTATCCCCCGCGCCGGTGGGATCGACGACTTTTTCCAGAGGAATCGCAGGCACAGCAAAATGCTCGTTACTCCCCGAAAGAAAACAACCGTGCTCGCCTTTTTTGATGGCGACATAACGCGGCCCTTGTTTTTTTAGCCAACGTGCGGCGCGAACAAGATTCGGTTCGCCGGAGAGCGAGAGCGCTTCGCTGTCGTTCAGAATCAACAGATCGATTTTTCGCAATAATTTCATTAAATCGGCGCGCGCGGTATCGATCCACAAATCCATGGTATCGGCGGCGATAAATGCCGGTTTTTTCATTTGCTCCAAAACACGCAATTGAAGCGACGGCGCGATATTCCCCAGCAACACATAAGGCGTTTCGCGATACGTCGTCGGCAATTTTGGATTAAAATGTTCAAACACATTGAGCGCAATCGACAGCGTTCTGCGATTATTCATGTTTTTCTCATAAATCCCCGACCAACGAAATGTCAGTCCGTCTGCAATTTCCAATCCCCGCAAATCCACTTTTCTCTTTTTGAATAACTCGATGTATTTTTTTGGAAAATCGTTGCCGACAATTCCCACCAAGCGCGGTTCGATAAAAAAACTCGCCGCCACGGAGGCAAACGACGACGAGCCTCCCAGCAGATTTTTCTTTTGAACCGACGGCGTCGCAACGTCGTCGATCGCCATACTCCCTAAAACTAAAACCGAAGAATTATTTTTTCGCATCGCTATAGCAAAAGATAAAAAACCATACGGGTCAATGTTGATTTGGAGAATAGATACATATCTAAAAGTGAATTTAATGTTTTCTATTAAAAATTGGGGTCAAATCTTGACGCTTTCGTACAGTTTGATTTAATTACTCCCTTACACGGGCGGATACTCAAGTGGCCAACGAGGGCAGACTGTAAATCTGCTGGCTTTGCCTTCAGTGGTTCGAATCCACTTCCGCCCAGTTTTTTTCAATGAATACTTTTTTATTCATTATCATTGCCTGCGCTGTTGCGGCATATCTTGTGATGTTTTCCTGTCTGGCGTTTACTCCGGGCAAATTTTTATATCAGCCGCGATGGGAAAGTCTCAGTCGCTTGGAAGCCCGTGCTTCGTTGAGCGGTTTTTCCGCGTGGAAAAACGAAAAAAACGAACTCATCGGATGGAAACGCGAAAATAACCAAGCAGAATGCTCTTATCTGATTTTGCCGGGACGTTTCGGCATGACGCTCGACCGCACTTATTTTGTTCCTCTGCTCGAAAAATTTCACAACGGTAAAGCCAATACGTATCTTTTGGAATATCCCGGTTTCGGCGCAAGAAAAGGCAAGCCTCACGAAAAAACGATCACCGCCGCCGCTCTTGAAAGCGCAAATCTTTTAAAGCAAAACAATCTTCCGATTTTTATTATTGGTGAATCCCTGGGTGCCGCTGTGGGGGCTCAAATCTGCGCGCATTTTCCTGATAATATCGCCGGACTTTTGATGGTTGCGCCCTTCGATACCCTCGGCGACGCTGCTTTTTACCACTATCCGCTTTTCCCGATTAAATCGCTAATCGTCGAACGCTATGATTCTTATCTCGCTTTGGCAAAATATCGAGGACATGTTTTCTTTCTGCTTGCCGGTAACGATGTCACTTCCCCCCCTATTCTTGGAAAAAGACTCTACGAAAAATATGACGGAATAAAAAAACTGCATATCGTTCCCGATATTGATCACGACGGCTTTGATTTTTCGCCCAACACGGAATACTGGCATACCGCCTTGGACTTTTTGCATCACCCTACTCGTCCCTGATTTTTCTTTTTGTAATTTTTCATGAGTCTGTCATAAGGAAGAACTATGTTACTTTCCAAATTTTTGCCTAAGGAATTTGATTTTTTTAATTTGTTTGAGCAACAAGTCGGTTTCGCGCTCGAAGCCGCTAAAAAATTCAAAGAAATTGCCGCAACCGAAGGACTGCTCACAGAAGCTTCTTACCGCGAAATCGAGGACATTGAGCATCGCGCCGATAAAGTGACGCACTCGATTATCGCGCAACTCAATAAAACGTTTATCACGCCGTTTGATCGCGAGGATATTTACGCGCTGACCAAAGAACTGGACAACATCGTGGATATGATCGACTCCATTGTGAATCGTCTCAAAGTGTATCGCATTTCAGGCGGCAACAAAAATCTCATTCAATTTGCTGGGATCATCGAGCAATCCGTGATTGCCGTAGCGGCGACGATGAAAGGCTTGCGCGCGATGAAAAATTCGGATTCGGTGATGGAAGCTTTTGTGGAAGTCAATCGCTTGGAGAATATCGGCGACGACATGCGCGACGGCGTTCTGGCGGAACTATTTGAAACTGTCAAAGACCCCATCGAAGTCATTAAGTGGAAAGACATTTACATCGACGCCGAAGAAGTGACCGATATTTGCGAAGACGTCGCGCATCTGGTGGAATCGATTTTGGTTAAACAGTCTTAACCTATGACAATAGGGATTATTTTTTTAATTCTTTTGGCGTTGACGTTTGATTTTTTGAACGGATTTCACGACGCGGCAAATTCGATTGCCACGACCGTTTCCACGCGCGTGCTCTCGCCGCGTTATGCGGTGCTCTGGGCGGCGTTTTTTAATTTTGTGGCGTTTCTTTTTTTCGGGCTTCACGTGGCCAACACCATCGGCAAAGGCATCATCGATATCGCCGTCGTGGATCAAATGGTGATTTTCGGCGTGCTCGTGGGCGCATGCGGTTGGAATCTCATCACATGGTACTTTGGCTTGCCCACAAGTTCTTCGCATGCGCTCATCGGCGGCATGATTGGCGCCGCACTTGCAAAAGCCGGCACGGCTCCGCTCGTGTGGAAAGGAATTTTTAAAACGCTGATATTTATTTTCGTATCGCCCATCGTGGGGCTTTCGTTGGGTTTGATTTTAGGATTGGTTGTGTACGGACTTTTCAGAAAAAGCACACCGTCCAAGGTTGAGCATCTTTTTCGTAAAGGACAACTCATCTCGGCGGCGCTCTATAGCCTTGGTCACGGAGGCAACGACGCGCAAAAAACGATGGGCATTATCGCGAGTTTGCTTTTCAGCGCAGGGTTATTAGGAAAGACATTTTATGTGCCGTTTTGGGTTGTGATTTCGTGTCACGCCGCGATTGCGGTGGGCACTATGTGCGGCGGTTGGCGTATTGTGAAAACCATGGGGCAAAAAGTCACCAAACTCAAACCTATCGACGGTTTTTGCGCCGAACTCGGTGCTTCGATAACGCTCTTCATGTCTTCCGCATTCGGCATTCCGGTCAGCACCACGCACACCATTACCGGCTCCATCGTGGGCGTCGGCTCCATCAAACGCTTCAGCGCCGTTAAATGGGGCGTCGCCGGTAGAATCGTCTGGGCGTGGATTCTCACCATCCCCTGCTCCGCAATCCTCTCCGCATGCGCCTATTATCTCGTCAAAAATGCGCATTTCTGAAACTCCACGCTTTGACGGACGTGGGTTCTTCAATAACGAGCATGGCTTGTCCAATTTTTCTCGTCCATCCCCAACCTGATGTGAGAATTGTCGAAGTCATGATTGCAGAGGCACAGTTTCTGTGAATGTGTAAACTTGCCTCGACAGTTTCTTCGCAGAAAAATCGTAATTTACCTGATTGCAAGCATTTAAAAATTATTCTTTTTATTAAAAACAACAAAAGTATGCCGATATAAATAATAGAGAGTTGGCTTATGTTGGATGCAGTTTCATCGCTGTTGACTTCGAAGAAAAGCTTGTACGCCAAAGGTGGTTCGGGTTTTTTCGAAACTAGCTCCGCCAGCCTTGTTTACAGTGCGATGACGACAGCCGCTCTTGTTCAAGCCAATCCCGATGCCTTTACCGAAATCGAAGAAGACACTTGGGATGGCACTTCACAAAGTAACGTCGCAAATCTTTTCGCGGCTCTCATGTCAGGACAAGCTAGCGGCATCGATGTGATGGGTTACCTCTACGCTTCCAGCGGTATGGTTTCTCTTCTCCAATCAAAATCAACTGTCACATTTCGAGCATGGGCGTAATTATAGTGAAATAACTTAAGGGGACTTCTTAAATATTCCAGTGGGGCGCGCAACAGGGAGTTGCGGAGGATGGCAAGGCGCGAGCGCAGTCGGATATTGAAATTAAATATCCGACAAGCGAGTAACGCCGCCAGCGACGCTGTCGCTTTCCTTGCGCTTCGCGCGGATGAAACATCTCTCCACTTCAGGTGCGAAGCACGCAGAAAAAGGCTATGCCTTTGTTGCCCGAAGGGTTGCGTTGATTTTTGTCGCGAGCTGTGTTGCTCCTCGGTCAAATATTTAATTTCAATATTCTCCCTTGTCGCGCCTTGCTCGCGACAAAAATCAATCCGCAACGCGCCCTCACGCGAATATTTAAGAAGTCCCCTTAATATTTTTAAATGATATTTCTATCACGCGCTTTCAGCGCTCAAGAATTTCTTTCTTTTACCTAGGGCTTCGCCCTAGCTGTATCTATCACGCGCCGTTGGCGCTTCAAAAAGTGTCAAAACACAAAATCAATTACTCCCAGCAGAGCTGGGAGGTTGAAGGAGAACCGCTCAAAGCGGTTTGGGTTACTTCTTACCTGTTCAACAGGTTTTTGATTCGGATTCGCCGAGCGTTAGCGAGCCATTCAATAGCACACCCACCCAACGTGTCATCGCGAAGCGGAATGCGTTTTCGCGACAGCGAACATAAAAATGCGCGGAGCGCAAATGGCATGGAGGAGGGGTGATGGGCATCAACCTGTGGCGACCTTGCCTGCCGCATCCTCACGCTTCATGCTCGCGGGGACGCGAGCGGCTGAGTAGATGAATCCTTCATGGCGATAAAAAAATTTTGATTGGATGGGTGGATGCTTTTTGAAAATTTAACCTCCTGCGTCAGCTCGCGTCC
The DNA here is from genome assembly GCA_049324635.1 of Verrucomicrobiota bacterium. GTDB lineage: Bacteria > Verrucomicrobiota > Verrucomicrobiia > Methylacidiphilales > Verrucolacustridaceae > JBMONL01. The sequence goes on along the minus strand of JBMONL010000035.1, from coordinate 63,599 downwards.
CCGCGAGCGCGTACTCTTGCGCTGTGGCAAACAAGATCACCACGCCGCCCGGCTCGTGAGGACACGTTGGGTGGATGTGAAGGTAAAGGAGAGAGCATTCGCTCGATCCGCCGACTTGCGATACGTCTCTGATGAATTCACGGCAACTGCTTTGTCTCACAAGCTTTTTCAGGAAATCTCAAGAAAATGTAAAACTTCGTGATTCCTCCGCTCAAAGCGGAGGCTTATCCATTGGGATAGTTATCGACTCGGATACGCTTGCACAATGCGAACAAGTTGCTCATGCTATTGGAGCATGAATTTCGAAGTAAAAGCACAAAAAATTATTTCCGATCTTGATCCAAAGATGCGCGACACGCTCGACAAAGTGTGCGAACAACTCTCTCTATCTCCCGTCGAATATGTGACGCGCCAACTTCACGCTATTGAAGCGCGCAAGCAATATTGTCAAAAAGAAGGCATGGATTACGCCATGTATCGGGAAACCAACTTTACGACACAACTTAAGAATATTCGCTCAGGTCTTCAAAACTTGATTTCCAAATTTTACCGTTCGAAATCTAAAAAATGATTCATAAACCTTTTTTTCTTCTTTGGATAGGATTTTTCATTTGTGCGATTCTAATACTTACGGTGGGCATATTTGGCGCGCATCATATTTACGAACAAAGCGAAGTTTTTCGCCGCGCCGCCGTCGATCTTTCTCAATACACTCCCGAACAAGCCTCGCGACAACTCATTCAATATGCTTTTGAGGCTGAAATTTCGTGTAAAAACGTCGCCGCCGCCGCTCTACTTGCATTTTTAATGGTATTACTGATGGGGGGATTTTTCGCGCGAAAAATAACTGCCGATGTAAAAAAAGATTTCCTCGATGCGACTTTTCATCGCAATTCTACCGTTCGGTAGAATTTTAAATTGACGAAAAACGAAAGACGCTCATAATGGCACAATGAAATCGTGTTCATTGCGCGAGCGCTTAATGGAAGCGGGAACGAAAGTTTTTGCGCAAAAGGGGTACGCCGGCGCGTCGGTGAATGAAATCGCGCGCAAAGCGGGAGCGTCGAAGCCGGTGTTGTATTATTATTTCAAGAACAAAGAAGGGCTTTATTTGGCGATTTTGTCGTATGGATTTGAGGAACGCATGCGTCTCATACGTGAGGCATTTTCCGCGCCGGCGGATTGGCGGGAGCGATTGGTGAAGATGGTGGATGCGGTGCTGTGCATGGCGCAGAAACGGCAAGATTTGTGCAAGGTGACGTTTCATGCGGCATTTGCTCCGAAAGAAGAAGCGCCTCGCGGCATTCAATTGCAAAAAAGAGGTCGCCGTCTCATTGAAGCGTTTCAGTCTTTTATAAAGCAGGGCGTAAAGGAGGAATTTTTTCGTAAGGACACGGATGTGCGCATGTTGGCGGCGGCGTTGCACGGACAACTGCTTTTTTACGGGTTGATGCAAATGCTGAATCCCTCGGTGCTCCCCCCTCGCCTACGAGCCGAAGAAATTGTGGAAATTTTTCTCAACGGCGCGAAACAATAAGCCATGATGAACGTCTATCCTAAAATGATGATGCTTTTTTTTGCTGCGATGACGTGCGCTGTCGCCGCGCAAGACATCCAAACGCTTAGTTTGCATGATTGCTACCAGCTTTCGAGCGCGAAGAGCGAGACGTTGGGATTGCGCGAACAGGATGTGCGCGTCGCCGAAGCGCAATACTGGCAGGCTGTGAGCGGATTATTTCCAAAAATTCACGTCAAGGGCACGGATACTTTTTCGGATGAAATTTTATCGCACTCCAAGCGCGGGATGTTCGGCGATCAAGATACGGTGGAAAGTTACGTCAATGTCAAACAACCGATTTTTAATGGATTCCGTGAATTCGCGGCGGCGCAGGCGGCTTCGGCGAATAAAGAAGCGGGGCTTTATTCGCTTCAACGCGCGCGGCAGTTGCTTTATCTCGACGTAGCCGACGCATTTTATCAGACGCTCGCATACGAGGGAGATTTGAAAATTTTGCAGGAACTGGATTCTGCTTTGCAGGAGCGCGTTGCCGAACTTGAAAAGCGCGTGGAGTTGGGAAAATCGCGCAAAAGCGAACTTTTGAGCGCCCGCACCGATTTGGCCGGCGCGCGCGCTGTAATCGAAAGCACAAAAAAATTGCGCAATGCATCGAAAGAACTTCTTGCGTTTTTAATCGATCTGCCTTCGGAACAATGGAAACTCGAAGACAAAAACGCTTTCCCGAGCGTTGAAAATATCGAGACGTATCTGACGCACACCGGCGAGCGACCGGATGTATTGGCGCAAATTCAAAAATTGCGCGCCGCGCGCGGCCTGCTCTCGGCGACGAAAGGCGAGCATTGGCCGTCGGTGAATTTGGAGGGAAATTATTTTCTCTATAATGATCCGGACAGCGACAAGGATTGGAATGTCGCCGTGACGGTGGACGTGCCGATTTTTGAAGGCGGCTTGACGGAAGCGAAAGTTCGGGAAAAAGAAGCCCTCATGCGGCAACAGGAATTAAATCTCTCCAGCCTTCAACGCTCGGCGGAAAAAGAAATTTTGGTTTCGTATAATAATTTTATCGCGTCTGCCGCGGAGTTCGCGCGATTCAGCGAACTCAAAAACGTGGCGGAGGAAAATCTGGGAGAACAAAAGAAAGATTACACGCGCGGCATGGCGAATAATTTGGATGTGTTGAATGCCATGCGCTCGCTCTACAACGCGCAACGCGACGAATGGGAAGCGCGGCTTTTCGCCAAACGCGACTGGGTGCAATTGATCGTGTCTTCGGGAATTTCTCAACAACCGCAAGGAGAAAAACCGTGACGCTTTCGGATTTATCGATCAAGCGTCCGGTATTCGCGTGGATGCTGATGTGCGGATTGATTGCGTTCGGATGGATATCGATGACGCGCCTCGGAATCAGCCAGATGCCGGATTATGATTTTCCTGTTCTCAATATCAGCGTGACATGGGCGGGCGCCGCGCCGGAAGTGATGGAAGCGGAGATCGTGGATCGCTTGGAGCAAGAAATTATTTCGGTGCAAGGCATCCGTGAAATTTCTTCGAGCATTCGCCAAGGTAGCGCGAATATCACGATGGAATTCGACATTGATCGCAACATCGATGCGGCATTGCAAGAGGTTCAATCCGCGATTAGTTCCGTGAAATTGCCGGAAGACGTCGATCCTCCGACGATTCGCAAAACCAATCCGGATGATCAGCCGATTATGTGGCTCGGCGTTTCCAGCACGCGGTCGATTCATGATTTGGTGGTGTACGCGGATTTGTATTTGCGGGATCAATTTCAAATTGTGCCCGGCGTGGGCGAAGTCATGCTCGGCGGATTTTCAGAGAGGAATTTGCGCATTTGGGTGGACAATGAGAAACTCAAAAAATATGAACTAACCATTTTGGACGTGCAAAACGCCGTCGCCGCTCAACACATCGAAACCGCCGCGGGTGTGATCGAAAATAATCAACAGGAAATGAATTTACGCAGTATGGGCGAAGGCATGACGCCGGAACAAATCGGCGATATTCTGATCGATCAACGCGGCGGAAAAACCATTTACGACACGACCATTCATATCAAAGACATCGCGCGCGTGGAAGACGGACTCAATGACATCCGGCGACTGGCGCGCATTCAAGGACAAACAGGTCTCGGTCTTGGAATTAAAAAACAACGCGGCGAAAATGCCGTGGAAGTCGGCAGGCGCGTCAAGCAACGCATGGATGAAATCAACAAGCGCCTGCCGGACGACATTCGCATCGGCGTCAATTTTGACAGCACAACATTCATTAAAGATTCGATTTCCGAAACTCAATTCGCGCTGATTTTATCGGCCATCGTGACAGCGCTGGTGTGTTTTTTATTTTTAGGAACATGGGATTCCACGCTCAACGTGCTTTTGTCCATTCCGACGTCGGTCATCGGAAGTTTCATGGTTTTATATTTCATGGGATTCACGCTCAATATGTTTACGCTCCTTGGGCTTGCGCTGGCGATCGGCATTGTGGTGGACGACGCCATCATGGTGCTCGAAAATATCGTGCGGCATTTTCAAATGGGCAAGGATCGCGTCAACGCTTCGACCGACGGCGCGCGCGAAATCACATTCGCCGCCATCGCCGCATCGGTGGCGGTGATCGCGATTTTTCTACCCGTTGCGTTTATGAAAGGAATTATCGGAAAATTCTTTTTCCAATTCGGCGTGACGATTTCCGCGGCGGTGGCGCTCTCGCTCTTGGAAGCAATCACGCTCACGCCGATGCGCTGTTCGCAACTGCTCCAACGCCGCGCTCAACCCTCCAAATTGGAGGAAAATTCATCGATTCTTTTTGAACGCGTCGCCGGAGTATACCGCCGATTACTGGACTTGAGTTTGAATTGGAGATGGACGGTGGTGTGCGCGTCTTTGGGACTTTTCGCGTTATCGCTCACGCTGGCGTATTTTGTGAACAAAGAATTTATTCCCGCGCAAGACCAGAGCATGTTTTTGGCGCGTTTTCAAGCGCCGGTGGGCACGTCGCTCACTGCCACGAGCGAAAAAATCAAACCCGTGGAAGCGTGGCTCGCGACGCGCCCGGACGTGAAGCGTTATTTTATGTCCGTCGGAGGATTCGGCGGCGGCGAAGTCAATACCGGCATGATTTTTATCACCTTAAAACCAAAATCCGAGCGCGAGATGAGTCAAGCGGAGTTCATGGATTTTTTCCGAAAGGAAGTGAAGCAACTTTCCGATATGAAATTTTTCGCGCAAGACCTTTCCTTGCGAGGGTTCACCGCTCAACGCGGTTTTCCTGTGGAATTTAATATTCGCGGACCGGAATGGAATGAACTCAATAAACTCAGCCAGGAAATTATTAAACGCATGAATGAAACCGGACTGGTCATCGATCTCGATACCGATTATCGCCTCGGCCAACCCGAAGTGCGCGTGTATCCCGATCGCGAAAAATGCGCGGCGTCCGGCGTGGATATGAATGAAATCGGCAAAACCATCAACGCCGCCATCGGAGGAATACGCGAAGGAAAATTCACCAACGGCGGACGTCGTTACGACGTGCGCATACGTTTGGATGCGAAAGAACGCGCCACTCCGGAAAGTATCGCCTCGCTTCAAGTGCGCACAGCCTACGGCGAATTGCTCAACCTCGGCGATTTGGCGCGCATCGAAACAGCTTCAACATTACAAACCATCACGCGACGCGATCGCGAACGTTCCATTTCTATTTTTGCCAACGTCGCACCCGGAAAATCCCAAGCTTCCGCGCTCGACGCCGCCGAACGCATCGGAAAGGAAGTTCTTCCGGAAGGTTATCATCTAGTGCTCGGCGGAGGCGCGCGAACATTCAAAGAATCATTCGGCAGTCTTGGTTTCGCTCTGGCGATGGGTGTGATCGTCGCTTACATGGTGCTCGGCGCTCAATTCAACAGCTTCCTGCATCCGGTCACGGTACTGCTGGCGTTGCCGTTTAGTATCAGCGGCGCGTTTCTCGCTCTGTTAATCTCGCGGCAATCCCTCAATCTCTACAGCATGATCGGCATTATTTTGCTCATGGGCATCGTAAAGAAAAATTCCATTTTGCTTGTCGAATTTACCAACAAAAAACGTTTTGAAGACGGCATGCCTCTGCGCGAAGCGTTATTGACCGCCGCGCCGATTCGATTGCGTCCGATTTTGATGACATCGTGCGCTACGATTGCCGCCGCGCTCCCCCCCGCGCTCGCTTTTGGCCCCGGCGCGGAAAGCCGCATCCCCATGTCGGTCACCGTTATCGGAGGCGTGCTCATTTCCACGCTTTTCACGCTTTTCGTCGTGCCGTGCGCCTACAGTTTATTTTCAAAATTGGAACACTACAAACCTGTGAAGTCTTGATTAGTCTCTTTGACGCTTGCATTCGGGAGTCGGCGAATCGCAAAGCCCGCATGGACTCTTTTTATTATCTTCTATTGATGGAAATATTTTTTCGGATTCTTCAGACGTTTGCGATGGCTGTTTGGGATTATCATGCCTACAAAGTCCTGTTCCTATAATACTACCTGTTCCCATACCGCTGACTCTATTCATATTTTTCTCCTATCTTACTGTTTGTTTTATTATTCATGTGTCGTTCAGCGCGTGGCGTGAAGAGAAAAAAGAAGATTTTTTTTAAAATATAAAGTTAAATGCAATATACAGTTTCGCTCACCAATCTAAGACGTTCATCTTCAGGTCTTTAGCGTCGACATCCTTCCGGTAGTGTTAACACGTCCTTACTTCTTTTTCATTTTTACGATGCACCGTTGTCGCAGACGCACTGTAAGCATCCATACTGGGTATGGTTTTTCTTTGGGTAATTCCAATCATCGTATTGGATACTGCATAACAAGCGCACGCGGTAAACAAGCCGGCATCGCCGCTAAGATAACCTTTGATAGCGCCGGAAATCGCGCCGATTTGAAACATGCCGCATGTAATTTTGAATTGATGCTTTGCGATAAAATTACGCCCACGCCGATAATATTTCTTGAATGAGTGAGCCGTTTCCTGAACTGGGCTTTGCTTCATATTCAGAACTTTGTTCCCCACCAATCCAGCCAATGACATCGTGATGACTCCTTCATTGCTCTTGATCAATCCATCCATCAGCATAGACGTAGAACCCCCTATTCCAAGTTTGGCAAAATATTTGAAAGGATAGTTAAGGTAATCATAAAACGTTTCGCGCAGGTATCGTCGAGGATAACTCGAATCTCTCTGAATTGCTGAAGAGTTGTTTGTAGCAAAAGACGCATGCAATTTTGAAACTATAGGATGCCCTAAATTAAGCGCTTGGCTCCCTATATATAAACCCGCCCCTAATCCTCGAAAAAGTGAACTTGCTTCAGAATCAGTCGCCGACCACATAAGCGCGGCATGTCCAGCAAAACCAACGAGGGATGAAATCGGCGCGGTGTATTTTTCTTGGCGAATGCGCTCAAAACCATTGCTTAAGCGCACGTCTATCGCGCGCGACCATGATTTTTTAAAAACAACGCGCGCGTGAGAATTTGCATCCGTATTTCCACTTTGTTCCATCCATTCCCCATGTGTCGTTCGGATAAAAACGTCAAATCGGCTCAAATGGCATGTTTTCTTTTGGTGATACCGATGACGATATTGCATGCGGTGTAGAGGAAGCCGGCGGTAAGCATGAAGAGGTCTTTGTAAATCCAACCGTTGGCGATAGCGCAGAGCGAGCCGATATTGAAAACAACGCCGGTGACTTTGAAAGAATGCTTGTTGATGAAGCGTTGAACGGCGTTTTGCGGATTGGAAAAATGAAACGCCAAAACAAAATTCCCCACCGTCGCGCAACTCGCCATCGCGATTTCGGTGGGTTGTTTTTTCAAAATGCCTGAAATAATCTGCAACACTCCTCCCACGCCTCCGAGAATCCCGAAATATTTGAAAGGATACCGGATATAGTCGTTGATGATTTTTGCAAGGAGATGATTTTGATTTTTGAGGGATTCGGAAAACCAACGCCGAATCGCAGGATGAAGCAGATTTCCGAAATGACTGCTTAAATAAAATATCGCCGCAAGCCCGCGAAAAAACGATTGCGATTCCGCCGCCGCCGCAGAACCCATCAACGCAATATGCCCGGACAAACCCAAAACCGAAGCAATCGGCGCCGTAATTCTTTCCTCGCGCAACAAACGCAACTTATCCCGCAACGTCACCGGAGCGGATGATATATCAGAAGAAATATTCTTTTCGTTTTTGAGAGCGTTCTTTGTCGTTTCGATCATCTATGAGTTATGAAGAGAGAAAGAAAAACGTCAAGCTGATGAATAACTGTGCATAAATAAACTCAATGTTGTGGTGGCAATGATCGAGCGTAAGCGAGGCTATTATTTTTACTTTCATCAAAAACGTGTCATTGCGAGGCGCGCGCGAGTGTTGAGCGCGCAACGAAGCAACCTTCACGGATTAAAATAATCTTTTGAGTTAATTTTTCCACAAAAAATCTTGCACAAAAACGGCGTGAATTCAAACCGTTGCGAAAAATTTATCGCGTGAAGGTTGCCGCGTCATTCGCGCAAAGCGCGAGATTCCTCGCAATGACACCGATGTGATAAAGTAGAAGTAGATAACCTCGCTTCGCTCGACCATCATTGAAACGACAGCGAGGTTTGTCGATTTATCTTGTGACGCGAGAATACCTCGATGCTTGCATCGGGGATGAATCGCGCAAAAGAAGGCCATGCACAGAATAAAGATAGATTGCCACGCCGTGCGACCAAGTCGCGACGGCTCGCAATGAAAGAGCGAAAGCGATTCGCGAAGCGAAAAATTCCGTGATACCCCGCCTGCTTGCAGCGGGGAGAGGAATTTTAGCTTTCGCTTTTCATTTTTGTGTAGTTGCTCATGAAACTTTTGTGGATAATAACAAGGGCGGACTTGCGTCCGCCCTTGGTTGGTTTGCGATTTTGAGTCGCGGATTAGTAATCCATTCCGCCCATGCCGCCGCCGTGAGGCATCGGAGCGGATTTTTCCTTTTCGGGAATTTCCGCCACAATGGCTTCGGTGGTGAGAAGCAATCCGGCGATGGATGCAGAATTCTGAAGCGCGCTACGCGTGACTTTGGTGGGATCGACCACGCCGGCTTTGATTAAGTCGACGTATTCGCCCGTGGCTACGTTGTAACCTTCAGCGCCTTTTTTGGATTTTACATCTTGCACAACGATACTGCCTTCTACGCCGGCGTTGTCCGCCAATGTGCGCAAGGGCATTTCGATCGCGCGATAGACAATCTGAGCGCCGATTTTTTCGTCGCCTTTGAGTTTCAATTCCTCAATCGCTTTTTGTCCGCGAATCAGAGCGACGCCGCCTCCGGCGACGATGCCTTCTTCGACAGCCGCGCGCGTGGCGTGCAGAGCGTCTTCGACGCGAGCCTTCTTTTCCTTCAATTCGGTTTCGGTCGCGGCGCCGACATTGATGACAGCCACACCGCCTGCGAGTTTGGCGAGGCGCTCTTGGAGCTTCTCGCGATCATAATCGCTGGTGGTATCGTCGATTTGCTTTTTGATTTGAGCAATTCTGCCTTGAATGTCGCTATTTTTGCCCGCGCCTTCGATAATCGTCGTATTTTCTTTGTCGATGACGATGCGTTTGGCTTTGCCGAGGTCGTCGAGTTGGACATTTTCCAACTTCACGCCGAGGTCTTCGCTGAGCATCTGACCGCCGGTGAGGACGGCAATGTCTTCGAGCATCGCTTTTCTGCGATCGCCGAATCCGGGCGCCTTGACGGCGCACACTTGGAGCGTGCCGCGCAATTTATTCACCACCAGCGTGGCGAGCGCTTCGCCTTCCACGTCTTCGGCGATGATCAACAGCGGCTTGCCGGATTTCGCAACTTTTTCCAACAACGGAAGCATGTCTTTCAGATTTGAAATTTTCTTTTCGTTGATGAGAATGTACGCGTTTTCCAAAATAGCGTCTTGGTCTTCGGCATTGGTCACGAAGTAAGGCGAAATATAGCCTTTGTCGAATTGCATACCTTCGACAACTTCGAGTGTCGTCTCAATGGTTTTTGCTTCTTCGACTGTCACGGTGCCGTCTTTGCCGACTTTGTCGAGCGCATCGGCAATGATTTCGCCAATGGTGTGATCCCAGTTGGCGGAAACGGTTGCGACTTGCTTGATCTCTTCCTTATCTTTGACTTTTTTGCTGATCTTGCCGAGTTCTTCGACAATCGCCTCGACTGCTTTGTCGATGCCGCGTTTCAAATCCATCGGATTCGCGCCCGCGGTGACGTTCTTCAAGCCTTCTTTGTAGATGGCTTCCGCAAGAACCGTCGCGGTCGTTGTGCCGTCGCCGGCGACGTCGCTGGTTTTGCTGGCGACTTCGCGAACGAGTTGCGCTCCGATATTTTCAAACGGGTCTTCCAGTTCAATTTCTTTCGCCACGGTCACGCCGTCTTTAGTAATCGTCGGGCTTCCGAATTTTTTATCGAGAACGACGTTGCGTCCTGCAGGCCCGAGAGTCGCTTTTACGGTCTTAGCCAATTTTTCCACGCCGATCAGAATTTTCTGACGGGCTTCCTGATCAAATAAAAGTTGTTTTGCTGACATAATTTTTCTCCTTCTTTATTCCATCACGCCGAGAATGTCGTCTTCGCGCATGATCATGTATTTTTCGTCTTCAATGGTGATTTCGGTGCCGCCATATTTGCTATAGAGCACGCGATCGCCTTTTTTCACGGAAAGCGCTATGCGCTTGCCGCTCTCATCGACGCGACCGTCGCCGACGGCGAGCACTTTGCCTTCCTGTGGTTTCTCTTTTGCGGAATCGGGTATAATGATGCCGCCTTTTTTGGTTTCCTTCTCTTCGAGCGGTTGCACGAGCACCCGGTCGTTGAGAGGCTTAATGCCTGGGTTTGCCATAATATATATTCTCCTTATTTGGGGTTTATATTGTTCACGGACACACGCTCGCTTGCTAAAAGCGCGCGCTGGTTGCCGAACTTTTATTTGTCCTTGTCCTTATCAACCATTTCGTAATCGGCGTCGATCACGTCATCCTTTTTTTCCTCCGTGGGTTTGGAGGCGGACTCTGTGTTCTGCGCCGCGTCACTTGTTTGTGAAGATTTTTCCGAAGCCGCGCGGTACATTTCCGTCGAGACTTCCTGAATCAATTTATTCAATTCTTCCGTTGCCGCCTTGATTTTATCGGCGTCGTCGGCTTTGAGTTCCTCGCGAACTTTCTCAATCGCCTTTTCGATTTCTTTTTTCTTCGCGTCATTGACTTTGTCAGCGTATTCGCGAAGCATTTTTTCCGCCGCGTACGCCGTGGAATCGCCCATATTGCGAATCTCAATTTTTTCGCGCGATTTTTTGTCTTCCTCCGCGTGCAACTCCGCTTCCTTGGTGAGTTTTTCAACCTCATCCTTCGAAAGCCCGCTCGAGCCGGTAATCGAAATTTTTTGTTCGCGTCCGGTGCCCAAATCTTTCGCCGAAATGTGCAAAATTCCATTCGCATCAATATCAAAAGTCACTTCAATCTGCGGCACGCCGCGCGGCGCCGGAGGAATGCCATCGAGATGGAAATTTCCTAAAAGTTTATTGTCGCGCGAAAGCGGACGCTCGCCCTGAAGCGCTTTGATTTCCACACCGGGTTGATTATCCGAATACGTGCTGAAAATTTGCGTTTTTTTCGTCGGAATCGTTGTATTGCGCGGAATCATCGGAGTCGCCACGCCGCCCGCGGTTTCAATCGCGAGCGTGAGCGGCGTCACGTCGAGCAAAAGAATATCTTGAACATCGCCCTTAAGCACGCCGCCTTGAATCGCCGCGCCCACCGCCACCACTTCATCCGGATTCACGCCCTTGTGCGGTTCTTTATTCACCAAACCATGCGCGGTTTCAATCACCTTCGGCATTCTGGTCATGCCGCCGACAAGCACCAGTTCGTCGATTTCGCCCGTGCTCAACTTCGCGTCGCGAATGCAATTTTTGACCGGCTCAATCGTTCTTTGAAACAACTGATCGCAAATTTGCTCCATCTTCGAACGCGAAATTTTCAACTGAATATGTTTCGGTCCGCTCTGATCTGCGGTAATAAACGGCAAATTGATGTCGTATTCCATCGCCGAAGACAGCGCGATTTTTGCTTTTTCCGCTTCTTCTTTAATTCTCTGCATCGCGTCGGGTTGTCCGTGCAAATCAATCCCGGAATCGCTCTTAAATTGCCCGATAATCATCTCCATGATCGCCGAATCCCAGTCGTCGCCGCCCAAATGCGTGTCGCCATTGGTCGCGCGCACTTCAAAAACTCCGTCGCCGATTTCCAAAATCGAAATATCAAACGTGCCGCCGCCCAAATCGTACACGGCGATTTTTTCATCCTTCTTTTTGTCCAAACCATATGCCAGCGAAGCCGCCGTCGGCTCATTAATAATGCGCAACACTTCCAGTCCTGCGATTCTGCCCGCGTCTTTGGTCGCATGACGTTGGCTGTCGTTAAAATACGCCGGCACTGTAATCACCGCCTGCGTGATTTTTTCGCCCAACTTCGCTTCGGCGTCCGCTCGCAATTTCGACAAAATAAACGAAGAAATTTCCTCCGGCGAAAATGTTTGCTTCTCGCCATTCATTTCCACTTGCACATGCGCGTCGCCGTTCTTGGCTTCGACAACCGCATAAGGCAAACGCTTAATTTCTTCCTGAACTTCGGCAAATTTGCGCCCCATGAGCCGCTTCACCGAAAAAACCGTATTGCGCGAATTAGTCACCGCCTGACGCTTCGCCGCCTGCCCCACGAGCCGCTCGCCGTTTTTTGTGAACGCAACAATGGAAGGAGTCGTGCGCCCGCCCTCAGAGTTTTCTAAAACAACGGGACGGCCACCTTCCATAATAGCCATACATGAATTCGTCGTTCCTAAATCAATGCCTAAAACTTTTGCCATATAAAATCTCCTATGCAATCAATGTGCCATCTCAACGATGTTTTTTGATCGCTTATAATCAATGGGTTACAAAAATCGCTCCACGCTTCCTGCGCCAAAAAAGCTCACCCCTCACATTCCTAATGTGCCATTTTGCCCCTCCATGCTACCCAAAATTTGACCTTTCTGAATGAACGGCACATTTGTATTTATGAACATTAGGTATGTAAACAATCGAGTTTACTTTGATGAGGCACAAATACTAGCTATGGTCACTCAAGCTAATGTAAAGGCATATTGCGAATTACAAAAAGAAGCCATTAGCAAAGGATATTGTAAACTGGAAGCAGGGAAACAAATAATTCCGGTTTCTGAACATTTTCCGGGGTCGGTCATTGGTCTTTGTCTCTCTCGAGGAATCATTCCATCCGACGAGTTTTTAGGCGTTATGGCGTCGGCGATGATTCAAGGGCATGATTATTATCAACACGGTTCTCCTATAATGTTTGGAGAAGCATTTGTTTTTGGCAGTTACCATACAGACAAAAGTTTAGTCCCTCTACATTATAATGTGAAATACGCTTTGGCACGTGCCCGGAATCTAGAGGGTATTCAAGAACAAAGTACATACGAAAAATTTGCGCGCGATTGGACAAAAGCATGCTTAAGAGAACTGGTTAAAACCAAAGGTTGGAATGCGCCTTTTTTACCATTAGAAAAAGATCACCAAAAAACAAAAAGAGAAAAAAATGAAAATTATCATTTCGCATTTATGCTACCTCCAATTATAGAAACTTTTTCTACAGAGGCATCTCCGGAATGTTTTGAACAAGTGGTTCAAGATGTTATGCAAATTATCGGAAAGAAAGACCTTGTGAAAATTTTTGACAAAAGAATCGCTATAGATAGGGAAATTAAAGGGGGATTAAGAGACAGAATTGAGAAAGCCTATTTGAGAACGAAGCAGGTCATCGAAAAAATAAAGCCTCAAGAAACAACGCCTGTAAAACCTTCTCCTTCCTTGAAGGTTATTTCCGGCAAAAAAGACGCTTTTTTGAGATAACAACCCTTTACATTCCCCGCCGAACGCCACATTGACATTGAGAGGAAGAAGACTCGAGTCATTTGAAAAATGGTAGCGAAAATCCCATCGTTTTTGCAATGACCAGACCCAAAAGGAAAAGAACACGCTAAGAGATAATGTTTTAGCTCCTGTAAAGACAAATGCACATTACATAGAAGGAACAGGTTCTCCATTGGATATTGATATCAAAGAAGTAAAAATATCTGGTAGAGACATCGCCGATTCTCCAGATGTAAAAGAATTTCTTAAGCAGAATCCAAGTGCAAAAAAAATTGATTTTAACAATACGCATATAGGCATTCATACATCTGGATGGAGAAAAACTTATTTAGGGCATATCGTTTTGTCCCTGCAGGGAACTCTATATTTCGATAGCGACGGGAAACCGAAATATGACGGATATATTTCCGCTATGCCGGATGAAAATGATTATGAAAAATCAAATTTTAGAAATCTTGATGATGAAACTGCAACCGCTACTATGCGAGTCATTGGAAAAGCCACGAAAGCAAAAACCTATAAAATCAGAATCCGAGGCGCACAGTATTTGAACGAATGACATCAACTTCATTGTTGCATGGGTTGGTCGTGAATATTACCCAAATCGTTGTGGGTGCGTCTATATTGGCGACGTTCTTCGTCGGCTTTTTTGGCTTCTGTGCTACAATATAACACGATCAAAAACATTAAGAGAACGCAGATGTAAACGGGCATCAGGCGAAATGGACGAGAAATTAGAACAGCTCGAAGACACAAAAATAAATACGTCCAACCCAGCCAAAATAATCCATAAATCGGCACTCGATTGATGATGAATCTAAAAATTGCCCAATAAAATAATAGAGCAGCAATTCCTCCAAAAAGAATGGTCAGCAAGATGCTCCTCCATAACCGCGATTTATCTCCGATAAATAAAGGAGTAATTCCTTGATAGTTTCTTAGCGAAAACCAAAAAAAGAAAATTAAAAATGGCAAGTAGATCAAATCCGTGACAACCGCATAAAAAAAAGGAATCGCCGGAGTATCACCATCCGAAATGAGTCTAATATTTCCATCATCATCAACAAAAGAAACATTGTCTATTTTTTCTTTCGACTCAATCCATCGTTCACGCATTTCTAGTTCGTAATATGTTTGAACAAAAGGAAATGCTAGCCACAAAACAAGCGCGATTAGAATAATTGTTCCGCGCCTTTTAGGTGTGCTAAATATCCGTTTCCAATTCACAATAGAGTTATACCATACGCTCAATTAAAAGTTAACCACCAGAACTTGATTTGATCACTTGCTCTCAAGTCTAAGAAATGATATTCTCTTTCTCCCACAAAACACGGGCTGTAGCGAAGCTTGGTATCGCGCTTCGTTCGGGACGAAGAGATCCCGGGTTCAAATCCCGGCAGCCCGACCATTATTCTCTATGATAAGGATGGTTTTTTTGAATGGCGTATGCCCGATAAATTTGCTCCAACGCCACAACCAGCGCGAGTTCGTGTTGAAGTGTAAGTTTACCCAATGACCACATCCAATCGCATTCATTTTTGAGCATATCGGAAAGTCCGTCGGCGCCGCCAATAAAGAGTGCGACGGTTTTGATATTTTGATTTTCCCATTGCTGAATTTTTTGCGCGAGTTGCGCGCTGGAAATTTGTTCTCCTTTTTCATCGAGCGCAACGCGATAAGCATTCTCGCTTTTCTCCAACATCAAAAGCGCTTCGCGTTCGGAATGACTGGCTTTAAGAGAAATGATTTCTACCGCCTCGCCTAAACGTTCCAAATATTCTTCTGCGCCGGCGCGCGCATAAGAGAGTTTAGGTTTACCAATCGTAAAAATCTTCCATTTCATGAGAAGTCATCCAGCGGGTGAAGGGAATCGAACCCTCGTTTCAGGCTTGGGAAGCCCACGTTCTACCATTGAACCACACCCGCGTGGTTGGGCTATTTGAACAACGATCTAAGATTTTCTTTTTTTGAACACTGGCGTCAAGAATTATACGATGAAGGAAGTTCTATCTTCAAAAATTTCCCTACTATTTCCATCGGCAATCCAATGACGTTGGTTAGAGATCCTTCGATTTTTTCTATCAACATTTCGCCGTGTTCTTGCAGAGCGTATGCCCCTGCTTTATCTAGCACATTGACCTTATTTAGATAATCCTCAATCAGATGATCGGTTAAACGGAGAAAAAAAACTTTTGTGCAAGCGATCTCTTTAAATGAAGCTTGTTTTTTCGGAGCGAGCCATACAACCGCCGTCAATACTTCATGCATTTTTCCGCTTAAATGATTCAATATACTTTTCGCTTCATTCAAATCAGCCGGTTTACCTATGATTTTTCCATCGCAAACCACCATCGTATCCGCCGATAAAATATTTTTTCCTGCATGACGCGCCGACACTGCATACGCCTTACGTTGGGCGTTTAAAAGAACGATTTCTTTCGGATTCATCCCCTCGCCTCCGTTGACTTCATCAATATCCGACGTCTCCATGCAAAAAACCAACCCTGCCTCCTCCAAAAGCGCTTTTCGCCTCGGAGATGCCGACGCCAAAATAAACTCCTCCTTTTCTTGCATCTTCAAAAACTTCTCTGATGTTTTCATAACGTCAAGCCTCATCGCACAACAGCGCGCAAGCGCTTTTTATAATTTTGTTTATGTTTGTTTAAAATTTTCATTGGAAAAAAAAGAATTTGTGCTAAGGTGTGTCCTTAACAACATGAAACAACTCCATACATCGCTTACACAGCAGGTGAGTTTGCAGACGCAAACATCCATGGTTGTTTCTTCTTATTTTAAGCCTTCCTCGTTTCGATTTTTTGCCTATTGGCAAATGATCTAAACGGGAATCGGCCTCTTAATCAATTCCAGAAAGGCAGTTCCCCATGATAGTAGTACTTAGACCCCATACATCCAAATCCGACATTCAAAAAATCATCCAAGAGGTGGAGCGCCTCGGCTATGTGCCGAGAACGATCGTCGGCAAAATCCAAACCGTTGTGGCCGCCATCGGCGACGAGCGAAAGAATCAATCGCTCGAGACCTTGATGTCGTGGCCGCAAGTGGAAGCGGTTTTGCGCGTGCAAAAGCGCTTCAAGCTTGTCAGCCGCGAAGGGCATCCGAAGCCGACCATCGTAACGGCGAACGGCATACAAATCGGCGAAGGTCAAAAATTTTGCATGATGGCGGGACCTTGCTCGGTGGAATCGGAAAAACAAATTTTGGAAACGGCGCATTTTGTGAAACAGCAAGGCGCGACGTTTCTCCGAGGCGGCGCCTTCAAACCGCGCACGTCGCCGTACGAATTCCAAGGATTAGGCGCAAAAGGTTTATCGCTTCTTTCCAAAGCAAAAGAGGAAACCGGCCTCGGAATTATCACGGAGTTGCTTGCGGAAAAAGACGTGGATTTGGTCGCCGAGCACGCCGATATTTTGCAGATCGGCGCGCGCAACGCGCAGAATTTCGCGCTCCTGACCGCCGCGGCAAAAACAGGCAAACCGATTTTGCTCAAACGCGGCATGTCGATGAAAATTGAGGAATGGTTTCTCGCGGCGGAATACATTCTTTCCAATGGAAACCCCAATGTGATTTTGTGCGAACGCGGGATTCGAACTTTCGAAACCTACACGCGCAATACGCTCGATTTGGGCGCGGTTGCGATTGCAAAAAAAGAAACTCATCTGCCCGTAGTGGTTGATCCGAGCCAAGGTTGCGGACGCGCGGACATGGTGATTGATTTGTGCAAAGCCTCTGTTGCCATCGGCGCGGACGGCTTGCTCGTGGAAGTCCACCCCAGCCCCACCGCCGCCATGAGCGACGGTCAACAGCAGGTCGATTTCAATGCCTTCACCAAACTCAATCAACAAATCCAGCCTTTCCTTCAACTTTTGAATAGGTAGCATAGGGGCTCTGCCCCTATAACCCCGCTTAGGATTACCATCCTAAGAACCTTCCGTAGGTGCGGGAATTTTTGCTTCGCCAAAGGCGAGCAAAAATTCCCGCACCTATGAAGGATTCTTAAGGACGGTAGTCCTTAAGTGAGGTTTTAGGAGCAAAGCTCCTAAATTCTATCATGAAGCAAAAAATATTGATTATTGATGACGAAACGGACGTGCATTATTCGTTCAAGCGGTTGCTTGAGAAGGAGCCGTTCGAGGTGATTTCGGCGAATAGCGGCGGCGAAGGATTAAAAATTGTCAAAAAAGAAAAGCCGGATGTGGTGGTGATGGATATTCGGATGGGGACGGAGAGCGGGTTGGATACGTTGAGGGAATTACGACGGTTCGACCCGAAGCAAATTGTGATTATGATGACGGCGTACGGCACGTCGCAAACCGCAATTGAAGCGATGAAGCTCGGCGCGTTTGATTATATTTTAAAGCCTTTTGATATTGAACACCTGCATGAATTATTGCGGCGCGCGCTCATCGCGGCGCAAGCCATGCGCGAAAAAGTCAAAGTTTTGGACACCGCCGAGGTTTCCGAAAGCGGAGCGGGAATTGTCGGGCACGCGCGAGGAATGCAGACGGTTTATAAACTTATCGGGCAAGTCGCGCCGACGGAAGCCACGGTGTTGATCGCTGGTGAGAGCGGCACGGGCAAGGAACTTGTCGCGCGCGCGATTTATTCCAATAGCGGACGCGCGAATAAGACTTATATGGCGATCAATTGTGCGGCGATTCCGGAAAATTTACTCGAAAGCGAATTATTCGGCCACGAAAGAGGCGCATTCACCGGCGCGGCGATGCAACGCATCGGAAAATTCGAACAATGCGACGGCGGCACATTATTTTTGGACGAAATCGGAGACATGCCGATCGGATTGCAGGCAAAATTATTGCGCGTTTTGCAAGACGGAGAAATTTTTCGCGTGGGAAGCAACGCACCGATTCGCACGAATGTGCGCATCATCGCCGCCACCAATCACGATTTGCTCCAAGCAGTGAAGAAAAAAGAATTTCGCGAAGATTTGTATTACCGATTAAACGTCGTCACGATTCCCATGCCTCCTCTACGCGATCGCAGAGAAGATATTCCGGTTTTGACGGCGTATTTCGTCAAAAAATGGAGAGCAAAAAAAACGGAGAGCAAAAAAATTTCGGTTTCCGCGGAAGCCATGCAATGTCTGCAGGATTATGCTTGGCATGGAAACGTGCGCGAGTTGGAAAATTGCGTTCAGCGCGCGTTGGTGTTGAGTTCCGGCGATTCCATTCATCCCTCGCATTTACCCGTGGAAATTCGCGCCGGCACGCCGCATCAAATTTCCAAATCCGAGGAAACAAAAAAATCCGGCGCTATTGATTTGAGCGAAGCCATTCGCGCAATCTTCGATCACGCGCGCAAAAATCCGAAATTCCCTCTCCTGCCCTCCATGGAGCGCGAATTCGTCGCTTACGCTCTTGAAGAAACCAACGGCAATCTCGTCCAAGCCGCCAAACTCCTTGGCATCACCCGCTCCACTCTCCGCAAACGCATCGAAAAATTCGGTATCTCCAAAAAAATTAAAATTGATTTGTCTTAAGGTTGTTAAAGAGGCTCTGCCCCTTTACATCTCCGCTAAAGCACGGAATTCTTCAAACCAATTATTTCATTTTCAGTGATGATATCATCCAGAGGTTGATCGTTTTCGGTGATGGGAATGGAAGAGAATTCCTGGCAGGAGAAGAAGTAACCGATGGCGGGAGCATGGCGTTGAGGAAGCGCGAGGAAATGGTCGTAATATCCTGCGCCTTTTCCTAGACGATTGCCGAGACGATCAAAAGCGAGACCGGGAACAATGATAAGATCGAGTTGATTGAGTTCCATAATGGGGCAAAAATCCGGATCCGGTTCCATAATGCCGATTTTATTAGCTTTGAGATGATTGATCGTCGTGAGAAAACGAATTTCCATTTCGCTTTTCATTTCTGTCAAACGAGGCAAACAAACCGATTTCCCAGCATGCCACGCGGCTTCGAGCAAAGGAAACGTATCCAGTTCCGAAGGAAGCGCGGCATAGAGCATGAGCACGCGCGCAGACGACCAACGTTCCGAACGAATCAAATGATTCGCCGCAGACACGGCCGCTTCGAAACGCTGAGTCGGCGTCAACATCTTTAAGCGCGCGCGCGCTTGTTGGCGAAGCTCTTCTTTGGTCATTGAAGAAAAATAAAGCGAAAAAATAAATTAGGCGAGAGTGGTTTTTAAGGTAAAATATCCATGTGACAACAAAAACAAAGAACCCGCACTGGAGTCAGAGAAACTTTATCACTGAGGTGCTGTTGCCCTCGTGGTTTCAGCGTAAAAAAGGCGCAAAACCTCATGAGGCGCCGATATTCCCTCAACTGCGCTCCGGGCAAATTTGCGTTACGTGGATCGGGCACGCCTCGTTTTTGATTCAATCTCCCGCTCACAATATTTTAGTCGATCCGAATTGGGCAAATTGGCTCCTGATGGTGCGCCGGCTCAAACACGCGGGCATCTTGCACGATCATTTACCGAATATTGATCTCGTGCTCATCACGCATGCGCACTTTGATCATTTGAGTCGCGGAAGTTTGCGTAAAGTCTCGGCGCATCAACCCATCGTCGTGCCGCACGGCGTCGGCAATTTGGTTTATGATCTTGGATTCAAAAAAATCCATGAGATGCAATGGTGGGAAGAGATTAAATTTCCCGGTATCCATGTCACATTTACGCCTGTGAAACATTGGGGCGCGCGCGTGCTGACGGATCGTCAGCGCGGTTATGGCGGATATGTGATCAAATTGGGAAAACGAACCATATTTCACTGCGGAGACTCGGCTTATTTTGAAGGTTTCAAAGAAATCGGCGAACGTTTGTCGCCGGAAATTGCGCTCTTGCCCATCGGCGCCTACAAGCCGATTTCATTCCGCGAGCATCACATGTCGCCGGAAGAAGCGCTGAAAGCTTTTGTAGAATTGAAATCCAAAGTTTTTGTGCCGATGCACTGGGGCACGTATCGATTGAGCTATGAGGCCCTCTACGAGCCGCCGCAACGCCTCATGAAAGCGGCGATTCAAGCCGGACTTTTTCCAAAAATTCGCTTCCTCATCGAAGGCATGCCGCAAATATTTTAGTGCGTATTCGCACGCCCTCAGGTATGCAAAATTGTTTTTACTTATTTTCACAAAAAAAATCGGAAATGCATAATTGAACTCGACTGTTGATGATTTGTGCTTTATTAAATTTTACATGGTAAAAAACGGAACCAACGGAAAAGCAAAAGCGATTATTCCTTTAATTTTAATTATTGTCGCGCTTACGGGATTTGTGGTGACGAGTGCTTGGCAACAGCAAAAAAATTTGCGCGATTTACGAGCACAATTAGAAAACGCGCGAAAAAGTTTGGGCAATCAAATCACATCTCAAGCGGAACAAATTGCTTTGCGTGAAACCTCGATTCGGACATTGAGCGAAGATTTATTGGATCAAAGTCAAAAGTTAAGCGAATTTGAAAAGATGTTGGATTTGGAAAAAGAGATTTTGAAGAAAGAGCGCGAAGAGAGTTTGGAAAAAGTTTCTCTTTTATCGGAAAAAGTTTCTCAGCAAGAACGCAAGGTCAACGAGGCAACAAAGAAGTTGGAAAGCGTAGATACATGGAATCAGGAAATGCGCACTTCGAATGCAAAGTTGGAACAGCAAGTGCAAGAACTTAAAGGACTTGTATCCGAGCAAGAGCGGCAAATTCTTCTTTTTAGGGAAGATACGCTTATGCATAAGGCATTGGAAACAGGCCGCTTAAATCCCAACGTCACACCAACATCTTCCGCCACTTCTTCAACTACAGATGACCCGACAATTTCGTCTGCCACGGTTCCTTTTTTTTCTACACCAGCAGAACAATCTGACTTAAATTTGCAATGATTTGTGCCGACAACCCTTGACAGGTTGAAAAAACCACCCGTTAGGCCATTATGATATGAACGTTTTAGGCAAAGAAATCGTTGTAGGCGTAGGCGATTGTAAAGTATCAGCTGATCCCAACATTATTTTGACCACATACGCGCTAGGATCGTGTTTAGGCATTACAGCCTTTGATCCTGAACACAAAATTGGCGGATTATTACATGCCATGTTGCCGAGTTCGCGTGCGGCGGATCGGGAAAAAAATCGTCACGCGATGTTTGTAGATACCGGCATGGAAGATTTGCTCGCGGATATGCAAGCCGCCGGCGCCAACGTTGCAACGCTTGAATTCAAAGTTTTCGGTGGAGCGAAAGTATTGGAAGCCGATCATTTTTTTCGTATTGGAGTCAAAAACGTCGAGGCGTTTAACGAAATTGTCAGTCGTCTTGGGCTTAATGTGCGGGCGCTTGAGGTCGGCGGAAATCTCAATCGCACGATTAAACTCCAGATTAGTTCCGGTCGCGTCAAAGTCAAAATGCCCAATCAACAGGAGTTCTACCGATGAATGAAGTATTGCCGATGCAAATGGTATGCGAGATGGCTCGCAATCTTCCCTGTTCGCCATGGTTATTGCCGAAGCTCGTGAAGCTTTTGGACAGCTCAACCTCAAACGCGCGCGATGTGGAAGATTTAATTTTGAAAGATCCCGGATTGGCGGCGGCCACGCTGAAGATGGCGAATTCCGCGTATTTTGCCGGAGCAATGCAATGCGAATCGCTCAACGATGCTATTTTGCGGCTTGGATTTGCCGGATTGTACCGTATGGCGACAGGATCGATCGCCACCCGATGGCTTTCAAATGCGGTTACCGGCGGCTACGGATGGGAGCCGGGAGATTTATCCAAGCATTCCTTGTGCGTGGCAGTAGCTTCGGAAATTTTAGCGAAGGAATCGAAAAAAATTAAACCTGAACTTGCTTATACGGCGGGGTTATTGCACGACGTCGGCAAGCTCGCGCTTGCGTATGCTTGCTCTGATCAATTTGAAACCATCCGGCAATATCAAGAACAAACCGGATGCAGTTGGCGCGAGTCGGAGCACACCTTATTGGGATACGATCACTGCGATATCGGCGGCGCATTATTGCAATCATGGGCGTGTCCGGCGAATTTGGTGCAAGTGGCATGTTATTATTCGCGTCCGGCGCTCGCCGGCCCGGAAAGCATCGACTTGGTCGTTCACATTCATGCGGCGAAACACTTGGCGATTCAACTAGGCTTAGGCGTGGGTGAAGAAGGATTCAAAACGGAACTCGATGAAAAGATTCTGTTGGCGCACGGCTACACGGAAGAAATGTTTATGAATAAATTGCCGGCGATTTTAGTAGAGACTGAAAAAGTCATCGCGGGCATGAGCATTCCGGAGTGATGCTTAGCCTGCGATACAGAATTTCTCTCATACACTTTGTACAACTTTTACCTCGTGTGGTAAGAAATTTGGGTTAGCCCGAATTTCTCACCATGAAAGGTAAAACTCTGTCAGAGTGTTTTGAAGAAATTCTGTGCCGCCTGCAACTTATCGCCAACGAGATGCCCGCGATTGCAGGGAGGACAGAGGGAGTGTGTCATGACGACACTCGACCGACGATCGACACAGCAAGCGCGGGCAGATTGTTGGTGAGAAGTTGCAGTTAGCGAACTGAAACGACGAGATTTATTCAGCATCGCTTAACCAAAGCATATTAGGCGCAAGATAAAGTTTTCTCTCTTGATCTTCGACGGATTGATATTTTTTGGAAGAAGCGCATCCAAACAAAAGCAGACTTAACAATCCCACAAAGAAGATGGATTTCATGAATGGCATTGGTTGTACCAATCTGAATGCTCAAACTCAATTATAATGTCTGCAAAAAGCGGACGAGTTGTTCGCGATTGGGGCTAGTCGCGTGACGCACATAAAAACCGGAGGCGGCGACTGCGAGTTGGAGCGAATGCGCCATACTTAAGCCAAGAAGTTTACCGAGGACAAATCCGGCGTTGAAATGATCCCCCGCGCCAGTGCTGATTTTGGGTTTGGACGTATAAGGACCTTGCACAAAAACTTCTCCTGATTCGTCCGCGCCGCATGCGTATTCAAGCGGATGAATCACCACGTTGCTCAACGCAAGTTTTTCCCGAATGCCGCCTGCGAGCCCTGCGCAATCTTTCGGCGATTTGGTCGAACCTTTCAAACGAAGCACGCGTGCGACATGAAGCGCTTCCTGCTCGTTCAACCCCAACACCACGTCGTGAAGCGCTTGAAATTCGCCGATAATTTTGAGCGCGGCGATCAAATCCGCGTCGATACGCTTTGCCGGATCCGCCAAATCGAAAAACATCAACTTGCGTTTGTCTTGTTTGGAAGGCTTAAGCTCGGTAAGCAATTTTTTCCAAAGAGCGGACATGTGAGGAAGACAAGTCCAATTCACCATTCCGATAAAATGCGCGTTTGCCCATAGGTTTTTGAACACTTTTTCGCTCACGCGCTTTTTGACGTTTTCCCACGTGACTTCCTGCACGGTAGTGTTTTGACCGAACATCAATTTGCCGTCGGCAAATTCGAACGCGGAGGTGTAGCCGGGATTGGCGACACTATACACACGCGAACGCTTGGCAAATTCCGCAAACACCGGATGAATGTTAGGAAAACCCAACATGCCCACGTAATCCACCGGCGCGCCGAGAGTCGCCATTGCAAAACCCATGATGGGGCCGTTGCCGCCGATTTTTTCCGTTGTGGCGACGATTTCGAAATTGGTGCTCTTGCCGGCGGCGTCGCTGATTCTTTTTGAAAATTGTTTAATGGTTCCAAAAGGCGTGTACTTAGTGGGCGTTTGGCGTTGATCAACGACCTGAAAAATTGTGTCGACAAACCCGTCGAATCCCAATAAAGAATTAAATTTTAGTAATTGAGCCCTCGAACCAATGAGCCTTTCGGCAGTCTGCCGTGCTAAACGAGAATCAGTCATAAGCCGAATATGATAGCGTCCAATCGCTCGCTTGACAAGCTTGTTTACGAGGCTGTTTACGTTTTTGCCCGTTTTTGACCACGGATTACACGGACGTATGCCCTGCTAACGCAAGGCAAAATGAATGTGTATTGCCCGATACAAGGCGTTGGCTCAAAGAGAGTAAAGAGAGGCGTTTGGGATTTTGAACTTTAGCAGAGTGTTGAAAAAACTAAAAAAAATGAGAACTAGCGGTTTTGAGAAACTGTGCTAGGTTGTGGCGCATGACGCGTCGTGAATTTTTGAAAGCCCTTGCGGCTGTGGGGGGATATTTGGCGCTTTCGCGCATGGCGTTTGCGGAAGTCGCGGTGACAGAGGGAGAGTATAACATCAATCCGAGCTTTGTGACGCGAGGAAACGGATTTGGGAATAGGATTGCGATTACTTTTGATGACGGGCCGACGCCGGGGGTCACTGAGCCGATTTTAGAGGAATTGAGAAAGCACGATTTACGCGCCACGTTTTTCATGATTGGGAAAAATGTGGAACACGCGCCTTCTTTGGCGAAGCAAGTGGCGGATGCGGGACATGAAGTTGCCAATCATTCTTATGGGCACCCGATGTTGACCCGTTTGCCGTTGGCGCAAGTGGAGTATGAGATTCAAAAGACGCAGGATGCTATTTTTAAAGCCACTGGGAAAACGCCGATTTGGTTTCGTCCGCCTTATGGGGCGTTTGACAAAGCCAAACACGGACCTATCGCGCGCGACAAGGGACTGGGCATTGTTTATTGGTCAGTGGATCCGCAGGATTGGAAAAAACCCGGAGCGGATGCGATTGCGTCGCGCGTAATCAATGCCACGACTCCCGGCTCTATTATATTATTGCATGATTTGCATCTTCAAACCGCGCAGGCTGTGCCGCGCATTTTCGAGACGCTAAAAGAAAAAGCATTCGCGTTTTCTAATCTGACGCGATTTCTGGGAAAACCATACGTTTGATATTACCCTATTGGCGGGGTCAGTTTGCACAGCTACGTCACAAGGTCGGGGTCAAGTTTGCATATTCACAGAAACTGTGCATGTGCAACCATGACCCCTTGACGAGTCTATTGTCAGAAATTAACCGACGTTACAAGTCGGCAAAACAGCGATAAATCTTCATTGGAAATGTCGTATCCATACGCATTTCATTTCCAATGAACTTATTCTCAAACAGCGATTTAACTGAAGTCCTACGAGCTATTCCTCATGCGACTATGATATTTCAAGCCATCCGCAACGAAGAGGGAGGCATTCGAGATTTTCAATGCGTTTTTGCCAACTCAGCCGCCGCAAGATTGTTCGATACCAGCGAAGAAGAATTGCATCAGCACACTTTTTTTAAAATTTTTCCCGAAGTGTCAACAAACGGAGGATTCGAACAGTATATCAGATTAATGACTGATGAAGAACAAATCGAAGCGGAGCATTTACGAATCACTGCTGGAAAAAAACATTGGATCAAAGTCGCTGGAGTAAAATCAGAAGATGGATTTATCGCGACTTTAACAGATATCGATACGTTGAAGAAAAGTGCTGACTATGCGCATCGCATGAATGATTTTTATTTGAGAATTTTGGACGATGCGCCGGTATTGATATGGAAAGCCGATCCGGACGGGCAACGTCATTATTTTAATGCAACGTGGCTGGCGTTTACGGGAAAATCGTTGGAACAGGAAACCGGCAACGGTTGGATGGAAAATATTCATCCCGAGGATCGCGAATCTTATCAAAAATATTATCATGAAGCACTACAAGAAAAGCGTTTTTTTAGGACGGAATACAGACTACGGCATCATACGGGAGAATATCGATGGATTATCGATGTGGGCAGGCCGTTTTATGATATAGAACAAGCTTTTCAAGGTTATGTTGGCTACTGCTTTGACGTGCATGAGAGCCACATAAAGGACGAGGCTTTGTGTTATAGCGAAGAGAAATTCAAATCCATTTTGAACGCCTTGCCTGCGGGGATTATTATTATTGATCCACTTTCGCATACTATAATGGAAGTCAATCCTGAAGCGGAAGCGCTTACAGGTCTTACTCGAGATCAGATGGTGGGGCGCAAATGTACCGATACTATATGTTCAGGGGATGCTTGCATTTATCCCTTCGTAAAAGAATCTCAACCTCTTCAACAACGAGAATGTTTTTTTAACAACGCCGCCAAACCGTTATTAAAAACCGCAATGGCGATTCATCTCAATGGGAAGCCGTATTTAATGGAAACATTTGTGGATATCAGCGAAATCAAACACACGGAAGAAAAGCTTCAAAAGGCGCTGACCGAAATTGAGGCGCATAAAAATGAATTGGAAAATCTTAATCTCCAGCTAGCCGCCGCCGTGGAACAAGCCAATCAACATGCGCTGGAGGCCACATTGGCGAATCAGGCTAAAAGTTCGTTTTTAGCGACCATGTCGCACGAGATCCGCACGCCCATGAACGGCGTGTTGGGAATGACACAAGTTTTGATGGAAACTCCATTGAACGAAAAACAAAAAGAATATGTTCAGGTGATTCATAATTCCGGAGAAATTCTTTTGGGTATTATCGATGATATTCTGGATTATTCCAAACTGGAATCCGGTAAACTGGAATTGGAAAGCATTCCATTTGAGCCGAAAAAGATGATTGACGACGTCCTACGTCTCATGTCTCTCAAGAGCGAGGAAAAAGGGCTTTTGTTACAAACTTCGATTGATTCCGGACTTCCTCAAACGGTCATTGGAGATCCATTGAGACTCAAACAAGTACTTTTGAATTTTGTAAACAATGCGATTAAATTCACTGAAAAAGGAAAAGTCTCCATTGAAGTAAACTGCGTAAATGTTTGCGATTCGATCGCTGTCTTGCGATTTACTGTTCATGATACGGGTATAGGGATCGAGGAGAGCGCAAAAGAGCATCTTTTTCAAGAATTTCAGCAGGCGGATTCGTCAATTACGCGACGTTTTGGAGGCACAGGACTTGGATTGGCGATTTGTAAAAAAATTACGCGCCTGATGAACGCAGAATTGGGTGTCAACAGTGTGTATGGACACGGAAGTTCTTTTTGGATTCAAGGTCATTTTCCGATTGCCACTACTGAACAAATTCGCGCTCAAGAAATGGAACAAAAAGATTCTTTTGTGAGTAAAAATACGGCATCTTTGCGGATTTTATTGGTGGAAGACAATCCCGTAAATCGAATGGTCGTACAAGCCATGCTACAAAAAGAAGGCCATCAGGTATTTCAAGCGACGAATGGGATCGAAGCTGTGGAGGCCGTGAAGAACAATGATTTTGACGTGATTCTCATGGACATTCACATGCCTGAAATGGATGGCATTCAAGCGACTCACGCCATCCGGTCTTTGCCGGAAAAAAAAGCGTCTATTTATATCATTGCGCTGACCGCAAGCGTCATGTCTGAAGACAAAGATCAACTTTTGGAAAACATGAATGCTTATCTTTCCAAGCCTGTAACAAAAAAAGTTTTGTTGGCCGCGCTCGCCAAAGTTTCTCAACCGGTCTGTGATTAATGCACAAAAGCCACGCATGGGGTGTGGCTTTTGTGATACCTACCTCTGATCTCTATTCGCTTGTCATGGGGTAGAAAAATTTATCGATGCACAGGAGGTGGAGGAGGTTTGTTATCCCAAGCTTCCATGGAAGGAAGCGGCATAGTATCGATAAGATTGAGCACGTCTTGGCGGCGTTGGACAAGAATATGTTCAAAGGTTTTCTTTTGAGCATCGTCGAGATTGAGTTCTTCGCTCATTCTATCCAAAAGAGGTTTATAAATGATGGTGCTGAGAAACTCGAAATGTTTCACCATGGGGGACATCCCGCCCTTGCCAAAAGGCATCTGTAATTTTCCTTTCATGGTGCGATCTACCATTTGATCGCGACGATTTTGAATCTCATTAAATTTAGTTTTTTGATCTTCGCGAAGAATTTCGAGCATTTTATTTTTATTATTTTCTCGAATGGCTTCCAATTTTTTTTGAAACTCTTCCATTTGAGGTTTCATTTGCTCCATCTTGGCTCGCATGGCTTTCATGTGCTCCGGCGGCATGGGAGGAGGAAGATGACCGCGATCAAAAGATTCTCTGCGCTCAGGATGCCCAAAGTCCGGCCCACCGGGCCCACCATGCTCCCATTCCGCCATAGGGCCAAAGGGAGGAGGCGGAGGAATCTGTTGTCCTCGTTGAGTCCAAATACCGATCACAAGTCCAGAAATAAAGATTAGAATAGTAATGATAGCAACTTTGATTTGGTCTTTCATATCGATGTCCTCATAATTTCATTTTCCACATATAAATATTGCCATTGTTCTGCGTTCTGGAGAGTTTCGCGGCTTTGATGCCAATACGAAGTTCCCCAAGCGCCCAACATGCATATTCCATAAACGACGAGCATGGTTTTGCGGCGACGGGCGGCGTATCGTTGTTGTTGAGCGTGCCGCACGACAGTGGCGGCAAAATTGTTGGATAATTTTTGATTGGCGAAAGATTCCATGCGATCCCAAGGTTCATGAGGTTGAGCGTTCATATTTTTTTCTCCTTTCGTTGAGGGTGGAGCGGGCGCGAAAGATGCGCGATTTAACCGATTCCACGCTACAATGTAAAATGTCGGCCATTTCCTGATAGCTTAAAGCGTCGTTTTGCATTAAGACGATGACTTCGCGTTGATGGGGCGGCAAAGCTTGAAGTTCGTGCGCCAACCAGCCGATATCGTCGGAAAATTGTTGTGTAGAAGCCGCCGGGATTTGTTCGTGATCGCGAGTAAAACGAGTAAAGAGTTGAGTCCAACGTTGCAGGCGCAGATGATCCAGACAGGCATTTCGAGCGATGCGGAAGAGCCACGATTGAAAACGCTCGATTTGTTTTAACGAGGGCAGAGCTTTCAACATCTTAATAAAAACCGTTTGGGTTAAATCTTCGATGTTATCTTGGCGGCCGGTCATCGAAAAAACAAAGCCTGCGACGCGCGATTGGTAACGTTTGATGATCCACTCTTGAGCCTCCAAGTCGTTACGCTGAGAACGCCGAATCATGTCTTCCAAATCTCCCTCTGTTTCTAAAATGTTATTCAAGGCTTTATAAGGCTAGACGAGTATAAGGCCAAAAAGTTGCGCGGAAACGCTAAATTTTAATGGACGTTGGCGAGACGAAGAAGCCGGCGAAAAGTTGCGCAGATTTATTTTTTTTATTTTCTAAAAATTCCTTTACGCATTCGAGTTCATCACACATTGAAAGAGTAGAATGAAAACAATCTATCAACTCTCAGTGGTTCTGAGCGCGTGTTTTCTCGCCATGGCGGCGATTACCTGCGCTCAAGAAGAAAGTTTCTATGATATAATTTATTCGTCATCCATCTCATCTTTTGACTGGTCGAATATTGATACAGACGGCGACGGCACGCTTAGCGCTGATGAAATCACCTCTTTGTCCGAAACCTTGCAATCCTTAGCCTCGGGCGCTAGCGGTAACGGGCTTCGACCGCCACCGGGATGCGGCGATTTTGGCGGCAATCGTCCTCCTCCGGGATGTGGGGATTTTGGCGGCGGCAATATGGAGCGCTTCGATACGGATGGAGACGGCACATTGAGCGACACTGAAAAAGAAGCCGCAAAAATCGTTATGGAAGCAGAGCGAGTTTTTCGAGTCTATCAAGATGTGCAAACCTTGATTACGTATGACGCGGACAGCGACGGCGCGCTCAGTAGCACGGAAAAAGCAACCGCTAAAGCCGCAAAGGAAGCTATTATATTAGCGGCATACGATGCGGACAGCGACGGCGTGCTCAGCGAGACCGAGAGAGAAACTTTCCGAGCCGCCAGAGAAACGGAGTTACTCGATTTGTTCGACACGGATGAGGACGGTATCATTAGCGAAAGCGAAATAGAAACCATTCAAACGGCTATCGATGCCGCGCTTTTGTCCAAATATGACGCCGATAGCGATGGCGTGCTCAGCGATACTGAAAAAGCCACTGCGGAAGCGGCTTTGCGAGCATTAGGCGGCGGACATCGTCCTCCTCCGAGATGTGGTTTCGGCGGCGGAGATATATCGCGCTTCGATTCGGATAGCGACGGAACGCTCAGTGACACTGAAAAAACCGCCATGCAAACAGCGAGAGACGTTGAGATGATTGGACGCGCGTACATGAATATTCAAATGCTGACGACTTATGATACGGATGGCGACGGCACATTGAGCGAAACCGAAAGAAGCGCCGCAAAAACCGCGATGGATGCAACCCTATTGGCTTCGTACGATGCCGATGGCGACGGTACGCTCAGCAATACGGAAAGAAAAACGGCGCGAGAAGCCAAAAATGCCGAGATTCTCGATTTATTCGATACAGACGACGACGGCACGCTCAGCGACACTGAAAAAGAAGCCGCGAAAAAGACAATCGATGACGCAATTCTTGCCAAATTTGACGCCGACGGTGACGGCGTCCTTAGTGAAAGCGAAAAGGAGACCGCACACACGTCATGCCCGGAGCCTCAAAGACCGCCCCGAGGCATGCGTTTTGGCGGTAACAGATAACTGCTAAACACAAGCGCCTCGTCTTGGAAGACGAGGCGCTTATTTTTCAAACGGCTTATTCTCCACTTTTCCGTGAATGAGAAGGATGTCTTTGACAAAATATCAAAACATATTTGGAATTTGTTTTGAATTTGGGATTTTAAATTTCTTATCCCCTTTGTCCTGTATCAAAAAAAGCGGGGAAACTCCTGATCTTTTTCTTTGTATTGCAGGTTTTCGACGAGTGAATTAACATGCGAAGCGCATGCAGTACGTTGTTTGGGGATTATTACTTCTTTTATTGTTGGAAATTTTGGTCTTTTTTTACATTTACATATATCTCCCTCTCAAACGTGTCAGAGATTTGACGGAAGCGCTGGCCGAGGGCAAAGATCGATCGAATGTCACGATTCAAGGCGCATTGGGACTCGACAGCCTGATTAAAAATCTCGAACGCATTGATGCGCGCATCGTGCGGCTGGGTTATCACGTTTCGACAGAAAAACTCAATCTTCATGCCGTACTGGCGAGCATCGTTGAGGGCGTGATGGTGGTCAATAGCGCGTACCGGATTAAGTTGGTTAACGACGAATTGATGAAACTTTTCAATCTTGAGCACAGTCCCGTGGAAAAAACCGTTGCCGATGCGCTGAAAAACAAAGATGCTCAAACCATTATTTCGCACACGATCAGCCAAAGCAAAAAAACTTCGCAGGAAATGACGATTGAAGGACCATCGGGAAAACGCATCTTTGAAGTCAATGCCGTGCCTCTTATGGATATTATCGATACGCATTGCACCGGCGCGGTGGTCACGTTTCACGATATTACATCGATTCGAGCGCTCGACGATATGCGCCGGGATTTTATCTCGAATGTCTCGCATGAATTGCGTACACCGTTAGCGATTTTTAAAAGTTATTTGGAAACCATGCTCAGCCGTCCAAACGAATTGTCGCCTGAGGCGCAACGCATGTCTCAAGTTTTGCAACGTCACTCGGAACGCCTAAACACCTTGGTGGAAGATTTGTTGACTCTTTCGCGTTTGGAATCGGGTCAAATTCATCTGGAAACCGCCATTGTCAATACCTCCAACTTACTCCAACAAATCAGCGAAGAATGGACCCGTCTTTATCAGGCAAAAGGATTGCATTTGGCGACCAATGTTAAGACGACGTTGCCCTCGATCGAAGCAGACCCGTTGCGACTGGAACAAGTTTTTTCCAACTTACTGGAAAACGCCATGCATTATTCCAAACCGAACGGCATGGTGGAAATCGGCGCGATTTTAGAACAAGAAAAACGCACGATTACCTTTTTCGTCAAAGACAACGGCATCGGCATTCCTTCGGAGAAAATCGCGCATATCTTCGACAGATTTTTCCGCGTCGATCCGGCGCGGTCGCGCGAGCTTGGCGGCACGGGGTTGGGATTGGCGATTGTTAAAAGTATCATCGATAAACATCGCGGCATGGTCTGGGCGGAGAGTTTTGAAGGAAAAGGCACGACGATTTATTTTACGTTACCGCTGATTGATTCAAGTTCGTCAACACCTGCGGATCGCGAACGTCAACCCAGCTCTTTTTGATTTCGTAGCCCTGAATTTTTATTCCACCGCGCGCCATCGCGCGGATGGCGTCGGTGAGCTCGTATTCTCCGCGCGCGGATTTTTGCAAGCGACTCGTATAATTGAAAATCTCAGGAGGAAAAATATAAATGCCTGCGTTGTACCAAGGAGAAATAGGTTTATCGGATTTTTCGATTAAATCTTTCAATAAGAAATTTTCATCGAATACCACAGCGCCGCCGAATTTGACGTTTTCTCCTCGGCGCGCGGAAATGAGCGCTTCATTTTTTAACGAGGCGAGCATTTCGCCGTATTCGGAGGGATCGATGAGAATGTCGCCGTAAATGAGCCAAAAAGAATCATGACACGCCCAATGTTTCGCCAATTCTGGCGCTTTGCCGGTGCCGTCGGGAATTTCTTGCCTGCCGTAAGTAATTGAAACATTCCAATCGTTTCCATTTTTGAAATAATTTTCGACGACTTCGGCGCAGTGACCGGTGACGATAAAAAAATCTTTCACGCCGGCAAAATCGCGCAGTCCGGTAAGAATATATTCTAGGATCGGCTTGCCGCGCACAAGCGCCATCGGTTTGGGCATATCCTTGGTCAAATCTTTCATGCGAGTCCCCTTTCCCGCGGCGAGAATGACCGCCTTTTTCACTTCCATTCTTTTAAAATCCATTTATGAATTATATAAAGCACGCGCCTCTTATGGCAATCTACAATAATCTTATCGAGACTGTTGGACACACGCCGTTGGTAAAACTCAACCGCATTTCTCAAGGATTGCAGGCGACGATTGCTGTAAAATGCGAATTTTTCAATCCGCTCGGCAGTGTGAAGGATCGCATCGGCATCGCCATGATCGAAGCGGCGGAAAAAGAAGGGGTTCTTACCCCCGACACCGTCATCATTGAGCCGACTTCCGGCAATACGGGGATCGCGCTGGCTTTTGCGGGCGCCGTGTGCGGATATCGAGTGATGCTCACCATGCCCGAAAGTATGAGCGAGGAACGCCGCACACTTTTGGCGATGTTGGGCGCGGAGTTGATTTTGACTCCCGCTTCCGACGGCATGAAAGGGGCTATTGCCATGGCGGAATCATTGCAAATGAGCATTCCCAAAGGATGGATTCCTCAGCAATTTTCCAATCCCGCAAATCCGAAAATCCATCGCGAAACTACTGCGGAGGAAATTTGGAAAGATACTGAAGGGAAAGTCGATATTTTTGTCGCGGGCGTTGGCACCGGCGGAACCATTTCCGGCGTGGGAGAAGTTTTAAAAAATCGGAAACCTGACGCAAAAATCATTGCTGTTGAGCCAAAGAGTTCGCCGATCATCACGCAAACTTTAAAAGGAGAGAATGTATCCCCTGCCCCGCATAAAATTCAAGGCATCGGCGCCGGATTTATTCCGGGGAATTTGAATTTGAGTATTCTGGACGAAGTGATTCAAGTGACCGATGAACAAGCCATCCAGATGGCGCAACGCATGGCAAAAGAAGAAGGTTTGCTCGTGGGCATTTCGACGGGCGCGAATGTGTTTGCGGCGATGGAATTGGCACGGCGTCCCGAAAATAAAGATAAACTCATCGTCACGATTGCCGCCAGCACCGGCGAACGTTATCTCAGCACCGCCCTCACAGAAGAAATCCGCAAAGGGAAAATGAAATGAAATGAAAAAAAGTGGAGTCAACTCTTCAAAATTTCAAAATCATATTTTGAAATTTTGAAGAGTTGACCCCTAAATCCTCTGCGCTATTACAGAAGGATGCAAACGGATATGATTGATGTGGGGTATGTGGCGGATTTGGCGCGATTGCAGTTGTCGCCGGAGGAGACGGCAAAATTTCAGAAGCAATTGGGGGATATTTTGGATTATGTGAGGCAGATTCAGCAGGTGGATGTGAGCAAGGTGCCGGATCACGCGATTGATCCGAATTTACCGACCAATGCCCTGCGTTTGGATAAATTGAGCGAGAGCTTGAGCCGCGAAGACGCGCTTTTGAATGCCCCCGCGAGGGCGAACGATTTGATTTCAACCCCGAAGATTGTGGAATAAAAATATGGTCACTCTTGCAGAATTACGCCGCGAACTTTCTTCGAAAAAAATTTCGCCCAAGGAGGCTGTGAAGACGGTCTTGGATCGCATTCAAGCCATCGATGGAAAAATTAGCGCTTATTTGCGCGTGGATGAAAAAATGGCTTTGGAGCAGGCGGAAAAAGCCGATGTGAAGTTGCCTCTGGGCGGAGTGCCGATCGCGATCAAGGACAACATGAATATCAAGGGGCAACCGTGCGCGTGCGCTTCGAAAATTTTGAAAGGTTATACCGCGCCGTACGATGCCACGGTGATTGCGAAACTCAAAAAAGCTGGCGCAATTATTCTTGGGCAGACGAATATGGATGAGTTTGCAATGGGGTCGTCCACGGAAAATTCAGCTTTGGCATTGACTAAAAATCCGTGGGATTTGAAGCGAATTCCCGGAGGCAGTAGCGGCGGTTCGGCGGCGGCAGTGGCTTCGGGGAGTGCCGTGGCGGCATTGGGGTCGGATACGGGCGGATCGATTCGTCAGCCTGCGGCGTTGTGCGGATGCGTGGGATTGAAACCGACGTATGGCAGAGTTTCACGATACGGCTTGGTGGCGTTTGCGTCGTCGCTGGATCAAATTGGACCGATTGCGCAGACTGTGGAAGACGCGGCGATGATTTTGAATGTGATTGCGGGTTATGACGCGATGGAAAATACCAGCAGGAATGTGCCTGTGCCGGATTACACCGCGGATTTGAAAAAAAACGTCAAGGGACTCAAAATCGGTTTTCCAAAAGAATACGAGGCGCCGGGCATGGACGCAGAGGTTTCGAAAGCTATCAGTTCTGCCGTGCAATGGTTCAAACAAAACGGCGCGGAATTGGTGGAGATTTCTTTGCCGCACACGCACGCGGCGATTGCAACGTATTACATTATTGCAACGGCGGAGGCTTCGGCGAATCTGGCGCGATTTGACGGCATTCGCTACGGCGCGCGCGTGAACGACGCAAAAGATATTCTGGATTTGTACAAACGCACGCGCGCAAACGGATTTGGCTCCGAGGTGAAGCGCAGAATTATTCTGGGTACGTACGTGCTCAGTTCGGGATATTACGACGCGTACTACAATCGCGCGCAAAAAGTGCGGCAGTTGTTGCGGCAGGATTTTGTCGAAGCGTTTAAAAAATGCGACGTGATTTTGACGCCGACTTCGCCGACGCCGGCGTTTAAGATTGGAGAAAAAACCGACGACCCGTTGCAGATGTACTTGGCGGATATTTTCACGATTGCGGTGAATCTGGCGGAAGTGTGCGCGATTTCGTTGCCGTGCGGTTTTACGGCGCAAACGAAACTCCCTATCGGGCTCCAACTCATCGGATCGCATTTTGGCGAGCCGACTCTTCTGCGCGCGGCTCATCAGTACGAGCAAGCGCACGATTGGTGGAAACAAAAACCTGTGGTGTAAAGTTTTTTTTAGACAGAATGAACAGAATGTCTGCAAAATTACTCCGTACCCCCTTTCCCTTGAAAGGGGTAAAAGGGTGCAGAGTAAATTTTGTTCATTCTGTCAAAAAATTATTTTCAATATGAATGCTGACATTCGCAAAGTACATTTTATGGGAATTTGCGGGACGGCGATGGGCGCGGTTGCCGCGATGATGAAGGATGACGGCTACGATGTGAGCGGTTCGGATGAAAATGTTTATCCGCCGATGTCCACGTTTTTGCAGGAAAAAGACATTGTATTGCAGGCGGGATATTCGCCGGAAAATTTGGCGCTCAAACCGGATTTGGTGGTGGTGGGCAATGCCATTTCGCGCGGGAATTTGGAATTGGAAGAAGTTTTGGACGAGCGATTTTATTATTTGTCGCTTCCTGAAACGCTCAAAACATTTTTTTTGCGCAAGACGCACAATTTAGTCGTCACCGGCACCCACGGAAAAACGACGACAACTTCTCTATTGGCATGGATTTTTGAACATGCGGAATTAAAACCAAGTTACTTGATTGGAGGCATTCCATTAAATTTCAATCAAGGATGTCGACGGCAAGCCGGACATTATTGGATTTTAGAAGGCGATGAATACGACACCGCGTTTTTCGACAAACGAAGTAAATTTTTGCATTACCTGCCGGAATTAGTGATCATCAACAACATTGAATTTGATCACGCGGATATTTATGCGTCGCTGGACGCCATCAAAAATTCTTTCCGGCAATTGGTGAATATTATTCCGCGCGACGGCATGTTGCTCATCAATGCAGACGATGCCAACGCGCGCGAAGTCGCCGCCAATGCTCAATCGCAAATTCTGGAAGTCGGATTTTCGGAAAACGCGGCCGTGCGTGTTACGCAACATCGAATGGATGCTTCCGGTTCGCATTTTCATTTCTTAGGAAAAGATTTTTTTCTGCCGCTTTTCGGGAAACATAATATCGCCAATGCGGCGATGGCCATCGCCGCGGCGCATTTTTATCAGATTCCGCTCGAAAAAGTCGCAGAGGCGCTGAAAAATTTCAAAGGCATCAAACGTCGTATGGAAATTCGCGCGGAAGTGAAAGGCATTACAATTGTGGACGATTTCGGACATCATCCGACTGCCTTGCGCGAGACGATGACAGCCTTGCGCGCAAAATTTTCCGGCGTAAAAATCTGGGCGTTATTCGAGCCGCGATCGAATACGACGCGCAGAAATGTTTTTCAAAAGGAATTGCCCGCCGCGCTTGCCTTGGCAGACGGTGTTTTTGTGAGCCAAGTGGCGCGATTGGAACAATTGCCGGAAAATCAAAGATTGAATCCGGAAAAAGTCATCGCGGATATCAAGACGGCAGGAAAACCCGCTTATTATGAACCTACCGCAGACGCGATTGTTCAAAAACTCGTTCCTCAACTCAAAAAAGGCGACGTCGTGGCCGTCTTTTCCAACGGCGGATTCGACAATATTCATCAAAAATTAATCAAAGCATTAACCGGTTAGAGTCCCGCTTCTAGATGCGCGTTGTGCTCTTTGGCTTTGAAGGCGAGGTCTTGTTCGAGTTCGGCCCAGAGCTGGGATTCGAAAGCGTCCACGCGGCGTTGGGCGTCACGTTTGGCGCGATTGCGAGCGGCGCGTTTCTTTTGAAGCTCGTCTTCTTCGTCGGAACGTCCCCACAAATAACCTCCGATGAGTCCCGCTACAGCACCCGCACCTGCGCCGATTGCCGCGCCGTCTCCGCCTCCTGCGGCGGCGCCGAGTCCCGCGCCCGCGCCTGCTCCAGCCAAAGCCCCCATGCCGGCTTTCGTTGGAGTGCCGCTACCGGAACCGCCTTTGCGATCGCGAGGAGCACCCGGCACGTCGGACATGGCTTGATCGCGAAATTGATCCACTTGCATTTTAATTTGTCCGATTTTGGAATTGAGTTCATTCAAAGCGGCTTCTTTTTTGGAAGCGGCGAGTTCCAAATCATCGCCAGAGCGAATAAAAGCGGGCGAAGAAGTTTCCTTGATCCATCTAGACTCGAAAGCGGCATTTTTTTGAAACATCAAAGGTTCGGCGCTGAGAATGTGCCACGTTCCATCGGTTTTGGTTGCGCGTTTGATGCGCCAATCCAACTCGATGGTTTTGCCTTCGGGAACGACGAGTTTTTCCGAATCATCCACATAGGCATATCCCGCGGGCAAATCGTTGGTTAGAATGAGATATTTTGCGATGCGTTGCAGGCGCGCGTCTTTTTTGTTTTCTGGAACAAAAGAAGCGGCATTGATGACAAAAAGCGGCTGGCGGCATTGCAATTTGACGGCATACGTAACGGCGATTTCGTCGTCGGATTTTTCGAAGGAGACAGGCTCGAAGCTTTTTAATTTCACGCCTTCGGGAAGTTGATTTTTCAAGACCGATTGAATGGCCGAATCATTGGGCAGATTCATCCACTTGGCGAAAAATCCGATTTTTTTCTGAGGTTCGCTTTCCTTGTCAAACATGGATGCTGGATTTCTTGATCCCGCCATCATTAAGTTGCGCCAAGAGGGATAATCGAAAGCATTTTTGGACATTTCGGAGGTAGAATTGCCGCTTTTTTGCACAGCGAAATAGACGCCGGCGCCAATGAGACCCAATCCGATCAAGCATACGAAGCCTCCGATGAGAATTCCGAGAATAATCATGACGATGCGTCCGGACGAAGATTTTTCTTTGCCGCGCGAAACGAGCGGCGGCGGCACGCTGGGTTGTGTAGTGGTTGACATAATTTTCTCCTAATGATTATCCATGCCTTGTTGCATCATATTCATCATATTTCCCATGGACATTTTTTTCATGCCGGGGGGCGGTTCGAATAAATGATTGGGTTGCGTGGCGGGTTTGAAATTGACCCAATCAGTGACATAACCTTCGGAGGAGAGCCTAACCGGGTAATGCGAATCCTTGCCGATCCAATAAAAAGTTTTGAAATTTTTTCCCGCTTCCGCAAAAACAACCTCATATTTATCGCAATCCTGCCCGTTGATTTTTTCCGAACCGATATGCTTCCAAACGGCATCGTCGGGAACTTTGCCGGTTTGCCGCATCGCTTCTTTGGGCAAAGCCATTTCCATATACATGCCTTGAGCGGGCATGACGTGATAGGCGACATGGCGATCCACGCGCGAAATCATAATCATTTGTTGCCCTTCCACGTTGGATTCCACGCGGACTTTTTGCGGCGCGACAAACATTTTATTGCGCATTTGTTTCCCTTGCGCTTGAGAAATCATTTCTACGCTGTATTCATCCGCCATGATAAAAGGCGCTTTTTGCGCCCATGCGTTTGTTAAAAAAAATAAAGTTAAGAAAATAAAATAGATATTTTTCATAAAGGATTATGTTTTCACTGAAAAAACGCCTAGGCAATTCTTTTCTTTTGCGAATATAATCAAAAGATGGAAACGCTTTCTTGGATTTATCTGCCGACGGCATTTGTTTTGGGGATGTTGCACGCGCTGGAGCCGGGGCATAGCAAAACGGTGATGGCTTCGTATCTCATCAGCATCAAAGGTAAAGCAAGCGACGCGTTGTGGTTGGGTCTGACGATTACGCTCACGCATACGATAGTGATTTTCTTATTGGCGCTGGGAGTTCTCGTGGCGCATGATTTTTTTCCGCTCGAAAAAATTCAACATTCTTTGGAGTTGGTCAGCGCGATATTGGTTTTTCTGATGGGAGGCTGGCTTCTGCAATCGAGAATTCATGGATGGCGACATGCGCGCGATCACGAACGCGGCATCGAGCACAATCATCATCACTCGCATCATCATGTGCCTTTGCCCGCAACCGGCGAACGTCTTTCCGCGAAGCAACTAATTTCATTTGGCATGGCGGGAGGTTTGATCCCCTGCCCTCCGGCGTTGGCGATTTTTGTGCTCTCGGTGGGCACGGGACAGGCAACGTTGGGCGTGATTACGGTGGTGATTTTTAGTTTAGGATTGGCGCTAACGCTGGTGGGAATTGGAATTGCAGTTTGCAAGGGCATCGATTTATTCCAGTCCAAACTTGGAATCGAAAAATGGTCACAATGGCTACCGATTTTAAGTTCGGCTTTGGTAACGTTGCTGGGGTTATTGATGCTTTTTCACGCAATTAGGGCGTATTGACTCGCTCTAAGATTAACCTAAATTGTCGGAAATGAATGGGGAAAAGTTCATTGCCGTATTGTGGGTGTGTTTTTTTTCGTTTTTGGCGCATGCGGAGCAACCTTTTCAAAACTGGCTGACATTGAATTTGGGACAGCGCTTGGATTACGCACTGGAAGCAATGGTTGAATACGAAAATAAGTGGCAGGATGACGAGCCCACGTGGAAGGAATTCTTTCTTGAGCC
Organism: Verrucomicrobiota bacterium; assembly: GCA_049324635.1. Taxonomy (GTDB): domain Bacteria; phylum Verrucomicrobiota; class Verrucomicrobiia; order Methylacidiphilales; family Verrucolacustridaceae; genus JBMONL01. The sequence continues at coordinate 23,264 of JBMONL010000035.1, read as the reverse complement.
GAGTTTGGTGTGGCATTATTCGCCGCGGTATGATTTTGCCGTTGGTTACATGTGGACGGAGATGCACGAGGCGCAGGATAATCATTCTTGGCACGAAGCAATTCTGGCGGGAACGGTAAAATTACCAGTCAAAGAGTGGAAATTTTCGAGCCGGCAACGTTTTCAATTCGGCTCGCTCGAAGATCAATTTACGTGGATGTTTCGTCAACTCACGCGCGTGGAATACGATAACGCATGGCTACAACGTATTCGCCCCTTTATCGCCGACGAATGGTTTTATGACATCGAGGAAGAATTTCTTTCCGAAAATCGCTTTTATGGTGGAATAAACTATGAGATTCTTCCATCTTGCATGATAGAGATATACGGTATGTGGCAAAGTGTATGGATGGCGGATGGAATGCATCGTGACGGTCCGGTCGTAGGCACGATGTTGCAATTTGCATTTTAGTTTATGAAAAAAATCGCGCTTTTGTTTTTGATTTCCTTCGCGCTTATGGCGTGTTCTCAACAACACAACGAACATCAGCAAAAAACTTCGGCTCCAAAAATAGAACAAAAGAAAACGCTTTATACATGCTCGATGCACCCGCAAGTGCGACAAGAAGAGCCGGGGCGATGTCCTTTTTGCGGCATGGATTTGATTCCTGTCCAAGAAGCGCCTGCAGATTCCTCTCACAAAAAACATGAGAGCGCTTCTGAATCCAAGGGAATCGTCGTTCACCTCACCTCCGCGCAAAATTCGGTGAGCAGTATTCGAGCGACTGCAGTGCGACGAAGCTCAATGACGAGAAAAATAGAATTTTTCGGAGAAATTGCGCCGATTCAAGACAACGCCGTCGTTTACACGTGGTATTACGGCGGACGCGTTCAGAAATTATTGGTAGATTCCAACACGACGGAAGTTAAAAAAGGCGAGCCGCTTTTTGAGGTGTTTTCCGAGGAGGCATTGGCGGATCAGGAAGCTTATTTGGAAATTTTGCGCGAACGATGGCTCTCGACGTTTTACGAGCGCGATGTCTTGACAGCGCGCTTGAATGCGGTCAAGAGCCGATTGCAACACACTGGAATGAGCGATGCGGATTTGGAAGCGTTGACCGAAGATCGTAAAGTGATGAGCGATTTTGTCATTCGCGCGCCGGTGAACGGATCGATTGTGGGCGGGTTACCCAAAGTCGGCGAGCGATTTGAAAAAGACAAAATGCTTTTCTCCATCTCGCCGATCGAAAAAGTTTGGTTGATCGCCGACGTGTATGAAAAAGATATTTCCGCGCTGAAAGTGGGGCAACACGCGATGATTTATTCTCAGGCAAATCCGGAACAAGCATTTCATGGAAAATTGGTTTATTTGGATCGCGGAGTGGATCCGGTGAAACGTAGCATGAAAGCGCGTTTTGAGGTGATGAATGCAGGAAACAAACTTTTGCCGATGATGTCCTCTGTCGCGCGCGTGGAGATGGAAGAAAACGATGCGCTTGTAATTCCGCTTTCTGCGGTGATTGATACAGGCATGCGCAAAATTGTTTATGTCGAAATCGCTCCATCCGCTTACGAGCAAAGAGAAATTCAAACTTCGATGGAAGGAAATATCGAAGAAGACTCCGAACGATATGTTACAGTGACTTCAGGATTGCAAGAAAATGAAAACGTTGTTGTGAATGGCGCATTTCTCATCGACGCAGAAGCTCAACTCAAAGGATTGGGAACGTCGGCACATCAACATTGATATGATTCAGTCATGGTCATTTTTTTTTGAAACTTATTGGAAGTTGTCAAAATTTTTAAAGGTCTTATCAAAAATCTAATAGATTTCCGTATATGATTTCCAAGATCATTGAGTGGTGTTTGAAAAATCGCGGATTGGTGCTGGCGATTTATTTGATTGTTTGCGGACTTGGAATTTATTCAATTTATCAAACGCCGATCGATGCGATTCCCGATTTGAGCGAAAATCAAGTCATTGTTTTCACTGAGTGGGAAGGACGTTCGGCGCAGGAAGTGGAAGATCAAATCACCTATCCACTCTCGGCGAGTATGCAAGGCTTGGCAGGCGTACGCGAAGTGCGCGCGCAATCGGCGTTTGGATTCAGCATGCTCACGATTGTTTTTGAGGACAAAGTGGATATTTATTTTGCGCGCGCGCGAGTGCTGGAGCGATTGAATTCGTTGCCGTTTGCGCTTCCGGAAGATGTGACGCCGTCGCTGGGCCCCGACGCAACGAGTTTGGGTTGGATTTATCAATATTATCTCGATGATTCGCAAGCGCGCGCGATGGGAAAGCCTCTTGACTTGGGCGAACTGCGCAGTTTGCAAGATTGGTTTGTGCGCTATCAACTCAACTCCGTGCCGGGCGTGGCGGAAGTGGCCGGCATCGGCGGTTTTGTGCGGCAGTATCAAATCGACGTTAATCCCAATCAACTACGCGCGCATCAATTAAAATTGCGCGAAGTTCTCCAAGCCGTAACCATGAGCAATCAAAATGTCGGCGGCGGCAATATGGAGGTCAACGGGCGCGAATACACCGTGCGCGGATTGGCGCTTGTGAAAAAAGTGGATGATCTTAAAAAAATTCCCGTCGGATACGATCAAGGACGCCCGATTCTTTTAGAGCAAATTGCCAGCATCTCATTGGGCCCGGCGTTGCGGCGCGGCGCGCTGGATAAAGACGGACACGAAATTGTCGGCGGCGTGATTGTGATGCGCTACGGCGAAAGCACCACCGATGTCATTCGCCGCGTGAAGGCAAAAATCGAGGAAATTCAGCCCGGGCTTCCCGAAGGAATTAAAATTAAGCCGTTTTACGACCGGAGTGAATTGATTCAGCGAGCGATTCAAACCTTGCGCATCACGTTGATTGAAGAAATTATTCTTGTGACGCTTGCGCATATTATTTTTCTCTCGCACGTGCGGAGCGTGGTGATTGTCACTCTGCCGTTACCTCTTTCCATTTTGATTTCATTTATTCTGATGAAGCAATTCGGCATCACCTCCAATATTATGTCGCTCAGTGGAATTGCGATTGCCATCGGTGTTTTGGTGGACGCAGGCGTCGTGGTCACGGAAGCGGTGATGCGCGAGGCACACAACGCGCAAGAAGGAAAAATCCCCGGCGTGCAATATCCGCGAGACTTGCCGGTGATTGTTCAACGCGCGACGCGCGTGGTGGCGCGTCCCATCTTTTTTGCAATGGCGATTATTATTTTGGCGTTTATTCCCGTATTCGCGCTGGGAGGCGAAGCCGGAAAACTTTTCCATCCCCTCGCCTTCACCAAAACATTTGCGATGGCGGGAGCGACACTTTTGGCAATGACGCTTGTGCCCGTGCTGGCGTCGTTTTTTATTCGCGGAAAAATTCACGATGAAAACGACAACAAAATTATCCGCACGCTTTTGAATTTCTATCATCCCGCTTTGCATTGGGCGCTCGACAATCGTGGAAAAATTATCGGCGGAGCAGTCGGCATTTTAGCGTTGGCAATTTTGGCGGGCACGCGACTGGGATATGATTTTATGCCACCTTTAAATGAGCGCGCGTTTCTTTATATGCCGACGACTCTTCCGAGCGCATCATTGCCGGAAATCAATCGCGTGATGTCCGCGCAGGATAAAATTCTCGCTTCGTTTCCGGAAGTGGAAAGTGTTGTTGGCAAACTCGGGCGCGCCGAAACGGCGACCGATCCCGCGCCGATCTCGATGATTGAAACCACGATCATGCTTAAACCCACCGAACAATGGCGCAAGGGCATGACGATGGAAAAATTACGCGCGGAAATGCTCGCCGAGATGCAAAAATTTCCCGGATTTGTTCCGGCATTCTTGCAACCGATTGAAAATCGAATTTTAATGCTTAACACCGGAATTCGAGGACAAATCGCCGTGAAAATTTTCGGCGAAGATTTGCCGACGCTCGAAAAAATCGCTGTTGAAGTGGAAAGGAATCTCAAAACCGTGCGCGGCGCGACAGATGTTTATGCGGAAAGAATTCTTGGCGCGCCTTATTTGGAAATTGAGCCTCGGCGCGAAGACGCCGCGCGTTATGGCGTATCGATTGAGGAAATTTCCGAGGTGATTGAAACCGCTATCGGTGGCAAAAATCTGACCATCACCATCGAAGGGCGACGGCGTTTTCCCATTCGCGTGCGCTACGCGCGCGAATTGCGAGATTCGCCGGAGGCGATTCGCAACGCGCTAGTGACTTCGATGAACGGCGAAAATATTCCTCTATCAAAGGTCGCTGATATTCGTTTGGTCAATGGTCCTTCGATGATTTCCAGCGAGAATGGAATGTTGCGCGTTTTTGTGCAATGCAACGTGCGAGAGCGCGATTTAGTGGGATTTGTGAAAGAGGCGCAGAAGACGATTGCGAAAAACATTTCGTTGCCGCCGCGAACGTTTATTTCGTGGGGCGGGCAATATCAAAAACTTTTGCAAACAGAACGAACGTTTATGATGGTGATTCCGCTTGTGCTGGTGACGATTTTTATTTTGCTTTATCTCACGTATCATTCGTGGACGGAAGCCGCGCACGTCATTTTGGCTGTGCCATTCGCGCTTTCCGGAGGACTTTTTCTGCAATGGATTTTGGGTTATCATTTCAGCGTCGCCGTCGCGGTGGGATATATCGCCCTCTTTGGCACCGCAGTGCAAACCGGCGTGGTTATGGTGATTTATCTCGAAGAAGCGCTCAAACGCAAACGAGAAGAAAAAGGCTCAAAATTTAATCTTCAAGATTTGCGCGATGCGGTGATCGAAGGCGCCGTCTTGCGCCTCCGTCCAAAAGTCATGACGGTGGGCACCATCGTCGCCAGCCTTTTGGTGATTATGATTCCTGTTTTTTCCGGCGAACGCACCGGCGTGGAAATCATGCGTCCGATTGCCGTGCCGGTCATCGGCGGAATGATTTCGAGTTTATTGCACATTCTGATTGTGACGCCCGTGATTTTCTTTGCGTTAAGAAAGCGCGAGATGGAAACTTATTCAGCAGATATTTCAGCGTCTGGAATGACAGGCGGAAGATAGCGAATACGCACAGTGAAAAATTTCGCTTCCGGAAGCACCGCCGTCTGAGTAAAAGAGATTTCTTGTTTCGGCGTTAGGGTAATCGTCGTCCATGGCGTGTCCTCCGCAAGAGGCAGACCGCTTTCATCGCGCCAAATGGTTTGAGCCTGCAAATGAAGAATCTCTGAAGTCGTGATATTGCGAAGTTTAATCTGAAAAAACAACAAGCCGTCGTTATCGCGTTGCGAATCGACATCCGATGAAATTTCCAGCGTTCGATCCAAATCATGGTTCAGCAACACCACGGGAAAATTAGGGTCTTTCGCATTCTTTTTAACGCCAAAGACAGAACAACCAGAACATATCAATGCCACCCATAAAAAACACATCATGATCCATCCATGCAACAATCGATTTTTCATAATAATTCCGGATAGTAGCGCGCGGCCACTTCGTCCACTTGTTTAGCAACTTCTTCGGCGGTTGACAAATCACATAATTTTTCCACCAAGGTTTTCATTTCTTCATAAGAAACGCTTTGAACGGCCTTTTTGACACGAGGCAAAAAGACCGATCCCATGCTAAGTTCATCCACTCCCAAGCCTACTAACAACGGCGTCAAATGCACATCGCCTGCCGTTTCGCCGCATACTCCCACCCATTTGCCTTTATCATGCGCGGCTTTGACGACGCCGCGAATGAGCCGCAGAATCGCCGGATGCGTCGGTTGATATAGATAAGCGACTTTTTCATTCGTGCGATCCACTGCCAGAGTATAACCGATCAAGTCGTTCGTGCCGATGCTGAAGAAATCAATATGCTCGGCAAGTTTGTCGGCAATCACCGCGGCAGAGGGGACCTCAATCATCGTGCCGACCTCAATATCTTCCGCGCACGCGATACGCTTCTTTTTTAATTCATGACGCACGTCGCCGAGAATTTCCTTAGCGCGCAATAATTCATCCAAAGTGGCAATCATAGGAAACATGATACGCGTTTTAAACCCATGACCGGCGCGGCAAATCGCGCGCAGTTGCGTTTTAAAAACATCGATCTCCTGCAAACAATAACGAATCGCGCGCCAACCCAAAAATGGATTTTTATCGTCCTCCATTTTGGCATCCGACGAAGGCAATTTATCTCCGCCCAAATCCAGCGTGCGAATAATCGTGGGATGCGGTTGAACCGCTTCGATCACTTTGCGATAAGCCTCCATCTGTGTTTCTTCGGAGGGAAATTGAAGGCGATTTAAAAATAAAAATTCCGTGCGATAAAGCCCAATGCCTTCCGCGCCTGCCTCTTTGAGCAATGGAACATCTTCCGGAAGTTCTACATTGGCGGAAATAATGACGCGATGATGATCCGTAGTCAGTCCCTGAGTTTCCCGCAAAATTTCGAGTCTCTTGGCGACTTCGTGACGGCGTTCCTCGATCTGTCCGTATTTTTGTTTAGTTTCTTCGGAAGGATTTAAAATCAAGAATCCCTCGTAGCCGTCGAGTAATACCTCATCGATAGATTCCAAACGCAGAGAAGCGTCTCTGAGCCCCACCACTGCTGGAATTTGCAACGAACGCGCCATGATCGCCGTATGCGAGGTCGGACTGCCCATATCGGTCGCAAATCCGCGCACCAAACTGCGATCCAAAAGCGCCGTATCCGAAGGAGTCAAATCATGCGCCAAAATAATGCTGGGGCGGTCCAACTTATAAATATCCACTACGTCGTTCCCCATGAGATTATTCAACACGCGCCTCCCGACATCGATAATATCAGTCGCTCGTTCTTGCAAATACGGGTCGCCGATTTCGCGCATGCTTCGCGCATAAGTGGTCATCAAATGATGATACACATATTCCACGCAACATTGCTTCATCTCTAGCTGACGCTTCACCGCTTCCAAAAGCGAAACATCCTCCAAAACCAAAAGATGCGCGTCAAAAATACTGGCGTCTTTTTCTCCTATCGAAACGGAAATACGCTCTTTGATTTGGCGAATCTGCTCGCGCGTTTGCATCAATGCGCCTTCTAATCGCGCGATCTCAGAAGAAATAGCCGAGGATTTGATTTCTTTGCACGGAACACGAATCTCTTGACGACTCATCACAGCCAATGCGCCAATAGCTACCCCCGGCGATACGGCAACGCCTTTGATCTGAATTTCTTGATCTAAATGTTCAATCGTCTGCATGATGGTTCCGGTAAAAATCCCACCAACCGGCACAAAAATCGTTTTTGCGCTTCCGCAAAAAATTAGCTCTCTATTTGATCAAGTAAAGAGAATATCAAGAGGGATATACTCAACAACAAAAATGCCCTATCCATTTGAGTAGCCCAAGTTTATCTTTCGTTTTTCATTCTTCGTCGAATTTACGTTGAATAAGTTCTTCAATTTCGATGATAGCCACATCGGCGCCGTCGCCGTGAGCGGAGACGCGAATTTTTGCGCCACAACCGGCGGCAAGCATCATGAGTCCCATAATGCTCTTGCCGTTGACTTCTTCATTGTCTTTTTCGACGGTAATATCGCAAGTATGACGGTTGGCCGTGCGAACAAACATTGCGGCAGGGCGCGCATGGAGTCCCAATTTATTCATAATCACCATATCTCGGACTACAAATTTATCTCCTGAACCCGGTTTTTTCTTAGCCAATAACCCCATTATGATTCGACTCCTTTACTCTGTATTTTTCTAATTAATTTTTCGTTAAATTCCACCGAAGCATGTTGTCCCATGAGCTTAAGCTTCTGGTCCAAGGCGGCAACTTCCACTAATCCCGACAAATCTCGTCCGGAACGAACAGGAATAGTGAGATGCGGCACTTTGATATTTAAAATTTCATAGAATTGTTGGTCAAGCCCAATCCTATCGACGTTTTCGACGGAATCCCATTCTTGGAGAGTCACCACCACATCGAGGCGTTTTTCGTGTCGAATACCGCTGGCACCAAAAATACTGGCCACATTGATGATGCCAATGCCGCGCACTTCCATGTAATGCCGCGTGAGCGCCGCCGATGTCCCGATCAATTCCCGATTATCCAAGTTGCGGAATCTTGTGATATCGTCCGACACCAAGGAATACCCGCGCTCGATCAATCCCAGCACGCACTCGCTTTTGCCGATGCCGCTTTCGCCTCGAATTAATACTCCCACGCCTTGAATATCCACCATACTGCCTTGCTCACTGCAATTAGGCGCAAAATCCAGAGCCAAACACAGCGTCACCGAATTGATCAAACGCATGGTCTGCACCGACGAATAAAAAACAGGCACAGCGGCTTTGTTGGCTTCTTCCAGAAACACATTGGTTGGACGAATGCCATAGGAGAAAAGGACACAAGGAATATGATATTGAAAAATTTCCTTTAAACGTCGCCGCAAAACACGAGGCGGAAGCGCCTTGAGATACGCGCCTTCGCTTTTGCCGACGATCTGCACACGGCGATCCGCAAAATGTTTATAAAAACCCGTCAACACCAGTCCCATGCGATTGACCGAACCTTCCGTGATAGGACGCTTCATGCCGTTAGCGCCCGCCAAAAGTTTCAATTGAAAATGCTCCCCGTGATGACGAAAAAAATCTTCCACTCGTACTTGGGCGACGGTATTTTTTTTATTTTTTAGCATACATCCTCCTAATCCGCGTACCCCTGCGGATGCGACTTCTGCCATTCCCATGCGCTACTAATGATGTCCGTTAATTTTGAATATTTAGGGTCCCACCCAAGTTCTTGCTTAATTTTATGCGAGCTAGCGACCAATCGCGGCGGATCGCCCGGCCTCGGCGGCAAAATTTCCATAGGAATGGGATGTCCTGTGATACGTCTGGCAGTTTCGATGACTTGCAGAACCGAATAGCCTTCGCCTGTTCCCAGATTATATACGGCGCTGGATTCTCTGCCCAAAGCCAAAATATGCGCCGACGCCAGATCAATCAAATGAATGTAATCGCGAATGCAGGTTTTGTCCGGAGTTGGGTACACATCTCCATAAACCGAAACTTTTTCCGCCTGCCCCAAAGCCACTTTCAAAACATTTGGGATTAAATGAGTTTCGATGCGATGATGCTCGCCGTAATGTTCTGATGCGCCAGCGGCGTTGAAATACCGCAATGCCACAAAAATCACACCATGGATTTGTTCGTACCACTTGAGAATTTGCTCAAATATTAACTTGGAATGACCATAAGGATTCACAGGTTTCTGAGGCGTACGCTCATCCATCGGTACCTTCTCTGGAATACCATAAGTCGCACATGTGGAAGAAAACACAATTTTTTTACAACCGGCTTCCAACATGCAATCCAAAAGATGGATGCCATAAGCCACATTGGTTCTATAATAAATCGAGGGATCCTTCATCGACTCCGGCACAAGCGCTTTTCCGGCAAAATGAATCACTGCTTCCGGTTTTGTTTTTTTGAGAGCAGTCAGAAGCGCTTTTCGATCCTCCAAATCTCCTTGAAGCCAATGCGCTTGGGGTTCTACCGCTGAACGATGACCTTCTGATAAATTATCCCATACTGATACATGATGACCGGCTTTGATAAGTTCTTCTACGCAAACACTACCAATATAGCCGGCGCCGCCTGTTACAAATACATTCACCCCGACAGTGTTAAAATCCAACGCGCCAAAAGTCACGCAAAAAACATGGAAACATGGGAATGTTTGTTAAGGGGACTTCTTACATATTCCCGTGCCCTCACGCGAATATTTAGCAAATCCCCTTAAATCACAAATTTAAATTTGACCTTTGAGATGGGTTTTGCGAGTTTGAATCGACGCTTTTTTTAAACCGGAATGAATATTCATGAATATCAAGCCAAGGAATTATTAGTCCAATTCGGCGTCGCCACGCCGCGCGGCAAAGTTGCCTTTTCTCCCGAAGAAGCAGAGACGGTAGCGCGGGAATTGGGCGTTGGCAAACTCGCCGTGAAAGCACAAATTCACGCGGGCGGACGAGGAAAAGGAACATTTAAAAACGGTTTTCAAGGCGGCGTGCATATTTGCGACAATCCAGAGCATGTACGCGATATTGCCTCGAAAATGCTCGGCCAAACGCTCGTGACACATCAGACCGGTCCGGAAGGCAAGCTTGTTCGCAAGGTGCTTGTGGTTGAATCCAAAAATATCGCCCGTGAATTATATTTTGCCATCACCATGGACCGCGCCGTGGGCAAGCCGGTGATCATTGCCAGCACGCAAGGCGGCATGGATATCGAAGAAGTCGCTCACTCGAATCCTCAAAAAATTATTCGCGAACACATCACGCCCGGATTGGGATTGCAACCCTGTACGGCCCGCAAACTCGCGGTTCAGCTTGGATTTACCGGAAAAAAACTGCATGCGCCCTGCAAACTTTTTGAAGCAGTTTATCAACTTTTCACTCGTTGCGATTGTTCGCTCGTGGAAATTAATCCCCTCGTAGAAACGCAGGAAGGCGAAGTCATGGCGCTCGATGCGAAGTTGAATTTTGACGACAACGGGCTTTTCCGCCAACCCGATATCGCCGCCATGCGCGATGCCGATGAGGAAGACCCGCGCGAAGTACAGGCATCCAAGTTCAATCTGAATTACATTGGGCTCGACGGCACGATTGGTTGCATGGTCAACGGCGCAGGACTCGCGATGGCGACGATGGATATTATTCAACATTATGGCGGACGCCCCGCGAATTTTCTCGACGTCGGCGGCGGCGCGGATGAAAACCAAGTGACCGAAGCTTTTAAAATTCTTATGGGCGATCACACGGTTCAAGCGATCTTGGTGAATATTTTTGGCGGCATTATGCGTTGTGATATCATTGCTCAGGGCGTGATCAATGCGCTACGCAGTCTCGAAGGCAAAGGCATTCGCGAAGTGCCCGTGGTGGTGCGTCTTGAAGGAACGAATGTCCAAATGGGACGCGAGATGTTGCAAAAATCCGGATTGGCGCTGATTTCTGCGGAGACGCTCGCCGATGCCGCGGAAAAAGCGGTCAAAGCTTCGAAAGGAGAACGTTAATGTCGGTGCTTGTGGATAACAATACGCGGCTTTGCGTGCAAGGGATCACCGGAAAAGCGGGAGGATTTCACGCGCGCGCGTGCTTAGAATACGGAACGAATGTTGTGGCAGGTGTCACGCCGGGCAAAGGCGGAGAGATATTTGAAGGCAAAGTGCCGGTGTTTGATACGATGTTTGAGGCGCGCCAACAAACCGGTTGCAATGCCACGATGATTTTTGTGCCGCCGGCGGGTGCGGCGGATTCCATAATGGAAGCGGCCGATGCAGGCACAGAATTGATCATTTGCATTACCGAGGGCATACCGGTTTTGGATATGATGAAAGTCAAAATTGCTCTCGCGCATAAAAAATCTCTTCTCATCGGGCCGAATTGCCCCGGCATCATCACTCCCGGACAATGCAAAATTGGAATTATGCCGGGATACATTCACAAACCCGGTTCGATTGGCATTGTTTCTCGAAGCGGGACATTGACGTACGAAGCCGTCTGGCAAATTTCCGGTAAAGGGTACGGACAGAGCACGTGCATCGGCATTGGCGGGGACCCTATTCATGGTCTTACGCACAAACAAGCGATTGAACTTTTCAATAACGATCCGCAGACGGAAGCTATTGTGATGATCGGCGAAATCGGCGGTTCGGAAGAAGAAGACGCCGCAGAATTTGTGAAAGAAAATGTCCGCAAGCCCATGGCCGCATTTATTGCGGGCGCCACAGCGCCTCCCGGACGCCGAATGGGGCACGCCGGCGCCATCGTTGCCGGAGGAAAAGGTTCTGCTAAAGATAAAATTTCCGCTTTGGAGAACGCAGGAATTGCCGTTGCTCCCACGATGGCGGAAATCGCTCATACGCTTCTTCGCTCCATGGGCAAAGGTTAGAACTTTAAAAACTCATCGACCTCAAGCCGTCACCGCGCTGAGAAGTCCCTTCAAAATATAAACCGTCATATCTCCTTTGCCTTTGATGGAAACTCCCTCGCGTTTTTCAAATAAAAATTGATCGCAAATGCGCTCATAGGTGGCGGCAGAGATTTGAATCTCCCCTTCACGGCCATGCGATTCCATTCGGCTGGCCAAATTCACAGTATCGCCCCATAAATCGTAAGCAAATTTTGTTTTCCCAATCACGCCGGCAACGACGGGCCCGGTATGAATTCCAATACGAAGACGAAGCGTCGGCGCATGAGGAGGACGATGCTCGGCAATCGCGGTCTGCATAGCGAGCGCGAGTCGCGCCACGGCTTCCGCATGATCCGGACGCGGCAATAACATGCCACCGGCGGCTACGTAGGCATCGCCGATTGTTTTGATCTTTTCCAAACCGTTTTCATCTACCAAGCGATCAAACGTCGTGAAAATTTTATCCAACCACGTCACCAAATCTTGCGGTGACATGTGCGCCGACACAGAACTAAAATCTACAATGTCGGCAAACAAAACGGTTACGTCTTCGTATTTATCGGCGATAATATCGTGTTTTTCACGCAAGCGCGCCGCAATCGGCTGAGGCATAATATTGTTTAAAAGACTTTCTGAACGCGTTTGCTCGGCGCGCAAGGCTTCTTCGGTTTGCAAGCGCGCTTTAATTTCCGCCTCAAGCTTTTTGTTTTGATATTCGAGCTGTTGTTGAAGACGGCGTAATCCGAGATGAATATTCACACGTGCGACGACTTCGCCTTGTTGAAACGGTTTGGTGATGTAATCGATCGCGCCCATTTTAAAGCAATTGATTTTTTCCGACGTATCGGTTACGCCGGTCAGCAGAATGACTGGAATTTCCTTGGTTTTCGGATCGTTTTTGAGACGCGTCAGCATTTCATATCCGTCGATACCGGGCATCAGCAAATCGAGCAAAATCAGATCCGGCAAAATACTTTTCATTTGCCGCAATGCGCTTTCGCCGCTTTCAGCAACGAGTACTTCAATATCGGCCACATTGAAACATTCTCTTAGAAGAAAAAGTTGCTCGGGCATGTCATCCACAAGTAGAATGCATGGTTTACTGGCAGAAGTGGTTGTCATAAAAACAGATTCCAAGAATGAAGAATATCGGCTTGGCCGTCAATGAGTTCCTGAAACACAAAAAAGCAGTTACCTCGCTGAAAAAGGAATCAAATCAATGACATGGACACCGCGAAACTCGAAAATGCGCTTGATGGTTTCCTCGATCACGTTATTGGGACATGATGCACCCGCAGTGATGCCCACAGTCACTTCGCCCTCGGGAAGCCAATTGATCGTTTCGACTTCCTGCTGGGTATGCTGATTGTAGTGGGAAATTTTTTGCGGAGAAATCATCTTGGAAGCGTTGCGAATAAAATACGTCGGCAACTTGGCTTCGCCCATTTCGGCTAAGTGACTGGTATTACTACTATTGTAACCGCCAACGACGAGCAAAAGATCGAGCGTTTCAGAATCCAACAAAAGCTTGAGCGCATCCTGGCGTTCCTGCGTCGCGCCGCAAATTGTGTCAAAAAAGCGAAAATGTTCATTGAGATTCCCTTCGTCATAACGATCCGCGATCGCGCGCTGAATGCGGCGTTGCACCTCTTCGGTTTCGCCGCGCATCATGGTGGTTTGATTCGCCACTCCCACTGCGCGCAAATGCTCGTCGGGATCAAAGCCTTTGGAATACGCGCCTTTAAATTTTTTCAAAAATTCCTGTTTATTGCCGCCCCGGCGAATGTAATCGCACACGTAATCGGTTTCTTGCAAATCGTACACGACCAAATAATGCCCGTGGCCTTCGCTAATCGCGCGCGAACTAGTCGCTAAAGTTTCCTCGTGCCACGCTTTACCGTGAATAATAGAAGTCACGCGCTCTTTATTATATTGACGCACGCGCTTCCAAACGCTCATCACGTCGCCGCACGTCGTGTCCACCAAAATGCAATTTTTTTCCTTCAGCGCGTTCATAGTGGCCAATTCCGTACCAAAAGCAGGAACGATTACCACATCTTCTTCGGTCAATCCGGAAACATCATAACCGTTTTCACCGCGTTCGAGCGAGCGTACGCCCATCTCGCGCAATTGCTCGTTCACTTCGGGATTGTGAATAATCTCGCCCAAAAGATAAACGCGCCTATCCGGAAAATGTTTCGTTGTGGCATAGGCCAAATCAATTGCGCGTTCCACTCCGTAACAAAATCCAAACGCCTTCGCCAATTTTATCGTTAATCCGTTCGCACTCAGCGAATGCCCCGTGGAACGTATGTAATCCACCAAGCGGCTCCGGTAGTGACTTTCCACCTGCGCTTGCACTTGGCTCATCACTTCCGGCGTACGCAAATTGACCTTTTTAGGCGATGCTTTCATAATGGACATACTCTTTTGTGCCAATGGTTGAACTTCTTATTATATCATAGACGCGAAAAAATCATAGCGAAGTTTTCGTTATCAATTTCATTGCGCCGTAGTCAAAGAATTTGCAGGATAGCGCTATGCGCAAAGTCATGATCGGCTTTTTGGGTTTTTTGTTTGGCGCGGTGATTTTAGCCGCCGTTTTTTCGCCCGCGCTTTTTTGGATTTCAGAAACACTATGGCGCGGAGTATTTCCGTTTCACAGGATTTTTAACCGTTCGCTGATGATTGCGGCGTTGATTTTGATTTTTCCATTGACGCGATATTGGGGAATTGATTCGTGGAAAAAAATTGGAATTCAAGAAACGGATTGGCGGAAAAAATGGCTACGCGGATTCGGATGGGGATGCGCAATGATTTTCTTATTGATGGCTTTTGAAGTTGTGTTTGGACATCGGGCTTTGAGCGGAAAAATTGGGTGGTTGAAAACTGGAGAGATTATTTTGACGGCGATCAGCGTCGGATTTTGCGAAGAACTGCTTTTTCGCGGATTATTTTTTTATGCGATTCGAGAATATTTGAAGAAATGGCTTTTTTTGTGGGCGATTTTTCTTTCTGCATTTTTTGCGACGATGCATTTTTTGAAAGCGAAAGGAGATTTTGCTACTGTAACTTGGCAGAGCGGATGGGAAATGCTCGGAAATCTTTTCCCTTCTGCAATCATTCCGATTGTGCCGCGTTGGATGAGTTTATTTTTGGTGGGACTCATTCTTTGCGCGGTGGTTTGGCGATGGAAAAGTTTGTGGCTGGCGATAGGATTGCACACCGGATGGGTGCTTTTGCTTCAATTTTCTTATCGCATCAGCTCCCCTCGCCCGACGACGTTTTGGTTTGGGCAAGATATGATTAGCGGCGGATTTGCGATGGTAATATTGATTTTGATTTTAATTATTTTCTGTGTGCCTTTGCGCAAAAAAAATGAAAACGTTGTTTAAGACTTTACTTGATTTGGTGTATCCGACGGAACCCGTTCCGAGCGAATTGCCGCGTTTGGAGCCGCCGTTTTGCGAACGTTGCGCCGATCCGTATGTAGGTGAAATTCGGGATACGTTTGTGTGCTCTAATTGCGGCGACGCCGAGCTTGCTTTTCGCAAAGCGCGCGCGGCGTATCTTTCCAAAGATTACGTGCGCGATGTGATTCACGAGTTTAAATACAAGCAGAAATTTTATCGCCTGCCCTTACTCTCGAAGTGGTTGTTGGAGGGATTCGAGCGTTTCTACGCGGACGAAGCGCCGTTCGACGCGCTTGTGCCGGTGCCATTATACCCATCGCGCAAACGCGAACGGCATTTCAACCAAGCGGAGGAATTGGCAAAAAAACTTTCCAAAAAAATTCGTATTCCGGTGATGAATTGTTTGATTCGAACCAAAAATACGCTGACGCAATCGAAGTTGCGGCGCGACCAACGTTTCAAAAATCAAATGGGCGCGTATGCGCTGAATACGAAATGCAACGTGAAAGGATTCAAGCTTCTCATCATCGACGATGTTTTCACCACCGGCGCAACAACGCACGCCTGCGCGCACGCTCTCTATAAAAAGAAAGCGGCGGATGTGTGCGTGCTCACCGTCGCTCGCGGATGATTTTTCTTTTTTGACATTCACAGCGCGAAGACTAAGTTTTGCATCTTCAGATGAATTTTCTTTGGAATTTTTTGAAATCGTCGATTGCGCGGAAATATATCATGGCCGCGACGGGAGCGGTTTTAGTGGGATTTGTGGCGGTGCATTTGTTGGGAAATCTGCAAATATTTTTCGGACGCGATGTATTAAATGCCTACGGTTATCATCTGCATGCGCTCCCCTTGCCTATTTTGTGGGGATTCAGGATTTTTTTAGGCGTGTGTATATTGGCGCATGTTTTTTTTGCGATTTGGCTGACGATTGAAAATATTCGCGCGCGCGTGATCGCTTACAAAATGAAAAAATATGTGGAAGCAGGCTACGCCTCGCTCACGATGTTCATTACCGGATCGCTTTTGTTTGTATTCATTGTATTTCATATTCTCAATTTTACACTAGGCATTATTCCGGGGCACGAACTCACGATTTCGCACATTCCACTCAAAATTGGGCACGTGGAAGTGGAAGGATTCGATGTTTATTCCATGTTGATTTCCGCGTTTTCGATTCCGTGGTTGTCGCTTTTTTACATCGGCGCGATGGGATTATTATGCATGCATTTGTCGCATGGATTTTCGAGCATGTTTCAAACGCTGGGATTGAGAAATGAAAAGTGGCGCAAGCCGCTGGATTTTGCTGCGACAGCGTACGGTTGGGCGATATTTTTAGGATTTGCATCGATACCGTTGGCGGTTTGGATGAAGTGGATAAAATGAAATATTTTTTGACAGAATTTACAAAATCGAAAGCGCTTCGCTTTCGTTGCGAGGAGCGAAACGACATGGCAATCTCTTATTCTGTTAATTCTGTCTAAGAATTATGAATCTAAACGCAAAAATACCGGAGGGGGCGATTGGGGAGAAGTGGTCGAATCACAAGGACAACTTGAAGTTGGTGAATCCGGCGAACCGGCGTAAGTATCGCGTGATTATCGTGGGATCGGGACTCGCGGGCGCGGCGGCGGCGGCAACGCTCGGCGAGCAAGGTTATCAGGTTTTGTGTTTTTGTTATCAAGATAGTCCGCGGCGCGCGCACAGCATCGCGGCGCAAGGCGGCATCAACGCGGCAAAAAATTATCAGAACGACGGCGACAGCGTGCGGAGACTTTTTCACGACACGATCAAAGGCGGAGATTTTCGCGCGCGCGAAGCGAATGTGTATCGTTTGGCGGAATTGAGCGGCAATATCATCGATCAATGCGTCGCTCAAGGCGTGCCTTTTGCGCGCGAATACGGAGGATATTTGGACAATCGTTCGTTTGGCGGCTCGCAAGTGAAACGAACGTTTTACGCGCGCGGGCAAACGGGGCAACAACTTCTCCTCGGCGCGTGCTCGGCGTTGAATCGTCAAATCGCGGCGGGTTCGGTGAAGATGTTGACGCGGCATGAGATGTTGGATTTGGTGGTCGTGGACGGACAGGCGAAAGGCATTATCACTCGCGATTTGGTGAGCGGAGAAATGCGCGCGTGGAGCGGCGACGCTGTGATTTTGGCGACGGGCGGTTACAGCAATGTGTTTTTTCTTTCGACGAATGCCGCGGGATGCAATGTCACTGCGATTTACCGCGCCTACAAACGCGGCGCGGGATTCGCCAATCCGTGTTTTACACAGGTGCATCCGACGTGCATTCCTCAACACAGTCCGTATCAATCGAAATTGACACTGATGTCGGAGGCGTTGCGCAATGACGCGCGCGTATGGACGCCGAAAAGCAAAGGCGATTGCTGGAAAGACCCGCGAACGATTGCGGAGGAAGACAGGGATTATATTTTGGAAAGAAAATATCCGGCGTTCGGCAATCTCTCGCCGCGCGATATTGCTTCGCGCGCCGTGAAGGACGTGTGCGACCGCGGATGGAGCGTGATGAAAAACGGCCACGGCGTTTATTTGGATTTGAGCGACGCGATACAACGGTTAGGAAAAAGCGTCATCGATGAACGCTACGGCAATCTTTTTGAAATGTACGAGCGCATCACCGGCGAAAACGCCTACAAGACACCGATGAAAATTTATCCGGGACCGCATTATACGATGGGTGGGTTGTGGGTGGATTACAATTTGATGAGCAATATTCCTGGATTATTTGTGTTGGGCGAAGCGAATTTTTCCGATCACGGCGCGAACCGACTGGGCGCGTCGGCGTTGATGCAAGGTTTAGCCGACGGTTATTTTATTATTTCCTACACGCTCGCCAATTATCTCGCTGGGATAAAACCCGGCACGCCTGCGACGGATGCAAAAGAATTCAACGATGCTTTGATCGGCGCGCAGGATCGCTTGCGACGATTACTCGCCCTCCAAGGAAAAAAAACCGCGCGGGATTATCACGTCGAACTCGGCAAAATTATGTGGAATCAATGCGGCATGGCGCGCAACGCGCAAGGTTTGCAGGACGCTATTGAAAAAATTTCCGAGTTGCGCGCGGATTTTTGGAAAAACGCGCGCGTGACCGGTGAAGAAAATAATTTGAATCAGGAATTGGAGCGCGCGGGTCGCGTGGCGGATTTTTTTGATTGCGCGGAATTGATGTGCTGGGACGCGTTTGAGCGCAATGAATCGTGCGGCGGACATTTTCGAGAAGAATATCAAACCGAAGACGGCGAAGCGCGGCGCGACGACGCGAATTTTTCGCACGTCGCTGTTTGGGAATATCAAGGCGACGTGCAGAAACCGTTGCGGCATCAGGAAAATCTCTCTTTTGAAAATATACAACCCTCTGTGCGAAGTTACCAATGAAACTGAAACTCAAAATCTGGCGGCAAAAGAACCGCGAATCCCAAGGCAAATTCGAAACGTATGCGCTCGACAATGTTTCGGAGGATTTATCGATTTTGGAAGTTTTGGATGTCTTGAATGAACAATTGATTCGGGAGGAAAAAGAGCCGGTGGCATTCGATCACGATTGCAGAGAGGGCATTTGCGGCATGTGTTCGATTGTGGTGAATGGAATTCCTCACGGCAAAAAAACGGAGACCACCTCGTGTCAGTTACACATGCGGCATTTCAAAGACGGCGAAACGCTCACGCTGGAGCCGTTTCGAGCGCGGCCATTCCCTGTGCTCAAGGACTTAATCGTGGATCGCTCGGCATTGGACAAAATCGTGGAAGCCGGCGGATTTATTTCTGTCAACACGGGCGTGACAACGGACGCCAACGCAATTCCCATTCCGAAAGAAACTGTGGATAAAGCGATGGACGCGGCGGTGTGCATCGGTTGCGGCGCGTGCGTGGCGGCATGTCCCAATGCGTCGGCGATGTTATTCACCGGAGCAAAAATTGCGCATCTGAATACATTGCCGCAGGGAAAACCGGAAAAAGACGCGCGCGTTTTAAAAATGGTTGAAGCCATGGATCAAGCGGGTTTTGGAAATTGCTCCAACGTCGGCGAGTGCCAAGCGGTATGCCCCAAAGGCATCACGCTGGATTGCATCGCCAAAATGAATCGAGATTACGCTGTGGCTTCTATTAAAAGGTTAATTCTGTGAGTTTTTTTTTGTTTTCACCACGCATAGTTGTTGAAGACGCATTGTAAACATCGATGTTTTTTGCTCACGATATGCATAATGATATTAACGGCAGAGCTTATACTAAATCCAAAAAATAAGTTTATAAATATAAACCCTCCCTTTATTCCTCTGGATTCCCGCTAAAAGCGGGAATGACAAGTGTAAACTTATTTTTTGGATTTAGTATTACATCTCCCAAGGCAAAGAAAGAATCAGACGAACACCTTGCGCGCCTGAAGCATCGACGCGAAGCTCTCCTCGTTGCATTTTCACCAATCGGCTAAGTAAAGCCGGAAGCGCCCGAGGAAATTTTTCAGTTGAGCCAAGATTCATATCTTCCAAGTGAAAAAAACGCGCTAAATTTGCCACGGCAATTTCTGAAATTTCATTCTTAAAAATGAAATTAAAAATGCGCTCATGTTTATCCGATCGAATTTCTAAGATCATTTCGCCATTGGGCGGAGTAATCTGATCCATCATCAAGAGCAGATATTCCAATGTTTGGCTCAAATAAGTTCCGGTCGCGAGAAGAGAAGAGGCCCGCACATCGCTTGCGCATTCCATTCGCAATTTTCTGTTTTTAATTTTTTCTTGAAGAAAGATTTTAATTTTTTGCTCGACTTGAGATATCGGCACCATAGTCAAAACAGGAGATGCATCTGTTTCCAAGCGAGTTAAAGCCAACATCGCATCGATAGAAGAAGCGAGATTGTTTTTGATTTTTTGAATTGCCTGTATTTTTTCGCCGGCAACCATCGATTCAATGCATGGTTGGAGATCATTCCAAGCGGATTGAACATCCCGGCTGACCACGCTCATGAGTTTTTTATGCGTTTGAAGCAATTCCTGCGTCTCGATATTTTGAGCATCCAATTCCACAGCTCGACGTTTGATCTTTTCCTCCAAAAGCGTTTGCTCTTGGCGAAGTTTTTTTTCATTTTCGCTCAACGAACGCGCGATTTTTTTATATTCAGTGACATCGGTGCATATCGTGAGAATTTGATACTCATTTCCCGCCTCGACATAAATAGGACGACGATAAACTTGCCATGTGTGACTGCGACCGGTGGCATCACGCACGACTTGTTCAAGGATAAATTTATCCTGCTTGGTTTCCAAAACATCCAAATCATCGCGGCGAATTTTTTCCGGATCCCCGGCGTGAGGCCCAAGCTCGGCATCAGTGATGCCTTCCATGTCGCCAACCGTGATGCCGTAAAATTCCGCGGCGGCGAGATTGACCATGGTGTATTTGCCTTCCTTGTTTTTCACGGTGATAAGAGTCGGCACGGCATCAGTGATGTTGCGCAAAAAGTGCTCTTGCTGTTCGATTTTGCGTAGCGATTTACGATGTTCGGAAATATCTTGAATGAACTTAATGAGACACGTTTTGCCGCTTTGTTCGTCGCGAGAAATTGTGGTGACGGATTCCGTCCAAATCGAGTCGCCATTTTTATGAATAAAACGCTTTTCAGCGCGAGAATAATCGATTTCTCCACTGAGAATGGCTTGTTCGTCGCGATGTTCGGCCGTCCAATCTTCGCGATGCGTGACTTCCTCTAAAGTTTTTTGTTTTAATTCATCCGATGCATATCCGAGCAAACGAGAAAAAGCTTCATTACAATACTGTAAATGAACCTCTCCCTCCGGAAGCAGAATAATTCCTATCAATGATCTCTCAAAAAGAGTCTTTGAAATATAGTCTTCAATTTTCATAGGCGTGTCCTCATTTATGATCCTTTAGTCGAAATGTAATAAACAGCTTGGTCGGCTTCTTGAGCCAAAAAATTAGAATCCAAAAAGATGGGAGATTCGGTAGAACCTAAAAACAAAATGCCGCCGGGTTTGAGCAAACGATGGATTTTGGCGAGAATTTGTTTTTTGGTTTCATTGTCGAAATAAATCATGACATTGCGCAAAAGAATAATATCCATCTGCGGAAACAACGGCCAATCTTTGGATAGATTGATGGATTTAAATTCCACCATGCTTCGAACCTTATCGTTCACTTTCCAGCCATCGTCGATTTTAGTGAAATATTTATCTTGGTAAGCGGCGGCAAGGCCGCGTCCCATTTCGAGCTGAGAATAAACGCCTTGTTTGGCTTTGTCCAAAATAGCCTCGGAAATATCCGTGGCAATGATGCGAATTTTCCACTCGTTGAGATTGAAACATTCGCGCGCCATCATGGCCACGCTATAGGGTTCTTGGCCGCTGGAGCACGCTGCCGACCATACATTAAAAGTTTTATCAACCGGCGACGAAGAAATGATTGCAGGCAAAATAAATTTTTTTATCGCTTCAAAAGGTTTGAAATCTCGAAAAAAGTAAGTCTCGTGAATGGTCAATGCTTCAATAATACGTTTCTGAAATGTAGGTCCGCCGATGCGCGCTTTCGCCACCAAAGCGGCAATATCCGGCAATCCCAATTTAACCGCCAAGGGTTCCAGACGAGATTCCACGAGATAAGTCTTATCTTCTTCGATGACAATAGCGGCGGAATCGCGAGCAAGCGTTTGGATATACTGAAAATCCGCGGGTGCTATTTTCATGAAATTCAAGAGAAATGATAATCAGGAACTCTGTCCAACATCAAGTTCCTTCCGCATCATGCACTCCGAGCATCGCGGCCACGATGTCGCACGCCTTGAGGCATTCTTCTTGGATAATGAGAGAAGGAACGCGACGAGGTTTGAGATGGTGAAATTTTTTCCATTCTTCGATGGAGACGATATTATCCATACGCGACTCACCTGTTTCAAGAGTCGCCGGCATTTCAGGGATGCTCTTGCAATTAATATTTGCGGCATAACGATTGGCAATAATATCCGCCACATTCAAACAATAAGTTAAAAATTGCTGTTCGGGATTGTGATGAAATTGAATGCCGGCGAGCGTTTCTTCATCAAGTCCCCATTTGTAACCAAGCGCAGTGCCGATAGCGGCATGATCCGTGCCGATGATCGCTTGCTCGATCTCATACATGGGATGTCCTGTTTCCCACGTGCGCTGAAGAATTTCGTCGAATAACTCCGGGAAATAATAAGCCAGAATGACTTTTCCCACATCATGAAGCAATCCTCCGATGTAATGTTTGTAAGAAGAAGGATAAAAAATATCAGCAATGCCCTGAGTCAAACGCGCCACAAGCAAGCTATGAAGCCAAAATCGATTCCAATCAATTTCCACCTTTAAATGAGCAAAACGCCCCATGAGTTTCGCGGTAAGAATGACATTGCGTGTTTCGCGAAGTCCCAGACGGAATAATGCGTTTTCAATGGTAAAGACTTCAACGCCGGCAAACGCCGCAGAACGAATAAGCGAAAAAATCCTGCCCGTTAAACCGGGGTCCAAGCGAACAATTTCAGCAATATCCTCAAAACTGGTGTCAGCGGTATTCAGTTTTTCCTGCAATTGAGCGATGGCGGCGGGAAAGCTCGGAAATTCCGGATCATGTTGTAAAACATCGAGAAGTTTTTCGCGAAATTCCGTATTCACTTCCGGCGGAAAAAGAGATTCAAAAAAAGCGGCTTCGGTTTCGGCACTCATAAGGCTTACATTAGTTTTTTAAAAAAATGTGTCAAATCTCTAAGTATATGAAGTGAAGAACGTCCTTTTGTACATGATCATTCCTACATAAGCATATTAACAGGTTGTTGAAAAACCCGCGCATGTCGCGTTGCTGGCGATTTTTCGCTTCCGCGAGGCGCGACGAAGGAGAATATTGAAATGAAATCTTCGACTGAGGAGCAACAAAGCGGAAGCGAAAAAT
>JBMONL010000034.1:0-13784 GCA_049324635.1 Verrucomicrobiota bacterium | reverse complement strand
TCTTGCCCGGCAAGGCATCTTTGATTTTATCCCACTGATCTTTTCTTAACTGCGTTGTGTAACTCATGAAACCTCCTTGGTTCCATGAGGTGTAGCATAATTATTTATGAATGTCGACAGTACCTAGAGCAAGACATTCGCACGCCGGATGGAATGATTCTTGTCACGCGCGGACAACAAGTCGATTTTCGTATTTGGAAACGATTGCAGAATTTTTATTACAGCACACCGGACCCCAAACCCGTCTTGGTGAAATTGCCGCCGCAGTCGATGTTTGGAAGCTAAAGGGGATTTCTAAATATTCGCGTGAGGGCGCGTTGCGGATTGATTTTTGTCGCGAGCAAGGCGCGACAAGGGAGAATATTGAAATTAAATATTTGACCGAGGAGCAACACAGCTCGAGACAAAAATCAACGCAACCCTTCGGGCAACAAAGGCATAGCCTTTTTCTGCGTGCTTCGCACCCGAAGTGAATGAGTGCTTCATCCGCGCGAAGCGCAGGGAAAGCGACCGTGTCGCCGGCGGCTGGCGGCGTTGCTCGCTTGTCGGATATTTAATTTCAATATCCGACTGCGCTCGCGCCTTGCCATCCATCCGCAACTCCCTGTTGCGCGCCCCACGGGAATATTTAGAAGTCCCCTTAAGTCACCCGCCGATTCGGGCGCTAATTTTTTTCAGATAGAATTCGATTTTTGATATCTTGATATTCTTCGTCGGAAATTAATTCGTTGCTAAGAAGATTTTTTAAATATAAAAGACGTTTGGCGTTGAGAAGGTCTTGAAAAAAAGGGTCGGGCGGAGGAGGAAGGGCATCAACGGGAATTTTGGGCGGAGATTTTGTTTTCGAAGCTCGATAAAAGGATGCGCCTTGGAGACAAATGACGGCACCCATCGCCACCATAAAAACAAGCGCCCACATTTTTGCTCTTTTCTCAGCGGCTTTTTGCTCCATCGGCGGCGGCGCATAAAGCGCGTAATGCGATTGAAATTCCACAGGCCAGTCCGAAGGGAAAAGATGCTGGGACGTCGAAATCTTTTTTTCCGGCAAATTCAAAACAAACCCGACAATGGCTACAACAAAAACCAGGGAAATCATCGCCGCCACAGACCCAAATCCTGCTTCGCGCAATCGTCTTAAAATCCTCATAGCTTCCGCTCAGAAGCTGATATCTCTTTTAGAGGCAAAATTCAAGTATGTTTTCTATAGAAAATCCGATAGACTGCTTTGAGTCGTGAATATTTTAAAACAAAAAGCAAAAGTGATTTGGTTTTACGGATTATCAGGAGCCGGAAAAAGCGCTCTGGCCTCGGAATTGCAAAAAAAGTTATACGAAAAAGACTTTTTAACCGTGCTATTAGACGGCGATGTTTTAAGAGAAGGATTGAATCGCGATTTGGGATTTTCCGACGAGGCGCGTGCTGAAAATATTCGTCGCGCGGCGGAAGTGGCAAGACTTTTTTTTCAAGCGGGCGTGATTGTGATCGGCGCTTTTATCACGCCGTTTGAATCTCTGAGAAAAATGGCTCGAGAAATTATCGGAGAAGAAAATTTTTTGGGAATCTACGTGCAGTGCTCGTATGCAGAATGCGCTAAGCGGGACGTCAAAGGATTATACGCCAAGGTAAAAGCCGGGGAAATGAAGCAATTTACAGGAAGGGATTCCGCATTTGAGGAACCACCAGACGGCGCTTTTATCGTTAACACGGAAAACGAATCGCTTGAAAAAATCGTTGAAAGAATCTATGCCTATATCCAACCGCATATTCTGCCATGATCTCGTACCATCTTAGTTATCTTCAACAATTGGAGCATGAGGCGATTTTTATTTTTCGCGAAGCAGAAGCACAGTTTGAAAAGCCCGTGTTGTTGTTTTCCGGCGGCAAAGACTCCAGCGTCTTGTTGCATCTGGCGCGAAAGGCATTTTATCCGGCGCCGATTCCGTTTCCCATTTTGCACATCGATACAGGGCATAATTTTTCGGAAGTCATTCGCTTCAGAGATGAATTAGCGAGCAAAGCAGGCGTCCATTTGATCGTGCGAAATGTGGAGGATTCCATTCGCCAAGGTAGAGTCGCAGAAGAAAAAGGCGTGAATGCCAGCAGAAATGCCTTGCAAACAGTGACGCTTTTGGACGCTATCGCAGAATTAAAATTCGACGCCGCATTCGGCGGCGGGCGCCGCGATGAAGAAAAATCGCGCGCGAAAGAAAGAATTTTTTCGCATCGAGACGAATTCGGCCAATGGGACCCGAAAAATCAGCGTCCGGAATTGTGGAATATTCTCAACGGAAGAAAAAATTTTGGCGAGCACATGCGCGTGTTTCCTTTGAGCAATTGGACGGAATTAGATATTTGGCAATACATCGCGGCGGATAATATTCCTCTTCCGAGTATTTATTTCGCGCATCCACGCGAGGTGTTTCGCCGCGACGATGTGTTATTGGCGAAATCGGATTTTTTGCCGTTGGCGCCGCACGAACATTACGAGCAAAAACAAGTGCGTTTTCGCACAGTGGGCGATATGACGTGCACCGGCGCTGTGGAATCCAGCGCTTCGAATGTAGAGGAAGTTTTAAGAGAAGTGGTGACGTTTCGCACAAGCGAACGCGGCACGCGCTATGACGACCGGCGCTCGGAGGCCGCGATGGAAGACCGCAAAAAATTAGGATATTTCTAATGAAGGAAAAAGATTTATTGCGTTTTTCGACGGCGGGAAATGTGGACGACGGCAAAAGCACGCTGATTGGACGCCTGCTATTTGATTCGCATGTTTTGCTTGAGGATCAATTGGCGTCGATTCGGCGCAACGACCATGATTACGATTTTGCGTTGTTGCTCGATGGATTGCGCGCTGAACGCGAGCAAGGTATTACTATCGATGTTGCGCACAGATATTTTTCGACGAATAAACGCAAATTTATCATCATCGATACTCCGGGACATATTCAATATACGCGCAACATGGTCACAGGCGCCTCCATGGCAAATCTCGCGTTGCTATTGGTGGATGCTCGCCGAGGTATCTCCGAGCAAACTTGCCGGCATGCATTGATTTCCTCGTTGCTACGGATTCAACACATTATTCTTTGCGTGAATAAAATGGATTTGGTTGGATACAGCGAAGAAGTGTACGATCACATCGTCGAACAATTTAAAGATTTTGCGTCGCGTTTGGAGACGCCGGACATTCAATTCATTCCCATCAGCGCGCTACATGGCGACAATGTGGTGAAGCGTTCGGAAAAAATGCCGTGGTATCAAGGCAACACATTATTGTTTGCCTTGGAAAACGCTTATGTGGGAAGCGATCACAATCACATCGATCCGCGCTTACCGGTGCAATCCGTTATCCGTCCAAAAAATGAAGAGCATCACGATTTTCGGGGCTTCGCAGGCTACGTGGCGAGCGGAGTCTTTAAACCGGGGGACGATGTGATTGTTTTGCCTTCTGGATTTACAACCAAGATTCGTTCCATTCATTGTTCCGAACAATCCATGCAGGAAGCCTTTCATCCGATGTCGATTGTACTAACGACGATGAACGATGTGGATATCAGTCGAGGCGATATGATTGCTAAGCCCCATAACCAACCCATCGCCATTCAGGACGTAGATATGTTGTTGTGTTGGTTTTCGGAAAATAAATTACAAAACGGCGGAAGGTATGTTTTGCGGCATACCACGCGCGAAGTAAAATGTTTAGTGAAAGACGTGCATTATAAAATCGACGTCAACACTCTGCGCAAAGACGAAACAAATTTAGAAGTGGGATTGAACGACATCGCGCGCGTGCGCGTCCGCACCACACAACCCATTTTTTGCGATTCCTATAAACGCAATCGTTTAACGGGAAGCGTCATTTTAATTGACGAGGCTACCAATCACACACTTGCCGCAGGAATGATTTTGTTACAATGAAATAAGGGGATTGCTAAATATTCTACTTTGAACGCGAAACGTGAAAAAGGAGGCTATGTCTCCTTGTTGCGCGCCCCACGGGAATATTTCATACTAAATCCAAAAAATAAGTTCACACTTGTCATTCCCGCTTTTAGCGGGAACGCATTTTCGCGACAGCGAATATTTAAAATTGCGCGGAGCGCCCGATGGCATAGCGTAGGGCAAGGGGACGCAACTCCAGAGGAATAAAGGGAGGGTATATTCATCAACTTATTTTGGGGATTTAGTAGTCCCTTTTATTAAATTGATGTCATGTATTCTACATTGCGCTGTAGAGCAAATACACGCCTCCAAGAATAACGCATAACCCACAAATTTTTTTCAGAAAAAGAATGCCGCGAGATTGTTCGTTCCAATTAAGATAATGTTGAACGATCTCGGTAAATGTTCCGGCGAAGATAATGACAGAACAATGTCCAATGCCGTACGCCAAAAGAAGTAAAATACCGTAGGGAAGATTGGTTGCGGCGAGTTTAAAGGTGACGCCCAGCATGGGCGCCATGTAGGCGAAGGTGCAGGGACCGAGCGCGATTCCAAATACAAGCCCAAGAATGAACGCCGCCCAGTATCCCTTTCGATTGGAATTCATGTTTCGGTGACTCGACCACGAGATGGGAATCACATCCCACAAGTGTAATCCGACAATAAAAAAAATCACCGCGAGAAAATAATTACACCACGGGCCGATGTCGCCCATCATGCGTCCCGCCACGGCGGTGATGATGCCGATCGCGGTGATAGTGATGAGAATTCCAGTCGAAAACAATGTCGAGATGAGAAATGCTTTTTTTGCGGAGATGTTTCCTTGCTCGCTGATAAATCCGATGATGAGCGGGATACTGGCGAGGTGGCACGGGCTTAAAACAATACTCAAAACTCCCCACATTATCGATGCTCCCAGAGCAATTGCCAGCGTGCCTTCCACTGCGCGTGTGAGCGTCGTAAAAAGTTCGGCAATCATTTTTGCAATTCCACTCCCAATTCTTTCCATTTCGAGAGAATATCTTCCTTGGAGAAAAATCCCTCATGGCGAAAAATTTCCTTGCCGCTTGCATCGTAAAAAATCTGCGTCGGAATCATACGCACGCCGTACTCTTTTCCCGCTTGTCGATTTTCCCAAACATCGATGAATTCCACTAGCAACTTTCCGTCATACTCTTTTTTGATTTCTTCCAGAATCGGCTTCATCATTTTGCAAGGAACACATTTCCCCGCGCCCAAATCCAATAACCGAGGTAAGGATGATTCAGCATAAGCGGAAAATCCCGCGACAGCGACGATAATGAAAATAACAAAAATGCCAAAATATGATTTTGTTTTCATAAAATTTTAAGAGAGAATTTTTTTGATTTTTTCGATGGAGGGAATGTTTCCCGCGATTTTGATTTCTCCATCCACCGCCAACGCCGGCAATGCCATGATATTGAACTTTATGATGTCGTTAATTTGGGTGATTTTTTCTAATTCATATTCGATGCCTAATTCGTTTGCGGCTTTTCCCGTGATTTCCGCGAGCTTTTTGCATTTGGCGCATCCGGTTCCGAGAATTTGAATTTTTTTCATAAATTTTAATCGCTCAAGGAGTCATGGTTACACATGCACAGTTTCTGTGCATGTGTAAACTTGACCTCGAATTTGTACCAAAGCATAATTTTTTATTTGAGAATAAAGTTGAATAAATATCCCGTGAGAATGATGCCTATTCCGACGATGGAGGCGAAAATGATCAGCAATTTGGGCTTCATCACGCGTCGCAAAATAATAAATTCCGGCAAAGAAAGCGCCGTGACGGCCATCATAAATGCCAAAGCCGTGCCGGTCGCAACACCTTTTTGCACGAGCGCACTGACGAGAGGAATAATTCCACCTCCGCAACTTCCATAAAGCGGAATGCCGATGAGCGTCGCCATCGGAACGGCGAACCAATGATCTTTTCCGGCGTAGCGCGCGAGAAAATTTTCCGGCACGTAACCGTGAATCCATGCTCCGAGACCAACAGCAATTAAAATATACGGCCAGATTTTTTTGAGAATGTCCGTGGTGTAATCGCGAGCATAAAAGATTCGCTCTTTCCACGACGTTGCGGTCCGCGGCGCGGCGCAGGTGGTTTTTTTGCTCTCAAATTTTTCCACCAGATGTTCCATTTTTAAATGTCCGATAATGATTCCCGAAAAAATAGCGATGAGCAACCCACTCCCTATATATAAGAGAGCGATTTTCCAGCCGAAAAGCGCCCAGAGCAGGACAAGCGCAATTTCGTTAATCATCGGAGAGGCAATCAAAAATGAAAACGTCGCGCCAAGCGGCACACCCGCTTCCACGAAACCCAAAAATAACGGCACTGCGCTACAAGAGCAAAACGGGGTCACAATCCCCAAAAGCGCCGCCAATACATTGCCGAGATATTTATTTTTTCGGCTCAAAATATCGCGCGTCTTTTCCGGCGGAAAAAATGTTCGCGCGATTGCAATCAGAAAAATAATCGACGCAAGAAGCAGAAAAATTTTGATCGTATCGTATAAGAAAAAATTCACGGCTTCGGGAAATATTTCACCGCGCGGCATCTGCAGTATCTCATAAACCAATTGGTCGATCGCGGGTTTAATCATCGCTTGGATCCCTTAAGTATTTTGGCTTGTTCTTTAGCGTTGGATTTCAGCACCGATTCCACGCATAAAAAAAATCTCGCCGCGCAAGGACATTTGAGACTGTAATGCACTTGAAGCCCGTTTTTGCGATCCTGCACGATTCCTGCGTTTTTCAAAATCGACAAATGCTTGGAGACTGTTGAAACGTCCGCTTCCACCATTGAGGTTAGCTCGCAGACACATTTTTCCCGCTTCGACAATACCTCAACGATAAACAATCGTGTCGGATGCGCCAGAGCTTTTAATATTTTCGCTCTGGCGTCGTATCTTTTACGTGTCTCGAATTTCATCTTTATTTGGTAATATAGCCAAATAGCCAAAATACAAGAACAAAAACCTTAGCTCCATCGGATTAGGCTCTACTAAACAGCCTTGTCGCCGATTTCTCCGGTGCGAATGCGAGTGAGGCTTTCCACCGATGAGACTATGATTTTTCCATCGCCGATTTTGCCGGTCTTGGCGGATTGAAGGATGGCGTCGATGACGCGTTGAGCCAAGTCGTCCGAGATGATGATTTCGATTTTAATTTTAGGGACAAAATCCACGGTATATTCGCTTCCGCGATAAATTTCGGTGTGTCCTTTTTGACGGCCAAAACCGCGAACTTCTATGACGGTCATGCCTTGCACGCCAAGACGGATGAGCGCTTCGCGAACTTCAGCCAATTTGAAAGGTTTAATGACGGCTTCGATTTTTTTCATAGAGCGTTTCCTATGTTAAAGCACATAACCTTTTTCGCCGTGTTCGTTGGTGTCAAGTCCTTCGCGTTCGACTTCTTCAGCGGGACGCAAGCCGACCAGTGCTCGCGTTATCAAAACGATGACCACCGTGGAGATCACCGACATGACAATGGTGATGATCATAGCTTTGCATTGATTGAACCAAAGCATGGGATGGATGACGATCTGCTCGCCAATTTTCACGGCCAAGCCGTTTTTCAAGGCATAACCTTCGCTGATGAGATTTGAATTTACCGAACTAGTGGCCAATATGCCGGTCAATAAGGCGCCCATAGTTCCGCCAATGGCGTGAACGCCGAAGGTATCAAGCGCATCGTCATATCTGAAAATTTCTTTCAGCTTCACACATGCAAAAAACGGAACAGCGCCCGCCAGAATGCCGATGATAACCGCGCCGGTAGAGTTGACGAAACCACAAGCAGGCGTAATCGTTACCAATCCCGCCACTGCGCCGGAACAAAATCCCAGTACGCTACTCTTCTTTTTGAAGAGATATTCCGTCACCGCCCATGTAAAAGAAGCGATGGCTGTTGCGAGTGTAGTCGTCATAAAGGCGTTAGCGGCGATGCCGTCCGCCGCGAGAGCGCTACCGGCATTAAAACCGTACCAACCAACCCACAACATTCCCGTACCCACCATACAAAGCACCATACTGTGCGGCGGCATGGATTCTTTGCCGAAACCGATGCGCTTGCCGAGCATAAGACAGAGAATCAACGCCGACCATCCCGCCGACATGTGCACCACCGTGCCGCCCGCAAAATCAATCGCCGCAATTTTGGCATCCGCATTCCATACACCATTCATGAATCCGCTGGCGCCCCAGACCATGTGCGCCAACGGAAAATAAACGACAAACATCCACAGCACGACAAACGTCAGCACGGAGAAAAATTTCATTCTCTCGGCAATCGCGCCGATGATGAGCGCCGGCGTGATGATGGCAAACATCAATTGATACATCGCAAACGTGGATTGCGATATCCAATAGGCGTAATTCGTATTGGGCGCAACGCCGACATCTTTTAAGAATAAAAAATCCAATCCCCCAAAAAATGGCCCTATCCAACTGTCCTTGAATCCGGTGCCAAACACCAAGCTATATCCGCAAATCCACCATAAAATCGTCACCAGTCCCGCAATACCCAAACATTGCGCCAAAACAGAGAGCACATTTTTTGAACGAACAAGTCCGCCATAAAATAATGCCAACCCCGGCAAAGTCATAAATAATACCAGCGCCGCCGCGACCATCATCCAACCATTGTGCCCCGGCCCCGGCACGCCGGTAAGCGTACTACCGGCGGGGTCTGTGTTGTTGACATACGCCTCTAAACCGGCGACGCGTTGTTCCAGAGTAGGCT
Organism: Verrucomicrobiota bacterium; assembly: GCA_049324635.1. Classification (GTDB taxonomy): domain Bacteria; phylum Verrucomicrobiota; class Verrucomicrobiia; order Methylacidiphilales; family Verrucolacustridaceae; genus JBMONL01. Next base: position 5,072 of record JBMONL010000034.1, on the reverse strand, counting down.
CACTTGCATCTTGCGCAAATCCCACACTCGTTAATCCTAATAACAATGTTAAATAAATAATTGTTTTCATAATTTTAATTGAGGGTTAAAAATTTTGTTTCAAAGCCGCAAAGAAACAAGGAGGAGCGTGATTAGAAAAATTTTTTTGAAAAAAATATGACGACTTTTTTTCATTGATATAAATTCGACCACATTGGCTAAATAAAGACACCTCTCGATGAGCAAACTTCAACAGATGTAAAAATATTTTTTGAAAATCCGCGAAAAAATCATCCGCATAAACACTTGAATTAAAAATATTTGCCGCTTGAGCGCTCGCGTTATTATCTGAATCCTCTAATACCATGCATAAAGATAATGCAAACGCCGTGCCAGATGGTTAAGCGTGACATGAAATCGAAAGAACGCTAAGCATTCAACATGCGTTTGGCGTTGTTGTCTCGGTGGTTATTGGTGTTGGCGGTTTTTTATGCGCCGTGGGCTTATGGATGCACGAATTACGAAACGAATTTAGGATTGACGGTGATTTTGGGCGTTACTTTGGGCGTTTGGTTTCTTTCTTCGCTGACCAGGTTTCATTTGCCGCGTATTTCGTGGACGTTACTTTTGGCTTCGTTAGCGGTGTTGATATTGGGTTGGGGCATGGCGTTCAACGGTCATTTTTTACACGACGACACGCACATGCGATTCATTCCTTTGGCGCATGCGTTTCCGAGATTGCCGGGGAGTTACGACAAATTTCTTTCGATGACGATGATGTGGCGCGCAACTGTATTCATTGGCGTGATTTGGATGATGTCCGATGTATCGCAGGATGAAACATGGCGGAAACGGCTTCTTATGGCGGTGGCGCTTGCGGGTATTTCGATTGCGTTTTGGGGATTGCTTCAACGCGCGCTTGGGGCACCATCGATGTTTTGGAGTCATCAACGTCACGGGACGAATTTTTTTGCGACTTTTCGCTATCACGCCAACGCCGGAGCTTATTTGAATTTGGTGTTGCCGATAGTGGCGGGATTGCTTATCCATGCTCTTCAGCGCGCTCAAAAACACGGTCAGCGCGCGCTCTGGGGCGGCGGATTGATTTTGATGATTGTTGCCGTGGTGATCAATACCTCTCGCGGCGGCGGAGTCGTTGCCGGATTAATCTGTTTAGCTTTTATCGTGTGGCAAAGAAAAGCGCTTTGGAAATTATTTGGCAGGGCGAGGCTTTGGATGCAAATTTTGATATTGGTGTTTGGCATCGGCGCCATTTCAACCGCAATTATGTCTGCCAAAGTCGAAAAAATTCTTCAGCGATGGGAAGATTTGCCGGAACAGATGGAGACGTTATCGAATCGCGCGCCGGCATTTCAAGCATGGGTGCATGTTTTGCCGGATAGCGGATGGTTCGGCACGGGGCCGGGAACTTTTCGCGCGGTTTCTTCGTATTATCGCTCTTTTGGCGGACCGGACGTCGAAAAATATTGGTGGATGCAAGCGCATCAAGATTATTTGCAGACCGTGATCGAATGGGGATATGTCGGCGCCTTTTTCTTAGCGTTTATCTTTTTTGGAGGAATTTCGATTCTTCTTCGTTACCTATGGCGTGCTCCGGACGGCTCTTCGAATTCCATGTTGGCAGGATGTCTCTGTCTGGCGCTTTTTGGCGTGGCGCTTCACGCGATGTGGGATTTTCCTCTGCAAATTGGATCGATCCAACTTTATACAGCCCTCTTTTTAGGCATCTCGTGGGGCAATGTTTTTCATCGGAGCTGACGGGGCTCGAACCCGCAACCCCTGCCGTGACAGGGCAGTGCTCTAACCAATTGAGCTACAACTCCTCAACTTTTGCTTTAACAGGGTGTTGAAAGCGAACGATTCTTATACGAGAATATATCTCTTTCCGCAAGTAGAATGAGAAGCGTGGCAAAAACACATCCAATGCGCATGCGTGAATTTTGGAAAGCTCTCTTGATGCCGATCAGAATGCGGCGGAAAAGCCGACTTGACCGTAAGGGGCGCCGTCGCTGTCGATAATCAAATCCGATTGAGCAAAATCGAAACGACGATCAATCGTCCAGCCACCTTCAGCCTCGATTGTCATGCCTTCCATAAATTTCCATCCTAAGCCGCCGCCAGTGCGAATTTCTCGATAAGATACATTATCGTTATCGAGATCGAATCGATTGCGCGAGTCGCCATATTTTTTTGAAACTTGATAGTTGCCGCCCTTGATGGACATACCTGCATAGAGGGTCAAATCTTTGATGATTTCGTATTCGATTTTCGGATTAGGCAATACGAGAAACAGCGTCCATTGATCCGCGAATTTCCAACGCACGCCTACGCCCGGCATGACAGGCAAAAACGAGCTACGGGGATTGATGCCTACGCCAAAGAACCATTGGAGGTCTTTGTCCACCAAATACGAGGCGCCGATAATGGTCGGCATATTGATATCGTCAAAACTGATATCCCGCCAGTCGCTATAAATGCCAGGCTCAATTTCTACTCGCATGACCCATTCATCCGATAATTCAATGTCTGCGCCAATTACTGCGGCCAAAGATTGTAACGTATCCGGCGGAGCAGGTGCGGCGGCTTGGCAAGCGGCTCTTTTTCCCGCCGGGGTAGCAATCGATTCCGGAGTGCTGAATGAAAATCTTTCCCAATTCACTCCCCAACGCAGATAAACGCTATCGGTGATTGAATGAGATAAAATATACTTCGCGACGTTATTTTGCGCATCCATTTCACCTAATTTTTTTTCGCCTTGAGAAACATCGGATTTCCCGCTGTAAGAATATTCGGTGTGAAATTCATGAGAAAATTCGGCTTTTGAGCTATCATCTTCTTCGGCGGCTGGAGTGGACGAAACAATCTGTTCCGCGTTGCACCAGCTCACAAAAAAAGCCGTCCCCAAACACAATAAAATTTTCTTCATAGTTCTCTCCTAGATAAATGCGTCAAAACGCACGCTAACCCATATCGACCAATATGCCATAAAAATCAAGTCTTTTTTACGAATATGGGCGTTTTCCTTGTAAATTTTTCCTCATGAGCTAAGATATTACTAACCAAAGGACTCCTTATGGCTCTACCAACCGGAACTCAAGCGCCTGATTTTTCCCTAAAAACCAAGACATCCGAAGGGATTCAAGACGTTGTTCTGAGTTCCAATTTTGGAAAGAAAAATACAGTTTTACTCTTTTTCCCATTGGCCTTTACCGGAGTTTGCACTCAAGAAATGTGTGATATATCGGCCGGTTTTGGCATCTATAAAAAACTCCACGCCGAAGTATATGGCATTAGTGTGGACAGTCCATTTGCCCAAGAAGCATGGGCACAAGCGCATCACATTTCCATCCCTTTATTAAGCGATCTGAATAAGTTAGTTTCTGAATCTTACGATGTTCTTTTGCAAGACCTTATGGGACTTGGCTCTGTCAGCGCCAGAGCGGCTTTTGCGATCGATAAAACAGGTAAAATTGTTTATAGCGAACAAACTCCCACGCCCAAAGATTTGCCGAATTTCCAAAAAGTGCAAGAAGCTCTGCAAAAAGTTTCGTGAGTATGCGCTTTACTAATTCGCATCAAACTCCCATTAAGATAATATGAGGATATGTAGCATTGCGATCAGCCTATTGTGTTTAACGACACTGCTTTTTGCTTCCCCAAATGAATCATCAGAAAAAAGCAAATTGCGCCCCATTCGTTCAGGCGATATTTATCGGGCAACATCCGTTTTTTTGCAACGCAACCAATCCGAAGAATTTGCCGTTCAAATTATGGAGCCAGTCTATCGTGCCTCAGAAATTGTGATGATTCGCCAAATGCCTGAAGCCAATAAATTGGCCGCAGAGATAGCTCAATCCCTTTCCATGATAGAAGATACTGTCCCTCAACTAGGGTATATCGCCGCCCGCGCTTTCATGCATCGGCCGGATTTGTTTCATGGATCATTGGCGACTTTGAATGACGATGACCGAGCCAAATCTATCGCAAAAATATACGTGGGATGGGTGGCCGTGAAATCCGATTTAGAAAGCAACCCTCAAACCAGCACATCCACAAGAGTGCGCATCAGTGCTTTTGATAACATTCTCAACGCTTGGAAAAATCGCTACCCGAAATATCTTCCTCAACGCTACAAACCGGGCGCGTAAAATTTAGAAGTCCCTTTTACTTCTTTTTTCCCGAAGATTGAGACTTGAGTTGGTTATTATCTTTGAGAAACCGATATTGCTTGATGATATAAGGGAGCGTGGTTGAAGAAGAATCCATCATTTCCAGAGTCGCTTCCACGCAAAGCGCGATAAAATGACTCGGTGTCAGATTAAGATCGCTCGCATGTTGCTTGATTGCGGGCGTGAATTCTCTGGGAATGGACGCATTGAGCCGAAGAGAGCCGTCAAGTTTATTCATGCGAGCATGGTGCATAAATTTGTCACGAATTTCAATTGTTTAATTTGCGCCGCATTGTGCGCAATTGTGGTTTGACGATCTGAGCGGCGAACAGCGCGGCGTTGACGGCGCCTTCCTCTCCTATAGGAAAAGTGGCGACGGGGATGCCGGCGGGCATTTGAACGATGGAAAGAAGCGAATCCAATCCGTCCAACGCTTTTGTGCGAATCGGCACGCCCAACACCGGCAGATGCGTCAATCCCGCCATCACACCCGCCAGATGCGCCGCGGCGCCGGCGCCCGCAATGATACACTGAAGTCCGCGTTTTTCCGCCGTGCGCGCATATTGAAAAGCCACATCCGGCGTGCGGTGAGCGCTTATCACGCGCTTTTCATAAGAAATTTGAAGACATTCGAGAACATCGGCAGCCCATCGCATGACATTCCAATCCGATTGACTTCCCATAATCACACCCACTTGGGGACGATCTGCCTGACGCTTCTTTACATTCATGCCATGAGTATTAAGTTCGCTTCTTGAGAGTCAAGTTTTTGCAAGAACAGAAGTTTCCTCTGTTTTTTTAGGGGTCTGAGAACCAAGGGAGATCGGGGGTGATGGGGATGGGGTCGGAGTTAAAAAGCGGGGTGGTGAGGGTGTGGAAGAGTTCGCGGAGTCCATCGGCGAT
>JBMONL010000033.1:0-2012 GCA_049324635.1 Verrucomicrobiota bacterium | reverse complement strand
CAACCCCCTTTCCTTCCCGCCCCGCCCGAGCGGAAAAGTTTTCTGCTCTGCCGCGCAAAGCGCGGCAATCAAAATTCAGAGTCCGGATTTTCGTCAAAAAATGTTCGGATTTTGTCCAAAAGGTACCGCCAATTTTCAAAATTCGGATTTTGGGCGATTGTTGCCTCGCCCTCGCTACGCTCGGGCTCGGCTTCGGCAAGGATTTTGAAGGGAAATTTGAAATCCAAAAACAATTTCTGCCCGCTCAAACGGAAGTTAGGTTTGCCGAAGGCAAACATAAATTTGAAAAATTTATTAACCAATCTTTTTTCTTTCGCCTTTGGCGAAAGGCAAAGCGATAATTTAATTTTGACTGCCCAATAATATGACAAACGAAAATCAAACCAAAAAGTTTTTTATCTACGCCCGCAAGTCAACGGACAGCGAAGACAGGCAGGTTCGCAGTATTGCCGACCAGTTGGCTGAATTGCGGGAATTGGCGAAAAAAGAAAACATTGATGTCGTTGATACTTTAGTGGAAAAACAAACTGCGAAAAAGCCCGGACGGCCTGTCTTCGCTGAAATGTTAAAGCGAATTGAAGCGGGCGAAGCGACGGGAATTTTAGCATGGCACCCCGACCGCCTTGCTCGAAATTCCGTTGACGGCGGACAAATCATTTATCTCGTTGATACTGGAATAATCAAAGAGCTAAAATTCCCGACTTTTTGGTTTGATCCGACACCGCAAGGCAAGTTTATGTTATCAATCGCTTTTGGGCAGTCAAAATATTACATTGATAATCTTTCGGAAAATATTAAACGAGGACATCGGCAAAAATTGAAAAACGGATTATGGCCTCAAATGGCTCCGCTTGGCTATCTCAACAACCGAGAAACAAAACAGATTTATGTTGATAAAGAAAAATCACCATTTATCAAAAAGGCATTTGAGGCCTACTCAAGCGAAAAATATACACTGAAAGAACTCCAAAAGATTATCAACGAGCTTGGTTTGCGAGGGCGGCGAGGCAAAATGCTTTCCGTTTCAAACTACCAGTATTTACTTCAAAATCCTTTTTATTATGGCTTAATCCGCTACAACGGCGAATATTTTGAAGGAAAGCACGAACCGATTATTGCAAAGAAACTTTTTGACGAGTGCCAAGAAGTGATGAAACAAAAGAGCAAACCGCAAAAAGTAGATGAGATGAAATTTTTTCTTTATCGCGGATTATTCCGCTGTGGCGAGTGTGGATTTACCATAACCGCCGACAAAAAAATAAAGCCAAGCGGAAAAACATACACTTATTATTACTGCACCAAGAAAAATCCAAACCATATTTGCTCGCAAAATGTTTTTACAAGAGAAGAAAAAATTTCATCTCAAATCAACGAAGCGATACAAAAAGTTTCTTTGCCTGATGATTGGGCTGAAAAAATGTTAAATGAATTGGAAAAAGAGAAAAACGAGAAAGCCCAATCATCTCGCTTTTTTGCTCAAAAGATAGAAGGCGAGATTAAAGAGATTGACGAGAAACTGGAAAAATTGATGAACGCTTACCTTGAAAATGCTTTGTCGCTTGCCGAATACCGAGAAGCCAAAAACAAACTCGTCAATCAAAAACAAGTTTTGAAAGACAAACTGAACGCTTTTGAGCAAAAAAGCAATAATCGGTTCGAACTCGCCGCCCAATTCATAAAATCCGTTAAACAAACGGAAATTGCCGCTTTGCGAGAAAATCGCGAGCGAAGCCGCGATTTTCTAAAAAAGATTGGTTCGAACTTCCGCTTGCGCGAGCGCGCCCTTTTCTTTGACTTCAAAAATCCCTTTCAAATCCTCGTTTCTGCCGAGCCCAAGCGAAGCGAGGGCGAGGCAACAATCGCCCAAAATCCGAATTTTGAAAATTGGCGGAGAGAGAGGGATTCGGCCACAACTCTCGCCATCTTCCGCTGTCTCGGTCGCGGCCCCGCCTCGTGGCACTCCTCACCGCATAATCGTCGCGCATCACTCCGGCTTTCTCATCCCTCACGCG
>JBMONL010000032.1:0-15556 GCA_049324635.1 Verrucomicrobiota bacterium | reverse complement strand
CGCCCTTAAGAAACCCTTCATGTGTGCGTTTGTTTGTTAGCGCGCTTCGCGCGCAAACAAACGCACACAAGTAGGATTCTAAAGGACAGTAGTCCTTTAGCGGAGGTTTGGAGGCAGAGCCTCCAATTTATATTTTCATAATAAAAAAAATGTTCATGATGGAGGGATGCAAGGGATAGAGATGCCGGCGGGTGTGAGAGGGGATTTGAGGAAGGACGATGAATTGCGTCCGATGGATTTTACGTGGGATGTGGCGCCGAACGCGGCGGGATCGATTTTGTTGAAGTGTGGGGGGACGCAAGTGATTTGTTGTGCGACGGTGGAGGAAAAAGTCCCGCGGTGGATGAAGGAACAGGGTGTGCTGGGTGGATGGATTACGGCAGAGTATTCGATGTTGCCGTATTCGACGCTTGAGCGCAAACCGCGCGATATTACGCGAGGAAAATTAGATGGTAGAAGTCAGGAAATTCAGAGATTGATCGGGCGGGCGTTACGGGCATCGGCGAATTTGGAAAAAGTCGGCGAGCGGACGATTTGGATTGATTGCGATGTGGTTGCCGCGGACGGCGGCACGCGCACGACGGCGATTACCGGCGCGTATTTGGCGCTCAAGATGGCGATTCAGCGTTTGCTCAAGCAAGAATTAATTTCCGAATCGCCGCTCTTGCACGCCGTGGCGGCGACCAGCGTCGGCATTTTCGAAGAAAGAGTGATTTTGGATTTGTGTTATGTGGAAGACAAAGACGCCGAAGTGGACATGAATCTAGTGATGACCGACGAAGGACGCATGGTGGAAATTCAAGCCAGCGGCGAGGAATCCACTTTTAGCAACGAACAATTTGAATCCATGATCAAAATGGGTCGTGCAGGCATCAAAAAACTTTTTGCATTCCAAACTCAAGCTTGGGAAGGACTATCATCACAGTGATTTGAGGCATTTATTTTGATGAATGCTTGTTTGCAAAAAATCCGAAGCACGAAATCCGAAATTCGAAACAAATCCAAAATTCAAAATCCGAAAACTACTCTTGCGTTGAAATAATAAAAGCCGCTAGCAGTTCAATTTTAAGATTGAACATTTCAGGATGTTTTTGAGAAATTTTGAGTTTTAGATTTTGAATTTGTTTCGGATTTCGTGCTTCGGGTTTCGGATTTTTGGAATCCCTAATGTTTTAAAATTGATTTGTCGAAGGCTAGGAATAACTCACATCTTTGCCGGGTTCCATTTCGAAGCTCATTTCCGAGATTTCGAATGTTTTGGCGTCGAGCACTTGTTGTTTGAACTGCAAATAAATCGCGCTCTCGTAAATCACGCGCAGTTTGGCGGTATTTTCAACATCCATCGCAAGAAAAAATTCGTATGGAGTCTTCTTGGGGTCAAGTCTTTTGCCGCAACGCAGATTCATGACTTCGGGGATTTTGAGCAGGCGAATCCGGCTTTCTACCATCAATTCTTCCACGGCATCATCGGGCAAGTCCGACTTCAGCTTTGCTAATAGAACATGATGCAACATAATCCACCATACCACCGCTTTCTGCGTCATCTGTCAAGTTTAGCAAGCGTTTGAGCGTTTTGGTCTGGATGTGATTTGTTCTTTACGGGTTTATGGATGTGCGTTTATATCACGCACGTCATTCAGCGATCCATGATGGCGAAAAGGAGTTCCCCTTCGGAAACAATTTCGTCGTTCACAAAACATTGCCCGGTGGCTTTGCCGATTTTGCCGCGCGACTTGGTCAGTTCGACTTGAATGATCAGCGTATCGCCCGGAAGCACGGGTTTGCGAAATTTTACTTTGTCCACGCTCATAAAATAACCGAGTTTGCCCGCATTTTCGGCGTTGCGCAGAAGTAAAATGCTGGCGACTTGCGCCATCGCTTCCACTTGTAGCACGCCCGGCATGATTGGATGATCCGGAAAATGCCCTTGAAAATACGGTTCGTTAATGGAGACATTTTTCAAACCCGTCGCTTTAGTGTCGCCTTCGAATTTCACGACGCGATCCACCATTAAAAACGGATAACGATGCGGGAGAATTTTGGAAACATCGTTGATATCCATGCCGCTTTCGCCGACGGGAATATTTTCGATCGGCATCAGCGCGGAGAGATAATTGCGGTATGCTTTGTTCAGCGCGCGCGCCAATTCCATATTGAGACTATGACTGGGCTTTGCGGCGATGATATGCGCTTTGAGCGCGACGGGGAAAAGCGCCATGTCGCCGACGATGTCGAGAATTTTGTGGCGCACAAATTCATCCGTATAGCGCAAAGGCTCTTTGCTCAAAACGCTTTCGCCGCGAATGACAATGGCGTTTTCGATGCTTCCGCCTTTAATGAGTCCTTTTTCCAACAACGGCTCGACTTCCTCGTAAAAAACAAACGTGCGTGCGCGCGCGATTTCCTGACGATACATTTCCGTGTCGATGTCTACGCTTTTGTACTGCGTGAAATAGCCGGTGTGATTGGCGTTGGTGCAGGAAATTTTAAAACCATCGTAAGGAAGCGCCGCGATATAAGCGCCGTTTTTCCCTGTGATGCACACGGGCGTTTTGAGTTCAAAAAATTTCTTCGGCGCATCCAGCGCCGCGATACCGATTTTTTCGATGAGTTTAACATACGGTTCCGCGCTACCGTCTGCGATAGGAGGTTCGTTCGAATCCAATTCTATAATAGCATTATCCACGCCCAAACCGCGCAAAGCGGAAAGCGGATGCTCAACGGTGTGTACTTTCACATTGCCCTCGCCGATGGTGGTGGCGCGCTCGGCTTGTTTGACGTTATCCGCATGAACGGTAATAGTGGGTTCGTCTGGCAAATCCGTTCGCCGAAACACATATCCGGTATTTGCCGAAGCGGGTTTCAACGTGAGATGAACTTTTTTACCTGTGTGTAGCGATGTTCCGGCAAGAGAAGCCGAGCCTGCCAATGTCGTTTGTTGAATGATAGCCATGATAACCTCCAAAACGTAAAGGCATAAAAATAATCTAACACCGAAAGAGCGTCAACTTATCTAAAGAAATATTTTTATACGGAATTTAACCCGAATTTCACCGTACGAAGCTAAATGATGACAGATTGTATCGGAGCCGCCTGCACTAGTATTGTGACACATTAATTTCGATACATTGAGTTTCATCAAAAATCCAAAGAGAACATTCATCGATTTTTTAAGGTGACAGCAATTTCAAAAATCCCAAACTCCAAATCCCAAACAAATCTCAAAACTTCAAATCCCAATCTCAAAACGCACTTTTTACCTCTCAGATATCGATGTCGGCGCTTCTCATGAGACCATGAACGGGGAAAAAAGAGCAGGGTTTTTCTATTTTTAAATTTTTCAAGAATTTTGGATTTTGTTTGGGATTTGGAGTTTGGGATTTGGGATTTTGAATAATTAACAATGTTTCGAAATTTATGTGTCAGGATACTAGGGGGTGTCGTCAAACCACCTGTTGGTCCACTACCCCAAGGTTGATGAAACATATCTCCACCTGCTCCACTTATGTGCAAGCTTTTGATAGTCAACATTTTTTTGTAAATCGCGTGTTATCAATCAAATATAGTTCTAAAGCAAGGTTAAATTAGGACGACATAATAAGTGTGATTGGCGGGTTACAAAGTGCGATTAGCGGGATGGCGGCGCAGATAGCGCGATTGGACACGGCGGGCAATAATATAGCGAATGCATGGACGCCGGCTTACAAGTCCAAATCAGTAGATTTACAAAGCGAAGGGGCTCAGGGGGTTGGGTTAGGCGTGTCCGTAGTTGGAACGAAACTAAACACGTCGCAAGGTCCTCTGATGAGGACAGATATGCCGTCCGATTTGGCTATTCTGGGAGAAGGGTACTTCAGAGTAGAAAATTCGGACGGCAACACGTTTTACACGAGAAACGGCACATTTACCAAGGACGCAGATGGGTATTTGAGAACAGGTTCCGGAGAGTATCTTTTAGGTGATTCAGGGCGCGTCCAAATTCCGGCAAACGCGGCGAATTATAGCATCGCCAAAGACGGAACCGTGACTTCGGTGGACAGCGACGGCAATGTCACGACCGCGGGACGCATTAATCTGGCGACTTTTGGCAACGAGCAAGGTTTGGTGAATTTGGGCAATGGGTTATACACGACTTCGGCGGCATCGGGTAGTCCCACGCTTGCTTATCCGAGCGACGGCGCAGGCACGCTGGAGAGCGGCGCGATTGAAATGTCGAACGTCGATTACATCAGCGACATCGTTACCATGATCACCGCCAAAGCGGCTTTTCAAGCCAACACAGCGACCTTCAAAACAGCGACCGAAATGTATGATAGTCTCCTCAAGGCAATAAGGTAGTAAAAGGTTAGATTTTTAGGGCATTTTTTCGATGGCTTTGTCCCACAAAGGGAAAGAAAATTCGGGAATATCAAATTGATGCGCATCTTCTCGTTTGATAAATTTTAATTCCTGCCCTTCATAGCAGGTGAGAGGTTGTTTTTCATCGTAGAGCGCCCAAAAAATCCAGAGACAATGGTTGTGTTCACCTGCGGAATATTCCACTTTGTCGATGAGTTCCAATTTTTCGGCGCAATAGCCGGTTTCCTCAAAAAATTCCCGCCGCGCGGCGTCTTCGATGCTTTCGCCTTCGTCGCAATGTCCGCCGGGAAAAACCCATTTATTTGCGTGCGACAAGCCGGGTTTATTATCGCGGAGTTGAAAAAGCGCGGCGGCGTCTTTTCTCAATAACGCCACTCCGGCGATGCGTTTGGATTTGCTCATCGTCAGACGCGAGAATATCCCGATGCTTGCCTCGATGAGAAATCGCGCAAAAAGAAGACTCTACGCAAGATAAGAATAGATGGCCACGGCGTTTTCGACAAGCGAAAGACGCCTCGCCATGAAAGAGCGCAAGCGGTTCGCGTAGCGAAAAACACCGTAATACCCCGCAGTTTACTGCAGGGAGAGAAATTGTAGCTTGCGCTTTTCATTTCGCCATTTTTTTGACGGTGATTTCCAATCCTTTTTCCAGAGGCGTCAAAGAAATTTCCGGAAAGGCTTTGAGCAGATTGGAGTGATCAAAATGTTTATGCGTGACCGGATTCGCGCGCGGCGAGCCTTCAATCACAGTTCCGTTATTGGTCAATTGCGCGATCATTTCCGCCATTTTGTGAAACGAAACGCTCGGCGCGGGGACGGCGTGAATCAAACCTGCCGTACGTTTTCGCAAGGCATAAAAAAGAATTGCGATGACATCATCAATATAAACATGCGGACGTTGTTCTTCGCCTTCTCCGAAAAGCTTGATTTTTTTCTCCTGCAGAGAAGTGCGGATAAAACGATTTGGCCCGTAACCATTGTGCGTATCCCCTGCCCCGTACACAGGACAAGGACGTATGATCAGATAAGGCATTTTGATTTTTTTGGCGGCCTCATCCATGATCAATTCGCGGCCGACGTGCATCCATCCGTAGAGATTGCCTGCGCCGGCGGGCATGGATTCGGTGATCGGCGGCGTGTCTTCGGCAAACATCGCGTCCGAACTGATATAAATCAAGTGCGCGCAGGGCGCTTTTTCAATCGCGGCGGCGACGTGCATCGCCATACGTAAATTTTTCATCATTGTGGCGGCATCTTTGCCTTTGTCCGGCGTAAGCGCCGAAGCAAACACTACCGCGTCGTCTTTTTGTAGAAGACCCGCCAATTTTTCCACGGAGTTTTCTTCGATTAAATTAATTTCCGAAGAGCGCACGCCCATGACAGGAATTTTTTCTTTCTTCAAACGTTCCATCAATTGGCTTCCGATGAAACCGCCCGATCCTAAAATGACAACCCTCTTTGGGTTCGCCGGAGTTGTGTTCAAATGTTGAATCATAAAGCGTAAAGTTCAAACACCGAGCGTCGCGTAGTCAAGACCGGATTCTTGTTTTTGCTCAAACACGCCGTGCGGATCAAGCACGATGCGCGAATTCATTTTCTTGAGCGCGTCCGCCAGAGCAATTTGTTTAAATTCTTTCCACGGCGTCATCACGATGAGAATATCCGCGCCTTCGCATGCGGACAAAGCAGAAGTCACTTGCCGAGTTTTTGAAAAATCTTTTTCCTTCAATTTTACCTGCGGATCGTAGACGCATTTTTCCAGATTCGGAATTGCTTTTAATAAATCAATCGCGGCGGAATTTTTGATCGAGTGCGTATCTTCCTTGTACGCGAGCCCCCAAATGGCGAGTTTCGGAGGATGCGAAAAATTTGCGACACGCTTGGCGAGTTCGCGCAAAACCCAATCACGGCGATATGTGCTATTGCGTTGCCACGCATCGATAATTCCGAAATCCGTGCCGTGTTCGCGGGCGAGTTTTTGAAATGTGACCAAATCGCGCTCTAAGTTTCCTCCGGCAATTCCCAATCCGGGTTTCAGATAAGCTTTTGGCCCAATGCGCGCGTCCAATCGCAACGCCGGCGCAATTTCCGACCAATCGGCGCCGATTTTTTCGCAAAGCTCGGCAATCGTATTGGTGGTGGAAACGCTGGAAACCAAAAAGAAATTGATGGAGAGTTTCGCCAATTCTGCGCTTTCATAACGCATCTTCAGAACCGGACATTGAAATGATTCGTGCCACTGGTGAAATTCTTTTGGAATCTCCTGTTGCGGATTTTCGCAACCGACAATATAGCGCTCCGGATGCAACGCGCGCTCTACGGCGCGTCCAAAAATTAAGGTTTCCACCTGATAATAAACATGCGCGGCTTTAAAATCCTTGCGCGCGCGCAATGTTTGCACAAGCTTGCGCATAAATCCCGGCGTGACTTGGCTCAAAATCACCAGCGTCGAATTTTTTTGCAAATGAGGCGTAATTTCATCGATTAAATTTTTCAACGGCTCCAGATCGCTGTGATTGGAATCGTCGGTTTTGACATCCAGCGCGACAAAAACCAGAGGACATTCTGAAATTTCTTTTAAATTTTCGACAAATTCCATGCGTTTGCCGTGTTCGAGAAACAATTCCTCCAATCCCGGCTCTTCAATCGGAAATTTTCCTTTACACATCTCAGCGCATAATTTTTTATCCGGCTGATAGGCGACCACGTTGAATCCCTTTGCGGCTGTAGCCAAACTGTAGTTGATGCCCAAGTGAGAAAGTCCAACGAAACCAATTTTCATTTTCACATTCTTTCGATTTTTAAAAGCGTTGCATTGATCCAAAGATCATTCTCAATGTTATTCGAGGGATGCTGGCACAATTTTTTGAAATGCGCGTATTCCGCCTGCCACGTGGGATCGGGGCACACGAGCGTTTCGGATTCTTCGGTGGGTCTACCACTCGGCAAAATGCGTTTGCGATACGTCAGCGTCGTCGGTCCCCACTTGCACAAACTATCAATGTGCACGCTTCCGTTTTCGGCGAAAATATCCGCGCGAAAAGTATTTCGCCACGAGAGAAGCGTCATTTCAAAATCCAATTCCGGTTTTCCGGGAAAACCAAAATGAAAATGATCGTACGCGCGGTTTTCAAAACGAGCATCGCGCCAAATGCGCGGAGAATTTTTGGGTTTGCCGAAAAGAAACAACGTCCAATCCAAAAGATGCGAACCCAAATCCGGCAACACACCCATACCTTTGTCGCGCCAGAGAGAATTTCTCACATCGCGCGCGGTGCCATTGCCGTAAAAAAATTTTGCCAGATAAATTCTCCCAAGTTTTCCGGAATCGATCATTTTTTTGAGCGTCACAATGTGCGGCTCGAAGCGATGATTGTACGCCGTATAGCAAACGACTTTATTTTTTTCCGCGAGACGTTTGAGACGCTGAAGTTGCGCGGGATTTTTTGATATGAGCGGTTTTTCCACCAAGACGTGTTTTTTATTTTTTAAAAGATACTCGATGATGGGAATTTTTGCTTCATCCGGCAGGCACAACAATGCCGCGTCAAAATTTCTTAACGGCACATCTTCCACGCGCTTATAATCGACATTCGGCGAGGCAATATCTACCGTCGCCACAGCGTCTTTGCCCGCAAAAGCAAAGCGCTTTTTCCCCTGAATTCCCATTCCGACGATAATGATTTTCATCTTCTAATATAAAAACATCCCACAACTTGTCGCGAGGAAGAATCGCACATCACAAGCGCGAGACACAGAATAAGGATAGCTGGCCACGGCGTTTTCGACAAGCGAAAGACGCCTCGCCATGAAAGAGCGAAAGCAGTTTGTGAAACAAAAAAATGAGTGAAACTCATCAACTTGCGGAGGAGGAAGCAGGTTGAGCTTTCGCTTTTCACTCAAAATGCGCTTTTTTTCTGATTTTTTCCAATTTGCGCAAGACATCGTTGGGATTGACGGGGTTATTGCCGTCGTGTTCGCATGCCAATGCCGCGGCGATCGACCCTAAAATAGAAGCCAGCACAATGCCTTTGCCATTGCGTTTTTTTGCCAAACACAGCGTGGCGTATGCGAGAAGCGCGTCGCCTGCGCCAACGGCATCCACCAATTGATCCACAAAACTATCGATGGTGAAAAACGCGCGCACTTCCGAGCTCGGAGCGCGATAAGTTAAAATACCTTTATTGCCTAATTTTAGAATGAGATTTTTGCATTTGGCTTTTTTGTATAAATCTAATGCAAGAGGTCGAATCGTGGAATCCTGATCGCCCAACGCGAATCTTGCTTCGCGTTCATTCGGCGTAATCAAATCAAATCCCTGAAATTCCAGAATATTTCCCCATCGGCTTGCGACTTGGCTGTCGGCGACTTTCAAAGCTCGCTTCGGCATTGCCGCGATCAATTTTGAAATTGTCGCTAAGCTAAAAATACCGTGTCGAAAATCGCTGAACACTACTACATCCGCGGGCGTGGTTTTCAAATAAGTCGTAAATGCTTCGAGCATTTTTTCTGAAATCGGTTGGTTGTCTAATTTGTCCAATTTCAGCATGCGATAACCTTGAGTCGTGATCACATTTTTTTGCGTTGTCGGGCGCGTAGCGCTGGTGACGGCGTTGACTTTGACGCCGAATTCTTCCAAATCCTTGAGCACGAAATTTTTCAATCCATCTTCGCCGAGCAACGTAGTCAACGTCACATCCGCGCCGGCTTGCTTCATGTGTTTGGCGACAATTCCCGCTCCGCCGACGTAATCCACTTGCCGGTCAAAGCGCAAACTAAACGTCGGCGTTTTGATATTGCCGCCGATAAGAGTGCCGTACGTGTACGAATCCACAATCATGTCGCCGACGACGTGCACTTTGATTCCCGCAAAACTTTTCAGCGCTTTTTTGACGCAATCAAACGTCAAGCCTTCGCCCTCCAGCAGAGCGTGCAATTTATCCGCGGCGATATTGGGCGGTTCGTTCTCAATAATAAAAGAAGAAGAATAAACAATATCGCCCGGAGTGAAGAGCAATTCGCCGCCGTAAGAATTCAGCGCGTCGATTTCCTCCTGCGTTTTTGGATGCACGCCGTCTTTGGAATATTCGTAACCTTTCGCGAAATAATCCGGCTGAAGATATTTGATGTTATTGAGAGGCTTGGGTTGGTTGTCGATCATCACATAATCAACAATTTCCAGAGCGGCGAGATTCATCGCGCGCAACGCCTGCGGCACAAACGGGCGATGATGCGCTTTGGTGATATGCGAATCGCTTGTCAAACTCGCCACAAGAATATCCGCTTTGCTTTTTGCGTAAATCAAGTGCCGCACGTGTCCCGGATGCACCAGATCAAACGTGCCGTGGCACATGATGACTTTTTTGAGACGCGGGCGCGGACCGAGAATTTTTTTCAATTCCTCGCGCGTTTTGATTTTCTTTTTAAACGTATTTTGTTCGAGTTTGGTGAGTTCGCTGATCATTGTGCACCCTCCAAAAAAGTGAACCACGTTTTTGTAGCTTTTTGAATGGATTTTTCATCCCACACCGGCGCCTCGCGCCAATAATCGATTTGATCCAGCATGCTGCGCACGCCTTCTTCAAACGACACTTTTTGTTTCCATCCCAATTCGCGCTGAATTTTTGAAATATCCGCCCACGTGCACTCCGGTTCGCCCGGACGCTTGGGAATATAAATCACTTCGCCGCCCAATAATTCTATCAGACGATTCACGGATTGCGGATTGCCCGCTCCTAAATTATACATCTCATTTACTTTTTCCGTCGTCGCCGCGAGGAAAAATGCATTCGCCACATCGCTCGCGTAAATAAAATCTCTGCGTTGCGTGCCGTCACCCACGACGGTGAACGGCTTATTCGCCAATTTTTGCGCGAGGAAAACGCCGAACACCGCGCCATACGCGCCGCTGGTGCGCGAACGCGTTCCGTAGGCGTTGAAAATACGAATGGAATTTACCGGCAATTTATAAACTTTTCCCCAATGAAAAACGGCTTGTTCGCCTTGATATTTGCTCAGCGCATAAGGATATTCAGGAGAAATCGGCGCGTTTTCCTTGGTCGGCACATCCGCCAAGCCGTAACACGACGACGATGCCGCGTACACGAATTTTTTTGCTTCGGCGTAACGCGCCGCTTCGAGCATCTTCACCGTGCCGATCACATTGTTTTTCATGTAATCGACGGGACGTTCGATCGAAGGCACAATGTCGCCGATGCCCGCAAAATGAAAAACATAATGCGCGTCCTTGAAAAAAATATCGTCGGCTTCAACGTCCAGAATATCGCGCGTCTCGACTTTTAAATCCGAATTCTTTTTATGATGCTCCAAATTGCGCAATCGCCCGCCGATGAGATTATCGATCACATGCACGCGAAAATTTTGCTCCAAAAGCAAATCGACCATGTGACTGCCGATGAACCCCGCACCTCCTGTGACGACTGCGAGTTTTTTCATTTGAGTTGGAGCGCTTTGATTTGGCGCACGTTGAAATACGTGTCGTCTTCCAGCGTGTTGGAGTCAAATTTTTCTTCTTTGAACGCTTTGCATAATCCGCGCACTGCGTCTTCGATGGTGCGCTTGGGTTTGTAGCCCAAAACATTCGCGATTTTTTTCGAAGACACATGATACGAGCGCATGTCGTTCGACGGCGTAGTCTCAATCGTAATCGGCGCTTTTTCCGGAAATTCTTCTTCGACGATTTTTTTAGCGAATTTCGCCAAATCCATCACCGAGTGATTTTCATAACCGGCGTTGAATTTTTCGCCGTTAATTTTTTCCGCCGGGTATTCCAGCATTTTCACATACAATTCGCACACGTCGTCCACGTGAATGTTCGGGCGTTTTTGCGCACCGCCGAACACAGTGATTTTTCCCTTATTGACCGCGTGATTGGTCAAAATATTCACCGTCAAATCAAAGCGCGTGCGCGGCGAATAACCACAGACGGTGGCCGGACGCATGGTGACGACCACAAAATCATCCGACATATATTTATTTAAAATCGGCTCGCAGAGTCCTTTGAATTTATTGTACTCGGTCAAAGGCAAAAGCGGATGGTCTTCGGTCACTTCCGGCGCCTCGCTCACGCCGTACACCGAACTGCTCGAAACATAAATAAAGCGTTTCACGCCCGCTTTTTTTGATTCCGCCACCATGGGTTCGAAACAATCAAAGTTAATTGATTTGCTCAACATCGGATCGAGTTCATAGCTCGGATCATTCGACATGCACGCCATGTGAATCACTGCGTCCACGCCTTTGATTTCTTTTTTGAACGTCTCGATGTCGCGAATATCCGCTTGGACGATCTTGAGTTTTTTATTTTCTTTCGGAAGTCCTTCGTCGCCGAACAACATCAAGTCGTACACAACGACTTCATATCCTTCCTTGAGTAAGAGAGGAACCAGAACGCATCCTTTGTAACCGGCGCCGCCGGTGACCAATATTTTTTTCAATGATTTATTCATAAATTTTTTCAAAAACCGCGCGACTTACGTCTTGATGGTATATCCCGCCGCGGTCGCGTCTTCCAAAAATGTTTTGACCGTATCGAGCGAGAGTTTTGCGAGATTATAACCCTGCAGTTTGAGCGCTTTCTTTAAAATATCGTGCGGCACGGTCACAATTTGACAACCGCATTCTTCCGCCTGAAAAATATTTAAAACTTCCCGCACGCTCGCCCAGAGCAATTCCGCATTCGGCTGATATTCCAAAATTTCCAAACATGCCTTCATATAAGGAATCGGATCGCGCCCCGTATCGGCGATGCGTCCCGCAAAAACCGAAACCACCGACGGCACCTTCGGATTCAACGCTTCCGCCACGCCCCACACTTGTTTTAAAGTCAAAATCGCGGTCACATTGAGTTGCACGCCTTCTTTGCCGAGCTCGCGCACCAATTCCAACGACGATTCGCCCTTGCTGTTTGAAATCGGAATTTTCACATACACATTTTTTTGCCAATTTTTAATTTTGAGCGCCTGTTTTTTCATTTCCGGAAAATCATCCGAAAAAACCTCGAACGAAATCGGTTTATCAGTGATCGTTTCCAAAATTTCTTTCGCGAATTTCTCATAATCCGCCACGCCGGCTTTGCGCATGAGCGAAGGATTGGTCGTCAGCCCTTTGATGAGCGGATTTTTGTAAAGCTCCAACATGCCTTGCTTATCCGCGCCGTCCGCGAAAATTTGCACCGATAATTCTTCAAGCGATTTCAACTTCATATTCAACTTTCTTTTCTGTTTCTTGCTCGATAATCGCTTCAAGCGCCTCTTCAAGCGATTTCGCGACATAATTCGGTCGATCCGGCAACTGTTCCTGATAACCTCGATGGATAAAAATGGTTTTGCATCCGGCGGCTTTGCCTGCGGCGACGTCGCTCCAACGATCGCCGATCATAAACGACTCCTTCAAATCAATATCCCATTCTTCCGCCGCTTCCAATAACATTCCCGGCGCAGGTTTGCGCATTGGAGAATTTTCTTTTTGTGAAGCATAGCACACTTTGATGTCGTCAATCGGCAAATCCGCGCGGAGTTTTTGATGCATGGTTTCGACGACATTTTTTTCAACCAATCCGTTTCCTACGTCTGGTTGATTGGTCACTACAATCAATAAAAAATCCCGTTGTTTTAATTGCTCAAGCACGCTCGCCGCTTCGGGGAAAACAACAAAATCTTCCATGCGACGCGGCGCATACGCCTTGCCGTCGCGCACTTCGGAATGCGTCAATACGCCGTCGCGATCCAAAAAAACAGCGCGTTTCATGAAAAACTACCGCTGGGGCGCCGCCTCGATGCCTTCCCATTTATTGGTCTTCTGTTTCAGTTTCGGATGCGAAACCATGCAGTGCCAAATTACCGCTTGAAATGCCTCGCTGTGCGGCGTGATTAAATTGGCATCGACCGTCGGAACCACCACCACGGTATCGCCCTTTTGATGCGCATACCCGCCTTCTTTCCCAACGATGCCCAACACAATCATGCCGCGTTTTTTTGCTTCATCGATGGCGCAAACCAAATTGGCGCTGACATTTTTTTCTTTGCTCCCGCCGCCGACCGACAGCACCAAAATCGCGTCGTTCTCATTGGCGTTGCTCACGCGCAACCATCCTTCAAACACCGTTTCCCAGCCCTCATCATTGGTGCGCGCGGTGAGTTCTGCCACATTATCGGTGGGCGCATACGCTTCGATCCCCGCTAATTTCCGAAAATCATTCACCGCGTGAGAGCAATTCGCCGCGCTCCCGCCGACACCCAAAATAAAAAGCCGTCCCCTCCGAGCGCGCAGTGAAACAAGCTGGTCCACCATCTTTTCAATGGACTCAACATCAAGGCTTTCCGCGATTTCAGCGGCTTGCTTCAAAAACATCTCTACGTGTGCCATAAGTTTCTCAAAATTTCGTCTATCCTAACCTCATCGAAAAGCAAGATTAAAATGGGTTGGCAGGGACTCGAACCCTGAACCAACGCCTTAAAAGGGCGCTGCTCTACCATTGAGCTACCAACCCGAAAGCCGGTAAGCATCTCAAGATTGACTATTGGCTGTCAATCCCGAAGATGAAAAGCGAAAGGAAAAGTTGTTTCCAAATAAGAAGACATCCTGTCTTATAAGTTTTCAGTGTAAGCTACTTTCGCTTTTCATGGCGAGAACGCGTCTTCGCGATAGCGAAAAACTTGCGGAGTAACCAATGGCATAGCGGAGGGGAAACGGCCGAACCTCTTTCGCTTGCCGAAAACGCCGTAGCCATCTATTCTTGCCAATAAGAAAATCACAAGCGGAAGGTTAGATATGGGAGCGGATAGAAAAATCTTGTTGCACGCATGTTGCGCACCTTGCGCATGTGCTTCGGTGGAAAGACTACTTCAAGAAGGCTACAAAGTGACGCTTTTTTTTAGCAATTCTAATATTGCCCCAGAAGAAGAATATTACAAACGCCTCCATGACGCTAAGAAATGGGCTGATATTTTAGGAATTCCCTTCGAAGAGGATGAATACAATCATCAAGATTGGCTGGAGCATATCAAGGGATTGGAAGATGAAAAGGAAACAGGAAAAAGATGTCTCAAATGTTTTGCCTATCGACTCGCAAAAACTGCCCAAAAAGCCGACAAAATCGGATTTTCTCTTTTCAGCACGACGTTGACATTAAGCCCTTTCAAAAGCTCCAAAGCCATTTTCGAAATCGGAAAGGCTTTTGTAAAATATTTAGCTATGGATTTTAAAAAGAAAGACGGCTTCAAGCGTAGTCTTGAGCTAAGCGAACAATATCAGCTTTACCGGCAAAATTATTGCGGTTGCGAATTTAGTTTGCGTACGAAGGCAAAGTCAGAGGATGCGTTACCGGCGGCGACGTGAAATCTCGCGCAAAGAACACTCAAGAAGCAAAGGAGCTCAAGGAGATTTTTAAAATCACGGCATATTGTTAACAAAGCAAGATATAGTAGGACGTGTTAACATTAACGCAAAGCCTCGACGATGAGAGCAAAGAAGATGAAAAGAAAATGAGATGCTACGGGAAGTGATACGACATAAAAAATACCTTTTCTTTGCCTTTTAAACAAATTATGACAGAATAATTTCAACTATGAAATGCCCCCATTGTCTCGAGCATTTTGATGCTGAATGAAGTAGTAATTATTTAGGTCATGACGCCGATAAAAGTTGGAATTTCAAGCGAACAACATGCAGTGCATGCCAGCGCTTTGTTATGGTATTACACACTGAATATGAAGAATACATGATCTGGCCTAAAGGCGTCGCTCGTAGCCCTCTTCCACCTGAGGTTCCTGAGAAATATGCTGAAGATTATAAGGAGGCATGCCTTATTTTAGCTGATAGTCCTAAGGTATGTGTATAAATTACGCTGGCCTTCTCCCTGTTGTCTCTGATATAATTTTTTCTTTGTAGAGTGAAAGTTCTGCAAAAACAGTAAGCCTCGGTAGCTCAATGGTAGAGCAGTTGACTCTTAATCAATTGGTTATAGGTTCAAGTCCTATCCGGGGTAAGTTTCTTCTTATTAAAGAGACATCCATGAATAGGAGCGCTCAATTTCAAGCAATAGTTTTTACAGAAGTTTCCTCTGTTTTTTTAGGGGTCTGAGAACCAAGGGAGATCGGGGGTGATGGGGATGGGGTCGGAGTTAAAAAGCGGGGTGGTGAGGGTGTGGAAGAGTTCGCGGAGTCCATCGGCGATG
>JBMONL010000031.1:0-15733 GCA_049324635.1 Verrucomicrobiota bacterium | reverse complement strand
AACCCTTTGGGCGGCACGTCTTTTGGCGACTGCACGCACCGCGTACTTGTCGTGTATTTCGTTTCAATACACTCCTCGTACGCAATGCGTGCATTCATCCAAAATCCGTTGCCGCGCGACGTGCGGGGGTTTTTCAGCAGCCTGTTAAGGTTGCTTCGTCGCTAAGGCTCCTCGCAATGACACCAGGGGGAGATGTTAACGAAGGGAAGTTCACTTCGTTCGCAATGACACGAGGTGGAGTATGAATGCGGTTGATTGGATTTTTATTTTAGGGACGTGGTTGAAGATCGGGTGTGTGATCGGAGTGATTTTATTTTTGGTTTCGTACACGGTTTACGCGGAAAGACGCATCAGCGCGATGATTCAGGATCGCTTGGGTCCGAATCGTGTCGGCATTCCTTTCACGAAAATTTCATTATGGGGATTGGGCCAACCGATTGCGGACGCAATAAAATTGTTGCTGAAAGAAGAGTTTACTCCGGCAGGAGTACGAAAATTTTATTTTAATCTCGCGCCGATTCTCGCTGTGTCGCCGGCATTGATTGTGGCGTGCGTGATTCCATTCGGCAGTGAGATCGACTTGCGTCCTGTCGCTGTTTGGGCGGGGACATTTTGGAATTTATCTGCAGAAACCATTGAAGCATGTAATATGTCTGGGGTGATTGCCGATCTTGATGTCGGGCTTTTATTTGTTTTTGCGATCGCGGCGATGAGTATTTACGGAATTATTCTGGCGGGATGGGCGTCGAATTCGAAATATCCTTTTTTGGGAAGCATTCGCGCTTCGGGGCAATTGATTTCTTACGAATTGTGCATGGGGTTATCCGCAATCCCGATTTTTTTGGTCGTGGGAGACTGGAATCTTTCGAGTATCGTGCAGTATCAAATTCAAAACGGCTGGCTGGCATTGCCTTTTTATCCTTTGAGTCCCATCAGTCTTTTTCTATGGATTCCGCTTTTTATTTCGTTTGTGATGTTTCTGATTTCCGCATTTGCGGAGACGAATCGGCTGCCGTTTGATTTGCCGGAATGCGAGAGCGAATTGGTTTCGGGTTATCACACGGAATATTCTTCGATGAAATTCGCGTTATTTTTTTTGGGAGAATACGCGGCGCTGATTGTGGTGTCGGCCGTGATGATCACGCTCTATTTTGGGGGATGGAGTTTGCCGTTGCCATGGTTTAATGGTCAAGCCGTGCCGTTAGATTGGCCGATTTTTGCAGGCCATTCCATGCCTTGGTGGTTTGGTTTTGTTCATGCGGCAGTTTTAGTGGCCAAAATTGCTCTCATGCTTTTTTTCTTTATATGGGTGCGCTGGACGTTACCTAGATTTCGATATGACCAGCTCATGAATCTCAGCTGGAAAGCTCTCATCCCTCTGGCCTTGGTAAACATCTTTGTTACCGCCTTTTTTGTGGCATTTCTTGGTAATATGATAGCTAGATGACTTTTTACGTTAATTGTTGCATAACAAGAGATTTTCATTGCCATTTTTGCTCTAACTCATTAAACTATTCGTCCAGATAAGTAGTTGGCGTGTAAAAGGGAAAAAAAGCTTAAATTTTTTGAAAGGATGCCGACTATAAATCTAGGTCGCAATGAAGCGGCCGACAGGATCGGGAACCTGAAGAAAGACCCGTAACCGGAAAACCGGTACCTGTAAGGAAACAGGATGATTGCATGAGGCAGTCATAAAATAAGGAGATAGACATATGTCAACAATAGGAACAAACGTAGGAGCGTTAAACGCTTCCTTCTATTTAAGTGTCAATAACGAAGCATTGACCAGGTCCATCAAGAAATTGGCGGCTGGTTCACGTTTGGCAGAAGCTTCCGAAGACGCGGCGGGTGTTGCCGTGAGTGGTAAATTAGACGCGAACGTAAAACGTCTTATTGCCGCATCTGAGGGTGCTCAAAACGTGATTTCATTTGCTCAAACGTCCGACGGCTTCTTGAAAACAGTTCAAGAGCAGTTGACCCGTATGAGCGAATTGGCTCAACGTGCGACGAACGGCGCGTTCGGTTCTGCCGACCGTGCGAACTATAACATTGAGTTCACCAAGATGCGCGATCAGATCGGAACAATCCTTTCGACCGCGAAATTCAACGGTGAAACACTCTTTGCGGCGAATAATTCCGTTACCGTGGCTATTAGTGCTCAAGGTGATACGGACGTGTTCTCAAAAGTGAGTGTGACTCAAATCACTGGTCTTGGATTGAGCGGTTCAACCATTGGAACCACGACCGTTGCGATCAGCGCGATTGCCGCTGTGAACAACGCCTTGGCAACCATTACAACCAAACGAGCGGAAGTGAACGCGGATATTTCCAAATTCAACTTCCACATTCAGAACATCCGTACTGAAAGAATTAACGTCGAGGCCGCGAATGCGCGTATTAAAGACCTTGATATTGCTTCTGAAAGTACTCAACTCGCCAAGAATAACATTCTCTTGCAAGCGAGTACGTCAATGTTGGCTCAGGCCAATGCTTCTCAGCAAGCGGTTCTATCGCTCTTGCGTTAACTGAACATCTGAGAATTAGCCACTTAATGTGGAGAAACCCTGCCTCTCAAAAGGCAGGGTTTCTTGTTTTTGGCATACAATATCCTCGTATGTTCACCACCGAATAAAAAAAATAACGCTATCCCGGCGGCCATGCCATTTTTCTTCCGCCAAGGACATGAATATGCAAATGCGGGACGGATTCGCCACCGTCGGGACCGTTATTAATCACAATACGAAAGCCTCGGTCCTGCAGTTTATAAAGTTTGGCCACATGAACAGCCGCGATCATCAGTTTGCCGAGAAGTAATTCTTCGGAAGCTGGGACTTCGGCGATGCGAGGATATGGTTTTTTGGGCACTACCAAAACATGCACGGGCGCTTGAGGACTCACATCCAGAAACGCGCAAACGTCGTCGTTCTCATAAACAATTCTCGCCGTAATTTCTCGATCAATGATTTTTTGAAAAATATTTTTTTCCATAAGGTCTTTTTCGAATTTATAGCGTCTATACAATGAATCAACAGATCACCAATTCAATGCCCAATTCGTCTTCTTGGGTTTGGAGATGTTGGCGAGCAAAAACCACGATATCTTCGCTCAAACGCTGACAGGCAGGCCTCCACTTCTTGCAATTCTCCAGAATTTTCACGCACGAACGCAGGCCTTCCAAACGAATGCCGCTTACTAAAATATCTTTGGCTTCGCTCAGACGTTCGCGCAACGTCGGGAAAAATAAAATTTCATACGGCGCCTGACGCGCAATATCTGGAAGATAAATATTCACGCGCGGCGCAATCAATTGAGCGCACGCGGCAATTTCAGGATAACCGATACCGGAAATCGATCGCCTCATGATGGCTTCAAGTTGTTCCGCAGAAAGACAATTGCCTTGGAAATCACGCCGAAGAAAAAACAATATCGCTTTTGCGACATGCCCGCACATTTCCCAATCATAATACCCCGCCAATTCCGCTGATTGATAAATCGAAGCGATAATCCATTCTTCATCTAACGCAATATTGCGATCCTCGCTCCACTTCACTATGGGTAAATTTTGCGAAAAAGCAATCACGGCACACATCTAAATACGAAGCGCAAATCAATGCAAATAAAAATCATACAAAAAAGTTTTTTTATAAAAAACCGTAAGAACGCTTACAAAAAAAAGACTTTGCATCAATTGCCGGAAATCACTCGAATCAAATTAAGCGTGTCTCCGTTTTTGCAAAAAGTGGTCGCAAATTTTTTTTGAAGAATCAACTCACCGTTATGTTCAATCGTTACGGAATCCGAAGGCATCTGAAGCGTATCGAGAAGGCAAATCAGATTCATTTCCGCAGAGATCAAACGTGAACGTCCATTGATATAAATGAGTATTTTCGCCCCTTCACTCATGACGCTTCCATCATGCGCTTTCCTCTCCTTTCGTCCATTGAAAAACCATATCCCTTGTAAAAAAGTCAATTTCCTTTGCCCAGAAAACCTTTTTCTATGGCAGAAGAGAAAAGTTTTTTTACAATCTCCCAAATTTGAGAAGAGCCCTCAACGATGCGATCATTGATTTTTAAAGCTTGTTGATGAGAAATGGAATATTCGCGCCACGTATCGCCTTGATTGGCGTAATTGAGCAACACCGGCGCCATGCGGTCCATCGCGCGCGCGAATCGCGCTTCGATACTATCTCCTTCTTCAAATTCTTTCCAGAGCATGTAAAACTCTTTGGCTTGGTCGCTCGGAAGATTGGAAAATATTTTTTGCGCGGCTTGATCTTCTTTTTTCGAAGTTGAAGATGAACGATGATACACCAACGTGTCGCCGGCTTCGATTTCAGCGATATCGTGCACCAAAATCATTTTGAGGGTTTTCAAAAGATCGATCGATTCATTGGCGTATTCCGCCAAGAGAATAGCTATGAGCGCCAGATGCCAAGAATGTTCCGCGCTGTTTTCTTTTCGAGATTTTCCGAGGATGGAAGTTTTGCGCAAGATTTGCTTGAGCTTATCCATCTCAAGCGCGAATAATATTTGTTTTTTGATCCGCTCGTCCGAAATAAAATCCAGATTCATCTTCTGATGCAAGGATACCCCGATGCTTGCATCGGGGAGGAATTGCGCAAAAAAATGCTGTACACAGGATAGTTTTGAGATGGCCACGGCGTGCGCCCAAGGCGCGACGCCTCGCCATGAAAGAGCGCAAGCGGTTCGCGAAGCGAAAAATTGCGCGATACTCCGTAGCTTACTGTGGGAAGAGAAATTTGAGCTTGCGCTTTTCATTTCACCAACCACTCGAGAATGGCTTTTTGAACGTGGAGACGATTTTCGGCTTGATCGAAGATATCTTTGGCGTGTTTTTCCAAGACTGATTCAGTGATTTCTTTGCCGCGATATGCAGGCAGGCAATGCATCACCAACGCATCTTCTTGAGCATGCGAAAGGAGCGCTTCATTGATTTGGTAATTTTTAAAAATTTTGACGCGTCGCGCGGTTTCGGATTCCTTGCCCATGGAAACCCAAACATCCGTGTAGAGCATATCGGCATCTTGTGCGGCTTCGGCGGGGTCGGTGACGAGAGAGGTATTGGCGTTGCAAATGGAACTCTGAAAATCTTCGGGCGCGGCACAAATGAGTTGAAAATCAAAAATTCCGGCGGCGTGCACCCATGAGCGTGCGACGTTGCAATCGGCATCGCCGATAAACGCGATTTTTTTACCTTGGATAGACCCGCGTTTTTCCTCAAAAGTAAAAATATCGGCGAGAATTTGGCAGGGATGTTCTTCATCCGTCAGCGCATTTACGGTCGAAATGCCGCTTGCTTGTGCAAAATCTTCCACATCGGCTTGATCGAAGGTGCGAATAATCGCGCCGTGAACCATGCGTCCGAGAACACGCGCGGTATCGATGATGATTTCGCCGCGTCCGAGTTGAATATCTTGAGAACTTAAAAAAAACGATCCGCCGCCGAGTTCGCGCACAGCCACTTCGAATGAAACCCTCGTGCGCGTGGAAGGTTTGGAAAAGAGGAGCGCCCAAGTTTGACCTTTGAGAAGCGAAGAAGCTTCGCCTCGTTTGGCTTTGTGTTGTTGCGCGGAAGCAAGAATCTCGCGAGCGTCGTTGCGGGAAAAACCTTCGAGTTTTAAAAAATGTTTCATAGGCAATTTTTCAAGATTTCAAGCGCATCGTCAACTTCCGATGCGCGAATGTTGAGAGGAGGAAGAAAACGCAATACATGATCACCGGCGGGAACAACGAGCAATCCTTTTTCCATTAAACGAGCAACGACGTCTTTGGATTTTCCGGTAATCTGCAATCCGATCATACCGCCAAGTCCCCTCACCTCGACGATATTGGGGGATTTTATTTTTTGCAATCCACGCATAAGCCGCGCACCCTGTTGGCGAATATTTTGCGCGAGCTTTTGTTTTTTCACCGTGTCGATCACCGCAAGCGAAACCGCGCATGCCAACGGCGTGCCGCCAAAAGTTGTGCCGTGCGTGCCGGGTTGAAATAAATCGGCGTATTTTTTCTCAATCCAAACCGCGCCGATAGGAAAACCGCCGCCGAGTCCCTTTGCCATCGAAATGCCGTCTGGCAAAAAATCTTTGGCGTCTTTTCCGAGAATGGTTTGATAACTCTGAAAATTCCCCGTGCGGAAAAATCCGCATTGCACGGCGTCAATAAAAAGCAAAATGCCACGTTCACGCGTGAGTTTGCGTATTCCCAGCAAGAACTCTTTCGTAGCGGGAATCACGCCGCCCTCGCCTTGAATGCCTTCAATCAGAATCGCGGCCGTTTGCGGCGTGATGGCTTTTTCAAACGCTTCGAGATCGTTGAACGGTACATGCACAAAGCCCGGAATAATTGGGGCAAACCCCTTTTTGATTTTTTCTTGTCCTGTAGCGGCGATGCCCGCAATCGTGCGCCCGTGAAACGAATTCACCGCAGTCACAATTTCAAATTTTCCGCTTTCTTGTCCAAATTTGCGCGCGAGTTTGAAAAGTGCTTCGTTGGCTTCGGCGCCGCTGTTGCAAAAGAAAACTTTTCCCAAGCCAGTGAGCTTGACCAACTCGCGCGCGAGTTTTCCCTGAGGCTCGGTATAATAGAGATTGGTGGTATGAATGAGTTTGGACGCTTGATTCTTTAGTGCGCGAACGACCGCAGGATGCGCATGCCCGAGAGAATTGACCGCGATGCCGCCGCCAAAATCGAGATACTTTTTGCCATCGACGTCCCAAACATAACTTCCCTTTCCTCGAACCAAGACCAACGAGCGCGTATAGCTTGGAACGACATAGTCTTTAAATGTATTGATGATTTTAGACGTCGGGGTCAAGTTTTCACATTCACGTCTCGCTTGAAGCGAGCGAGAATGTGAAACCATGACCCCTTTGATTGATTTTTTCATGCGTGAACAATCTCCGTGCCAATGCCGTGATCGGTGAAAAGTTCGAGTAAAAGCGAATGAGGAATGCGCCCGTCGAGCAGATGCACTTTGCCCACGCCCGCTTTCAACGCCTTCAAACAAGAAGCCACTTTCGGAAGCATTCCGCCGTGAATGACTCCTTGGCGTTTGAGATTTTGAATATCGCGCGATGTAATCGTCGAGATAGTGGATTCGGGGTCTTTTTCGTCGCGCAAAATTCCGTTCACATCCGAAAGATAAATAATTTTGAAGGCATTCAGCGCGATGGCGATTTCCGCGGCGGCGGTGTCGGCATTGATATTATGCGTTTTCCCTTTTCCGTCGCTCCCCAGAGGAGAAATGATAGGAACGATTTCTTTGTGGACGAGCGCTTGAACGTCTTTAACCAGACATTTCTCGACATCGCCGACCAATCCAATATCCACCATTTTTCCTTCGTGTTCAATCAACGGAGCTTTTTGCACGCGAAAAACGCTTTTGCCGGAAATTGTTTTTGACTTGCCGCCGAATTTTTCGATTTTCTCCACCAAATCGGGATTGATGTGCGTGTCGAGCACTTCTTCGACAACCTTAATCGTCTCGGCATCGGTCACGCGCAAACCGGCGGCAAATTTCGCGCGCACGCCTTTTTCCGCCATGCGACGCGTAATCGCTTTCCCTCCTCCATGCACCACCACAGGATTGATGCCGACCGCTTCCAGAAACACAATGTCGCGCAAAACAATGTCCATCAACTTCGTGTTTTCCATCGCGCTCCCGCCGTATTTGATCACCACCGTCTTCCCGCGAAATTTTTGGATATAAGGCAAGGCTTCAATCAAAACGTCGGCATAACGAATGTATTGTGAAAACATAAATGCGCCTCATTCTTAATCTTTGTTAATTTTGACGTAATCTTCGGTGAAGTCGTTGGTGAGGAGAGTGTATTCGCCTTTGCCGAGATGAAGATTGATGTGGATGGTGTAGGAACATTTGCGAGTAACTTTTTTTAGAGTTTTCAAAGGCGTGGCGCTGGCGATGCCTCCGCGCGCGGCAATGAGTCCGTCGTAATAAATTTCCACAAGCTCTTCCCGCACGCGCGCGCCGGAATAACCGATCGCCGCCATGATGCGCCCCCAATTCGGATCGCCGCCGCACCACGAGCATTTCACGAGAGGCGAGCGCGCCACCGACTCGGCAACCAAGCGCGCATCGGAGGCATGCGCGGCGCCTTGCACGGCGACTTCGACGACTTTGGTGTTCCCCTCGCCGTCTTCGACAATCATGCGCGCAAGTTTTTTCATTACGGCGCCAAGCGCGTTGCAAAAATCTCCGTACTGCGGATGGAAACTTTTGATCATATTGTTGCCCGCTTTGCCATTCGCAAAAACCAAAACAGTATCATTGGTACTAGTGTCGCCATCGACGGAAATTCTATTGAAAGAATTTTCCACTGCATCCTGCACGCAACGTTGCAAGGTTTTTTTATCAATGACAGCATCGGTGGTCACACAACACAACATCGTCGCCATATTAGGATGAATCATTCCGGCGCCTTTGGTCATTGCTCCGATCGTCACCTGCCGTCCGTCAATTTTCAGCGAAACAGCGCATTGCTTAGGAAAAGTATCGGTGGTCATGATCGCGTGCGCGGCTTCGTTACCGCCGCGATGCGAGAGTTTTTTAATTATTCTAGGAATACCGCGCTCAATTTTTCCAATCGGCAGAGGAATTCCGATGCGCCCGGTGGAGCATACCAGCATTTGCCGTGGTTTGAAATTTTGAAGCTGGCACGCCAAATCCGCCATTTTTTTTGCGTCCTTGAGTCCTTGAATTCCGGTGCACGCATTCGCGTTGCCGCTATTGTAAATCACTCCGCGTACCGCGCCATTGCGCGCGTATTCCATACTGACTTTCACGGGCGCCGCTTTGATTTTATTGGTGGTAAACACCGCGCCTACGATCGCGTCACTATCCGATACCACCATCGCCATGTCTTTTTTTCCGCGACGCTTGATGCCGGCTGAAATTCCGGCGGCGCGAAATCCGTGCGGCGACGTGACGCCGCCAGTTTTAATCCACTTCATGTAAGCCCCTCATCTTCCGGTAATCCAAAACGAATATTAAAAGCCTGCATCGCTTGGCTCGCCGCGCCTTTGCCGAGATTGTCGATCGCGCAAATGATCATCAATCGATTCGTCCGAGTGTCCAATCGACAGGCAATTTCTGCGAAATTTGTTTTAAGCACACGTCGCGTTTCCGGTAATCGCGAAGAATTCAATACACGCACAAAAAGACTCTTTTCGTAAAATTTTTGATAAGAGGAAAGAATGACATCATCCGTTTTGTCAACACATGACGCGGAAATCGTGGTTAAAATACCGCGATTGACGGGTACCAGATGCGGTGTGAAAGAAATCCGGATGCGTTCCCCCGCCAGCGCGGAAAGTTCCTGCTCCATTTCAGAAAGATGGCGATGTTTCGGAATGGAATACGCGCGCAGATTTTCGTTGCACTCGCAAAAGAGATACGCGTTATCCAATTTTTTCCCCGCGCCGGAAACGCCGCTCATTGCCGTAACAACAATCTGCGCCGGATCAATCAATTTTTCGCGCAATGCGGGCGCCAGCGCAAGAATCACGCTCGTGGGATAACATCCCGGACAAGCGATCAAACGCGCTTTTTTGATTTCGTCGGCGTAAAGCTCCGGTAAACCGTAAACGGATTCCTTGAGAAGTTGCGGCGCGGGATGATCGCGTTGATAAAATTCTTTGTAAACCGCCGCATCCTTTAAACGAAAATCCGCGCTGAGATCAAAAACAATTTTTTGTTTTTCCAAAAGCGGAACGACGTATTCAGACGCCACGCCGTGCGGCAAACTTAAAAATACAACATCAGCTTCCTGCGCGACTTGTTCCGGAGTAAGATTTTCAAACACCAAATCCGCGCCGTCGCCGTTGATTCCTAAAAAATCCCCCAACCGCGCGCCTGCATACTGACGCGAGGTGATTTTGGCAAGCTGAATCCCTGGATGACGGAGGCAAGTGTTAATCAATTCCTCCCCGGTGTACCCGGAGGCGCCGACAATGGCTACTCTCATAGACGACTTTTTCATCCGTCGTTATGCTCAAAGCATGAGCAAAAAAATTCTTTCTTCGATCCGAAGCGCCGCTTCAGAACCAAAATTAACGTTTGGAAAATTGGAAACGTTTTCTCGCGCCGGGACGACCCGGTTTTTTGCGTTCTTTCATTCGAGAATCGCGCGTCAGAAGCCCTTTGGCCTTCAAAACACCTCTCAACTCCGGGTTTTGCTTAATCAATCCGCGAGCAATCGCCAAACGCATCGCTCCGGCTTGCCCCATAAGTCCGCCGCCGTGCGCGCGCACGGTCACATCCACTTTTTTGTGATTCTCGGTGGCAAAAAGCGGTTGAAGCGCAACCAGTCGCTGATGCAATGTGGTAAAATAATCGTCGATGTTGCGTTTGTTGACTGTGATTTTTCCGGCGCCGGGAACGATTTGCGCCAAGGCGACCGAAGTGCGGCATCGCCCAGTGGAAGTTTGAGAGGTTGTGCTCATAATATATTAAGACAATTTGACGAGGGTGGGTTTCTGAGCCTCATGAGGATGTTCGGCTAATGCGTAAACAAAAAGTTTTTTCAAAACAGCGCGCCCCAAACGATTGTGCGGAACCATGCCTTTGACGGCTTGCTGAATCAGTAATTCCGGACGGCGCGCGCGGCGAGCCTTTGCCGTTTCCGACTTATGACCGCCGATGTACCCTGAAAAAGCCATGTAACTTTTCTGCGTTTCCTTTTTTCCCGTAAACACCGATTTGGCGGCATTGATCACAATTACAAAATCGCCTGTATCCGCGTGAGGCGTAAAAATCGTTTTCTTTTTGCCGCGCAACAAATCCGCCGCGCGAACAGCGACCTTGCCAACCACTTGATCCCCGGCATCAATCAGCCACCATTGGCGCTTAATATCTTGAGACTTTGCTACAAAAGTTTTCATAAGAGAAAGGGAATGAACATACCGATATCGCCCACGACTGTCAACGCCTTTCTGGTACTTTTGAATTTTTTTATGCTCCATGCAGTTGGTTGCTCCGCAAGTTTTTCATGTTCGCTATCGCAAAAATGAGTTCTCGCCATGAAAGCAAAAGTGGAGATTGCCACGTCGCTTCGCTCCTCGCAATCAATCACCTTACTGACGCAAGATGACTGAGCTTTCGCTTTTCATTTGAGCGTTTTTTGGATGTCATCGAGAACTTTGTAGGGACCAACGAAGCGTCCTCCGTCGTAACTCGCAGAAAGAACTTTGCCGTTTTTGTCGATGAACACAAGATTGGGAATGCCGCGCTGGGCGTATTGGGAGAAAGCAGTGCCGCCGCGAGCTTTGTCATAAATCACCGCAGGCCATTTCATGCCGGTTTCTTTCATATAATTTTTCATATCTCCGGCGTTTCGATCGTTACTGATAAAAATGATTTCAAAATTAGGATGCGTGGGCTTAGCTTGGTTGTAATATTCCACTAGTTTGGGCGTAAAAGAGCGGCAGGGCGGACACCAATGCGCGGAAAAATAAACGGCCACGTAGTCCACTTTGGCGAGCTTGGCGACATCATAAGGCCTCAAATCATTACCCTGAAGCGAAACGAGGCTCCCTCCAAGCCCATTAAGAAGACTCGCTTGAGCAGATGCAAGTTGCAGATTAAGAAGGATTAATACAACAAAAGAAAGAATTATCACGGTTTTTTTCATAACGTCTCACACTACCCATTTCCCCTACAGCTTCAAGCCGCTTTTTTGTAGTGAATTCCTTGACGTTTTATGCCGAAGAACACATTGGAAAATAAGGATAAACAATGCTTACCAGCCACGACATAAATTCATGCTACAGTGTTCCTCTTGGAGATTCGAGGATATGCCTCATTTTTTCTTCCGCTGAAGGTTATGATCAACAGTTTGGAATCGCACGATGGAAAAATAGAGATGAACGTTTTTATATTCATCCTAATGGCGGGGGCATTATTTTTGAGGGAGCTGATGTTCGTCCGAACGCTCGTGTTCAATGGCCGGCTGTCGTGCATGAAAAGACCAGACTGGGTTCCACAGCGATTATCGATGGACAAAGCGAAATCTATCCGGGATGCGAAATAGACGGTCATGTGAGTAATTCTATAGTGGCTAATGTCATTCTCAGAGAGGGCCATGAAATACGTGGAGAAGGTTATATTGCTCCTAAAAATATTATCGATCGTCCACTTCCTCGATTCCAAAAAGTGCTTGTGGGAGGAATCGGAACAAAAACAATACTCTCGGGATGTTGTTGCACAACGCCCAGACTTCGATTCACGCAAGCTAAAGAATTTTTTCACAAGATTCTTTCCGTTTCCAATCCTGATCATCCACTTCAAAATTACCGCCCTATATCCGATCATCCTTGGCAGGGAATCAGTAAATTCTACGGACATTTTTTAATACGAGGGTCTTTGCATTCATTAAAGGTTTCCACAGCAGAGGTCTTATTGCATGGAGACTTAGACTTTCCAAGGAGTTTAATGCTCGCGATCGATAAATTACGCGAAATAAATAATCCGAAGAAAAAGGCCTTTTCAAAAAATCGATCTTTTGGTTATGCATCTTTAGCAGGAGCGCTTGCGCAGTTTTTTCTAGGACATAAGATTAGTTCATTCTTATCCAAAGAAGATTTGGAACACGCCCCCAAAGATGCCCCCGCTCTTGTCAATGTCGTCCAAGCGTTATATGTGGCGGAAACTCGAGACATTCCACTACCTCTCGATGGACAAATATTATTACAACGAGAAGCCATCAAAGCGACTGAACAGTCAAAGAAAAACGATGAAGCTTATCATGCTTTGGATCACTTTATTGATTTATGCGAAAATAATGGCATCGATACCATGGATGCCGCAGAAATAGCAAAATCCGCTATAAGATTTCTCAATCCGCCACAAAAACATCTTTCGCAAAAAAGACAAGCGATGCGCAAGCTGAATAGCAACACACAATTTCTTTGCGAAACGCTTGCAAGCAAAGGCGCTTCGCCGGAACAAACAACGCTTTTGCTCAAACATACCTTTGCTTGTTTGGAAATTCTTTCTCAAGAAATATCGCATTTTTCTATTAGTCCTCCGAAAGAATTTCAGCAAAAATTGAACCACTACATGGCTTCCATAGAAAAACAATGCGCGTCTTCCGGAAAAACTTTCACGAATTTTCTGGAAGAGCATTGTAATTATTTAAAAATCGTTACAACCAAAGACGAGCAACGAAGGTTGTTTTTTAATGCCTTTCCTTCTTTAGCCACCTTTCTATCTGTAAAACCAGATCCCAACTTAACAAAGGATAAGGCATGATACAGAGAGATTTATCGTTAACTGAAATATTTATCTGTTTGGATAATCAGCAAAAATTGCCTCATAAAATTCTCAAGCGAGGAATCGCCATTATGGTCAGAGCGATTTTATCGACGCCCTCTCGTAAGGTTGAAGAGGAATTATTCAGCACCTTTGCTCGCACGGAAGAGGAAATTGCGTTCTTAAGCCAAGCATGGCAATTAAAAGAACTTTTTAACACATTTCAAAACTCTCCTAAAATATCTCAATTAAGCGCTGAGAACAAAATGTTGTTCGAAAAAATCAAAGCATTCATGCTCGATAAGCGACTTATTTTATATAAATTTATTCAAAAAACAAATCTTGGAAAAACTCTCGACCAAGCTCTTGAGAGTAATAAGCAAATACGCCGTTCGTTAAAAAAAACATCTTATGCGGTGGAAAAATCTCTGAAACAAGACGCCACAACCGTTTTGGATACGCCACGTTCAAGCGGATTCCAGAATGAAGCTATTGTAAAATGTCTCGAGTGTTTGCTTCAAGATCATGCGCTCTATCGCGCATTCAAATCCCATCTGCAACCATCCGGTCGACGGGCTTCCGATATCATTGCGCGTAATCCCGCTTTGTTTTTTCAATGTGTCGCAGAACATGGGAACCAAGAGACTCAAAATACCGTCCATCAATTTTTCTCTGGAAAGATCGAGCCGGAAAAAGATCAGAATTTTTTAAAAATTGCTTTAAACACAGTACTTGATAATCCGGCATTCGTTAAAGCTTTTCAAGGCTTTCGAAAAAGACTTGCCGGCTTGGGCGCTGTCCAAGCTATTAAAAAAGACCCAATGGGTTTTTTAGAACTCGCCGCGCAATTTAAAGATTCTCAACCGATCATTAAACAAGCGCTTCGAACGCATCTGGGGATTATCATCCCTTCTTCGCGGGGACGTTAACCCTCTTCGTCCTCTGAAGATGGGACAGGTACTGAAGAATCAATCACTTTCCTCGGTTGCGGCACGGGAAGATCGATCACTTGAGCCATGGAAGGGAATGCGTGCATGGTGGGGATAGGGACTTTGACGCGTTCGACGGCTTTGGAGACGGCTTTGGGCGCGTGAGTGATGGTGGTGTCGATCACCTTGGATAAATCTTCGCCTTGATAGAGTTTTTCTTCTTGGCCGTCGCGAATGATCGAGACTCCAACGTCTGCGGCTAGGATTTGCTTTCGATGCGCCACATGAACCATGATCCCGCCGGAACGCGAGATACTGATGCAATCAGGATCGCTTTCTTCATCCTCATCAGGAATAAAAAAAACATTTTCCTCAGTCTGCGTCACTTTGCAATTTTCGGAAAAAGTATATCGGATCGCGTCGCCGGATTCGCCGAAAGGATGAAAAACGGTGACCACGGTGCCTTGAATGAGCACGAGGCGTTGCTCACTAATCGCCTCGGCAATCATGGCTCTGGCGAGTTTGTGATACTCGCGCATTTGTTTTTCGGTAATTTCAGATTCGCCAAACCAAAGAATGTCGCGTTCGCGAAGATAGGCGATAATGCCGTCGATATGAGTATCCGGTAATGAAACGTCAGGTGCAGGTGAAGGCTCGGACATCATATTCGTAGGCTCTGTAGCCCTTCTATAAGAGCAACATTTGTGCCTAATACGTAATGTGAGTTATCCCACTGATTGTCAAGCAGGTATGAAGGCTTTTTTCGTTTTTTGTCTGATAGAGTGTCATGTAGTGTAAGAACTTTCCATTAAGACAATCGGATATTTCCTGACGACAATAGCAATTGACGTTTAGCCGAGGTCTCACACTAGCCTAGTATGGACGGGAATATATGCCGAGGAGGCTCTTCAGCCACTCTTGTAACGGTTATTGTGGTTTTAATAGTTTTACTTTGGGCGCAACATTCTGTAGCGGAAGAAACGCCTGCCAACATACGTAGCGCGCCAGCGATTGTAGAATCTAAATTATTACCTACGGGCAATGCCATCACCCAAGGAATTATAAAAATCAATTATTCGCCTCCTGTGGTATTTTTGAGCATGTTGCGTCATCAAGATTATCCATCTGAGGATCAAAATGAAATTTTAAAACACAAAATTGCTCAACGTCGTCAAAATTCAATGACTCAATGGTACGAATGAAACACTCTGGAATTCTTTGACCTCAACGGTGAAAAAACAGTATTATAGAGTTTCGTAAAATAGGCTGACAGCCGATAATCATATGGATCGAGCGTAGCGAGGCGATTAACTTTATCTTTACTCAAACGGGTCATTGCGAGGAATCTTGCCCGCCGCAGGCGAGGCAAATGACGAAGCAACCTGAACGGCACAAAATAATCGTTGGGTTTATTTCGCCACAAAATATCGCGTTTTTAGAGGGAAAAACAAAATTTTTCTCGTATCGTCGATTTCATCTTTACCACACGATGTAGAAAAAACGTTAAGGTTGCC
>JBMONL010000030.1:0-16052 GCA_049324635.1 Verrucomicrobiota bacterium | reverse complement strand
TTTCAATAAGCTCAAGAACTTTAGGCGAGTGGCAACTCGCTATGATAAACTCGCCGCTTCCTTCCTCTCCTTCATCCACATCGCCGCTATTTATCTATGGCTCCAATGAATGTCGACAGTACCTAGGATCATTCCAATATTGATCATGTAGAGTTCTAGTTTTTGCAAGTTGTGATCTTTGTAATGTTGAAGCGTGGAGGCGGCTGTGATGTGTGAGGGTATATGGGGTTGACGATTATAACGAATCTCCAGTTGTTTTTTTTCTTTTTGAAGCCGCGTCAGACATTCATTCAAATATTTCTCATCCGGTTGCTCCTGCTCCAAGGCCTCGGCGATCTCGGACGCGCCCAGCGTTAAACACGCGCCGATCATGCCCTTCGTTTCTTCTGGAAGTAAATTTTTAAAATTAGGAACGGAAACTTCCAAATCGCGCAAAAGCATATCCAATAAATCAAAATAACGATCCAAGCCGATCCCTAAATTGGCGGTAATGGTCTCCATATCCATCAATACCATTTCCACCAAATGTTCCGGCGGTATCGATTGAGCTACTTTTCGCACCTGCTCCAATACCTTGCTCGCGTTATACGGTTTCAAAATATACGCCGATACGCCCAACGTCGCCGCTTTCATCACGGTTTCCTTCTCTCGATCCAGTGTGATCAAAATGACGCTCGTTTTTTTGAGTCGCGCATCGCTACGCATTTTTTCCAAGACCGTTAGCCCATCCATTCTCGGCATCGCAATATCCAAAATGCAGACGTGCGGACGCAATCCTCTCATCATCTTTTCCCAAGCTTCTTGTCCGTCCGAAGTCTCGATGACGCGCCAATTTTTTTCCTTGGTCAAAATATCCGCAAGCGCCATGCGCATCACGTTGTTGTCGTCTGCCACTAATATTTTCATGAACCTTGCCGACTCGCTTTCATTTGAAGTAAACGCTCTTTTTCCGCCTCAAAGCATTGTCGAACTTCTTCCATCAATTTGTCAATGCCTTCTGTTTGATTGCTCTTGGCGATGGCCATGATGGCGCGGCATGCCTTTTCCAAATCTTTCGCCTTAAAATAACCCGATGACCCCGCGATGCCATGCGAAATGCGCAACACTTCCGCCAAATTGCCTTGAGTTAAGTTTTCGTCAATCTGTGCTATTAAATTGGGGGTCTCCGACAAAAATAAATCGATTAATCGATCTGAATAAATTTCTTCCTCGTCCGGCCCTCCGGAATCGACAATTTCCAACGATGGCGATGCATCCGTTGGTTGGGCTTCTACCGCGGACGAAACGATCGTTTTTGGATGTTGCTTCAAATAATTCAATGCGCGCGTCAGCGCTTGGCGGATGGAGACTTCCGTAATCGGTTTGCTAACATAATCATTCATGCCCGCCGCTAAAAAACGTTCGCGATCGCCCACCATAGCTTCCGCAGAGACTCCTATAATGTAAATCTCGTGGTCGATGACTGGAGAAGAAATATCGCGTATGTTTTTAGTCGCCTCAAACCCATCCATCATCGGCATACGCCCATCCATCAGCACAATCTCGAAATCTTTTTTACTCAAAATATCGAGCGCTTCTTGGCCGTTATTGGCCATTTCACAAGTGTGACCTAATTTTTTCAATTGAATCTTGGCCACTTCCTGATTCATCAGAATATCTTCCACAATGAGTATATGAATAGCTCTCTCCATAGCGCCTTGAGCTTCTTCGGCCACACGCACGGAAGAAGTTTCCGGCAAGCGCTCCGGGCAAAAAAGCCAATACATGGCATTGCGAAAAGACTCAAATTTGAGAGGTCGAGGGATGTTTGAGATTCGATTCATATATCAAAAGCAATTTCCTCTTCATCTTCTCCTCCGATGATAATCGCGCGCGTGTTTTGCATTTGGGGCAGATTCAACCACTCGCGCGCCCATCGATGGCCGTTGCTGTTATTAAATTCAGAATCCAACACAATCAAATCGTATTGTTCTTTTGAAAAATCGGGAATGACGCAGGCTTCGACGCTGGTCAAATGCACTTCCGTATCCATTCCCCACGATCTTAATATGCTGGAAAAATACAATCCGTCCTCTTCTTTGTCGCTGACGACAATCGCGCGAAGTCCTTTTAATTCCGGAATCATATCTCCGACAATCTTGTGCTCTACGCCAAAAACTTTCACCCGCACTGAAAATGTGGCTGTCGTCCCTTTTCCCACCCAGCTGTCCAATTTCAATCGCCCGCCCATCATTTCAGTCAAGCGCGCCGAGATCGTCAACCCCAACCCCGTGCCTCCATAACGCCGCGAGGTTGAAGAATCCGCCTGCTCAAAAGGACGAATCAATTTAGGCAAAATATTTTTGGGAATTCCCACGCCTGTATCGGTCACGTTGAAAGTCAACACGACATTTTCGCGATCCTCATGCTCTTGAGCCACGCGCACAACCACTTTGCCTTTCTCAGTAAATTTAATGGCATTGCTCATGAGATTCAAAAGCACTTGCCGGATTCGCGCCGGATCGCCGACAAGAAATTGCGCGACGTTTTCTTCGATCAAATAACTCAACTTCACGCCTTTTTTCTTCGTCTGCGCATACAAAAGCCCAACGCAATCTTCCACCAATTCCAAGACATCGAAACTCGTGCTTTCAATGACTAATTTACCTGCTTCGATTTTTGAAAAATCCAAAATATCGTTGATAATCGTCAAGAGCGATTCCCCGCTGTCGCGAATGATGCGCGTGCATTGATATTGTTCCGGCGTCAGCGACGTGCTGAGCAACATATTGCTCATGCTAATAATCCCGTTCATCGGCGTGCGAATCTCATGACTCATCATCGCCAAAAATTCCGTCTTTGCCTTTGCCGAGGATTCCGCCTTGTAAATGCCTGCCTTCAGACCCGTCCATTTCACGTAAGCATGCGACAGGGTGTACGCGAGTATTGCTGACAACACTCCAAACTCGCTGAAAAGAATCCAAAACTTTTTGCGTAATGCGCGAATGCCGGATGCTTGGAGAGGATCTTTTACGTGTGATAAAATAAACCAATTGTTTTCTTTATGAGAGTCCGGCTCATGGAAGGTATGGGAAGAAGATATTTCACAAAGCGCAAGTTTGTCGCACGTAAATAATCCGGCCGTATCTTCAATTTGATGCGAACCGAGCGTTTGCATTTGCCCCCAAATTTTTAAATAGGAATTTTTAAAGGATCTTGGGTGATTCAATAAAAATCCCCAATTATCCTCCAGATTTTCCGCTCGAAGCCATTCGCCTTTGACGTCGATCAAAAGAATATTGTTTTTCTCGGCTTCCTTGAAAATATCTTCGAGCCAATAATTCAACATCAAAACTCCAACACGCTTTTTTTGCGCATCAAAAATAGGGCTGATGGCTCGCACCATCGGTCCAAAGGGATTGCCCGCTTCTTTGAACGTGCCGCTTATCATCATATCCGATATCTCCATCGCGTCGAACGGTAAGAGCATGCCCGACTGAAAATGCGGATCATTTTTTCGATTCAGCGTGGAACCTGTCGAGGCGATCACAATGCGGTCGTTAATATTATTGATCAGAGCGCATTCTCGTCCGTTTTCGTTGACCAAGATGACTCCGCCATAAGCGGGGCGAGTCTCCAGTAATGTTTTTGCAAAGGAATTGAATTCCCGAAGCGCTCCAGTATCTCCTGTCGCCGCTCGATCCAACGGCTCCGCCGCTTTAAAAAACGCGATGTCTTTTTCAATCATCGAAAATTCCGCTATCAGTTTAAAATAAAAATTTTGCACGCGGTCTTTTTCGCGAAATTTAAATTGAGACCAAAGCGCGGAAGCTTGCTGTTGATAAAGCGCATGTAAAATCAACACCACAATTCCCGTCAATAGAAATGTCGTAATCGCAAAAATGGTGTAAAAATAATATTTTTGGCAATAAGCAAGCCACTGCGTAATGAGAGGATGCGCTTGTATCTTCTTTAAAAAGATTCCTAGCCGCGATACTTGAGGATTCTCAGCGCTTTGAAACATGGCATCCGAATCAACTTATTTCTTTTCGTAAGTTCCGCACACCATATACACATCTTCCCCCTCTACGCGTTCCACGTAGCTCATTTTAGGTTCAACCATCTTGCTGACAGGATTGATCCACTTATACTCCACCCATCCCGAACCTTTCGTTTTTACGGTTTCAATCTGATCTTTGATCAAGTATTTCCCGTCCGTATCGGTGAGTTGCAAAACATTTTTGTTAATCATGTGCACATTGCCGCCATGCGCGAGAGTCAAACCGTCCAATTGCCGCATGACCACATAATATTCTCCTCTCACAAACGGTCCCTGCTTGTCATTGAGAATACGAATCGTTTTTTCTTTCCCGTTAGCGCGATAATATTCGATGGCTTTTTTAACAAACATCACGGCTTTTTCTTTGGGAGCTAATTGATCGAAGCCTTCTATCTTAATGTCCTCGTAAGATTTTGAAGTCTCTGCGCCCATGGCCGCAGGAGAGCTTGATTGAGTCATTTCAGATGAAGCGGGAGAAGAGGATGGTTTGCTTTTTAAAAATATTATATTCCAGGCGATAATGGCGATAGCAACCACGCCTCCGATTCCTAGTATGACGTGTTTTTTCATCTTAAAATCCATAAATACACCCGACTGCCTGCCAAAAGCAACTCTATTTCCGATTCTTTCTTCTGGTCCCGGGCAG
Source organism: Verrucomicrobiota bacterium (assembly GCA_049324635.1). Taxonomy (GTDB): domain Bacteria; phylum Verrucomicrobiota; class Verrucomicrobiia; order Methylacidiphilales; family Verrucolacustridaceae; genus JBMONL01. The sequence continues at coordinate 11,367 of JBMONL010000030.1, read as the reverse complement.
AGTCGAACTGCCGACCAAAGGTTTAGGAAACCTCTGCTCTATCCATCTGAGCTACGGGACCTCGGTGTGTATAAGATGGTTGATATATTGTGCCCAAAATTGATTGCATGAAAAGCCTTCGTTGAGCCGTTGATTTTGACTTTTTTGATGGGGATGTTGAATATATGATATTGCGATGATGTATCACATAGTATTGACTGGCGTTACCAAGGGATGCGGAAGAGGACTTTTAGAAGAATTTGCGCAGATGGGGCATACGGTGATGGGATGCGGACGCGATACAAAACAAATTGAAGCGTTGAAAAAAGAATATCCTGCGCCGCATCGCTTCGATGTCGTAGATGTAGCCGATGCGATTGCGGTGGATGCGTGGGCAAAACGCGTGTTAGAAAAATATCCTGCGCCGGATTTTTTGATCAATAATGCGGGCGTGATGAATAAAAATGCGCCGCTTTGGGAAATTTCCTCCGAGGAATTTGATTACGTCATCGGAGTCAATATTCGCGGCGTCGCCAATGTCATTCGCGCGTTTGTTCCGTCGATGATCGAGCGCAAAAAAGGCGTGGTGGTCAATTTTAGCTCCGGTTGGGGACGCTCCGTTTCACCCAATGTCGCTCCTTATTGCGCCACGAAGTGGGCCATCGAAGGCTTGTCCAAAGCGCTCGCTGAAGAATTGCCGCGCGAAATGAAGTCGGTCCCTTTCAATCCCGGAGTGATCAACACCGATATGTTGCAATCGTGTTTTGGACATGAAGCCTCACATTATCCCTCGCCGGGACAATGGGCAAAAAAAACCGCGAAAGAGATTTTGAGCTTGTAGTCCGAGTCAATTATTCTTCTGCTTTGGTTTTAGGAAGATTCCAAGGTTTTTGACCGGCTTTCCACTGACCGCGTTTTTTCATGAGCTTGATGCGTTCGGAACGCGGCAGAACGCTCTTTTTAGCCTTGATCGTGCCTGATCCTCTTAAACTTCTATGCTGTGACATAAGAGGGAAAAGGTACAGAAACACCCTTCATTTGCAAAGAAAAAATTGCGTGCGACGAGAGAAAAGTCCATAATAGAAGCTCATGGAACTGGATCCTCTTTTGCAGGCGCTGATTGTGAGCGCGTCATTGGGAAGCCTGATTGGGCTGGAGCGCCAATGGAAAATCCAACACGCTTCGCCGGAGCCGGACGGCGCGATGGGGATGCGCACGTTTACGCTGTGGTCGGTTTTTGGCGCTCTCTCGGCTTATGTGTCCACACAATTTGTTGCGGCGTTTTATCCGATTGCCTTCGGCGCGATCATGGCTCTGCTGATTTTGAGTTATGTTTTCGATACCGAGCGTCGCGGACGCTTCGGTTTTACGACGATCACCGTGGCATTGCTGACATTTGTCATCGGCAGTTTGGTGTATTGGCAACAAACCAAAGTGGCTGTCATTTCGACGATTTGCATCATCATTCTCATGGCAAGCAAGCATCCGATTCACGAATGGACTATGCGTTTTACGGCGAAAGATGTTACGATCGCTCTTCAATTCGCGGCGATTACGGGCGTGATTTTGCCGCTCGTGCCGAATCAAGCTTTCGGTCCCTTTGAAGCATTTAATCCGTTCACGATTTGGTTGATGGTAGTATTGGTGGCGGGATTGGGTTTTGTGGGATATGTTGCGATGCGTCTTTTGGGAACGCAAAAAGGCATCGGCGTGACCGGATTGGTCGGAGGCATGGTTTCAAGCACTGCCACGGCGCTGGCGTTTAGTCGTCAAAGTCGAACTCAGCCCAAATTGGCAAAAGGATTGGCACTGGCGATTGTGTTGGCGGGTACGGTGATGCTTGGCCGCGTGTTGGTGCTCACGCTCATCACGAACGCCTCCGTGATGTCGAAATTACTTGCGCCTTTACTTTTAGTGGCATTGCCGGGCATTTGGATGGGATTGCGCTGGTGGCATCCTTCTAAAGAATCGTCTTCCGACGCGCTGGAATCCAAAATTATCAATCCTCTGAGTTTCCGCATCGCCCTGCATTTTGCGATCGCTTACGCAATGATTATGTTTATTGTTCGGGCGGCGGCTTTTTATTTCAAAGATTCGGGCGTTTTTATCGTCAGTTTTCTTTCCGGATTCACCAACGTCAGCGCGATTGTGCTTTCGCTCTGCCAAATGGCCAGTGAACAACAAATTCAAGCCGTCGTCGCCGCAAAAGGAATTATTTTAGCCATTCTGGCGGCGGTTCTTTTCAAAATCAGCGTCGTCGTGCTCATCGGCTCAAAAGAAATGCGGCGTTCGGTCATCACCGTTTTTGGAATTTCCATTCTTATCGGCGCTCTTATTTGGCCATTGATTCGTTAAAACGCAAATGTCTGCTGTCTGACCGGCGCAAAGGATCGCCGATGCAATGGGCTGATACCGTAAAGCTGAATCGCCTCTAAATGTTCCGCAGTGCCGTATCCTTTGTGACGCGCCAAACCGTATTGCGGATATTCAGCGTCAAATTGCTCCATGAGACGATCGCGGTATTCTTTGGCGATAATCGACGCCGCCGCGATCGAAGGAGAAATGGCGTCGCCGCCTATAAGCGCGAGGTGATTTTCTCCAAGTAAAGAAACTTTTAAACCATCCACCAAAACAAAATCCGCTGGAGTGCTTAACGCCTCCAAAGCGCGCTTCATCGCCAAATGCGACGCTTTGAGAATATTGATTTGATCGATTTCTTCCACCGAAGCCACGCCGACTCCACAGAGAATCGAAGTGTGCGAGGTTAGCGTCTCATACAATTTTTTCCGCGATGCACGTGAAAGTTTTTTTGAATCGTTGACACCGTCGGGACAAGCGGACATGTCCAAAAAAATCACCGCGCCCGCCACGACCGGTCCCGCCAAACATCCTCTACCCGCTTCATCCACTCCGGCAACACATCGATATCCTTTTTGTCGGACAGATTGCTCGTGTTCCCAAGAAAGCAAAGATTTCATCCGAGTCCTTCTTGTTGAAAATTTTCCCACTTCACGTGCCAAATCCAAACCCATCCGGCGCGTTTGGCGAAAAGATAAAAACCTATCAACCCAAAAACCAACACGCTATTCCATCCGGCAATAAAGGCAGGGATACGCGCGCCGCCGCCGAGCGCCAGAGAGAAATGTTGCCAAGCCAACAACGCAAAAAGCACAAAAATGCAATTGAACACGGAAGCGATGACATGCTTGCGCGCGTAGCTTACGCCCAAGGCCACTCCAAAAAAGCAGAGAACGATGCACACCCATGGCGAGGCGATTCGATAGTAATGCTCCGTCCAATAAGGCGACATCATTGTGCGCGAAGATTGGTGCGATGAAAAAAGAAACGACCAAAGCTCCGGCCATGTCATTTCATCCGGAGGACGCAATGCGGCCACGAGTTGTTTAGGCGTCTCGGTGAGTTCATAAGCCGTCATTTGAGGCATATCCGTGCTGTAAGAGGACGATCCGTCATAATTGAAGCGAATCCAGTGCGCATTTTTTAAATACCAACATCCATGTTGGTATTCGCCTTGTTCCGCAAACAACTTGTGATGATCTTTTCCTGTTTTATCGAGAATAAGAATTTCCGCATTGGCAAAAACGCCTTTTCGCGCATCGAGACATTGAAGATACCACATCGTGCCATTTTTAGGATTGCGATAAATGATATTTTCAAAAACCATAATGCGACTGTCTTTCCCTTGAATTTGCTCCTTAATCATGCGTCGATTCACTTCCGCGCGCGGCGTGAGTTGAAAATTCAGAAAAAACAAAATCGCGGTCAGCGTACAAGCGACCAAAAAAAACGGCCAACAGATTTCGGCGAGCCCCATGCCGTTGGACTGCACCACCACCAGTTCGCGATGGCTCGACATGTATGCCAGCACGTACAGCGTGGTAAAAAGAAATGCGACGGGAATGACCGATTGGGCGATCTTGGGCAACTGCACCAAATAAAATTTGAAAATCAGCCACTTTGCCGACCCGAATCGATTCACAAAATCCGGCAATGTATCGAACAAATCATAGATCAGCCATAACACAAAAAAACTCACCAAACAAAACGCCAGCGGCTTCAAAATGGAGGTAAAGATATAACGATGAATCAATTTCATGAAACAAAGGCAAATCATATTGAAGCGTTATCCCTTGAAGCGCAACTCTGAAACATCGAGAGAATGAAGGTTGATGATCCTCATTGCTTTTTTGCGCGATTCATCCCCGATGCAAGCATCGGGGTATTCTCGCGTCAGAAGATCAAGGGAGGGGATATTCATCAACAACTTATTTTTTGGATTCAGTATAAGATAGTGAATATCTTTAAGAATCCTTTGGCGGAAGCATTTGCCAATATTTGTCTGCGGATTCGGGATCGACGACTTGGCGATAGTGGGTAAAGAGGACGGAGGGTGTGTTTTGCCCGAGTTCTTTGCGTGTTTTTTCTGCGCTCTCGAATTTGATATAGTGACAACGGGCAAAGTTTCCCGCGACGTCTCCTTTTACGAGTGTAGCGTTCGCTCAGATTCGTTTAGGCATTTTTTTATGAATCGCTCTTTTATATAATAGATGGCATCTTCGCTGATATGGAAGGTTGCTTGATTTCAAGTAATTAAAAAACAGGCGCTTACACAATAAAGCGCTCAAGCTTCCCCCCTCAAAAAATCCCTTTAACGCAACACTTGTTCTTATTTTCAAAAAGCATTATTCTACTCCGCTTATTGGACGGGTGGCTGAGTGGTTTAAAGCACTCGACTCGAAATCGAGCGCGCCCTTAAAAGGCGCCGGGGGTTCAAATCCCTCCCCGTCCGGAAAATCGCACCATGGCTTCTTCTTTACCTTTAGGAATTTTTGATTCTGGAGTCGGCGGACTTACCGTCGTCAATGCCATTCGCGAAGCTCTTCCCCGCGAGTCGATTATTTATTTTGGCGACACCGCGCGTGTTCCGTATGGAAATAAATCGCCTGATACTGTCGCGCGATTCGCCGAGGAAATCAGCCGCTTCCTTCTAACCAAAAACGTGAAAGCCATCGTCATCGCGTGCAACACGGCGTCGGCGCATGCGTTACCTTTTTTGCAAAAGAAAATTCCGGTTCCTGTTTTTGGTGTGATTCGTCCCGGTGTGGAAGCGGCGTTGAAAGCCACGCGCGAAGGGAAAATCGGTATCATCGGCACCGCGGGAACCATTAAGAGCATGGCGTATCAAAACATGCTCAAAGAAGCCCGCGAAGGCGTCAAATTGGTCACCCAAGCCGCGCCGCTTCTTGTGCCGCTCATCGAAGAAAATTGGATCATGCATTCCGCCGCAAAATTAATCGTGGAAGAGTACGTCAAAGAATTCCAGAAAGAACAAATCGACACGCTGGTGCTCGCGTGCACGCATTATCCGCTCTTGAAACCGCTGTTTGCCGAAATTTTAGGCGAGAGTGTCGCGCTGGTGGATTCTTCCACCGCGTGCGCTTCCAATCTTCGCGAACATCTCAAAGCACTCGATCAATTTAATGAATCTTCTTCCGAAGCCGCCATCGATATTTTTCTCACAGACCTTCCTCTTCATTTCACTGGTATGCTGAAACATTTTCTCAAAGGCGAAGCCAATTCCATTCAAGTCGTTCATCTGCCGTTTGAATAACGACAAAAGACTTTCTTGCGAGCGATTTTTTCCTAATATGGACATATCTCTCAGGACCCGTGGTGAAGCGGATATCATAAGTGACTTCGGATCACTTGTCTCCAGTTCGAATCTGGACGGGTCCAGAAAAGAAAATAGAGAATAGAAAGTAGAGAGGAGATATTGGTAAAGCCCTTTTTCCCGTAGGCGGTGTTAGATTATCTCTCGGAAACAAGATAGGGTTTGATGAGCCCGTAAATATAATCCGTTGCGGCGGCGACTTGATCCATGTTGTCTTTGAATTCCTGAAAATCGAGCGTGCGCACCGAAATATCCGAGCGCACAAACAGCATGTTCTCCTGATTGAAACCGATTTTTACGCGATCGAGATTGTTATTAAGAAGAAGAAGTTCGTTGGAAAGTTTTTTATCGCCATTCAACATTTGCTGGGAAACGACAATCGCGCCAAAAATAAAAAGTTGTCCCTGCCAAACAGCAAGCACGTCGATTTCCAGCATGTGCCTGCCGGTAAAAAGAAATTTCCAAACATGATCGCTGATTTTTTCATATTGATAACCAGTTTTTTCGGAAACTTCTTGCGCGATTGCAAATGGATCAGGAGGCATATAATTGATACTGTACATCGGTTCATTCTCAGCGCAAGTCAGAATGAGAACGCAGACGTCTATTTCCCTGCTTCATCGGCCTTGCGACAAGCATCCATGAGAATGCCCATCGGATCGCCGGAAATCGTGGTTTGCGGCGCGCTTTGATGGAACACAAAATCGAATGAGCCTTCGCGGATTTTTAAAACATGCGCCAGCGCGTCGATTCCAACCATCGAACTGGGTAGATGTTCCGCATGCACGATGCCTCCGCAATAAAAATAAATGCAAGCAACGGGTTCATCTTCCGTGTGACGGCGAATGAGCAGTTTACCGGTCTTGGTGCCTTGAATCAAAATTTGGCAAAGATCGATGACGGAAAATTCCGTAAGATCGCCTTTGAGTCGTTGAGATTCCTCGGCGACAGGTTCGTGCGTTGAGGCGGGAGATTGGATTTGAACTTCTTCAACTTGATCGGCGACCTCGAAAATTTTTTCTAATTTTTTCATGAGGCGCTCGACTTGTTCTTCGCGGTCGATCAGGTTGCTAGCGACGGAACGCGCTAGCCCCTTGGCTTTTTGTTCCTGCATTTTTGCTCGGATGGCTTGGGTGATACGGCTTGAAGTTTTTGTGGTCGTGGCGGCGAGCATTTCCGGAGCGGCGAGAATGCTTTTTTCGGCAAAGCCCAAAATGCTGACAAGTACGTGCCCCCAATCGGAATAATCAATCACAACACTGACATTGATCGTTGCTTTATTCGAAGGAATCAGCGTGAGAATTTTAATAGGATTTTCTTCCGCGTCATCCATCAGCGGCTGATTGATTTTCGTGAATTCATCGGCAAAAAGGCGTTGAAAATAAAACGTCGCGTCGATTTGCTTCGGCGTGTAACCTGCCAGCACGTAAAAACGCCGGCTCGCAGAGACAAAACTGCCCATTTTATCGAACACCACCACCGGCACAGGCGCGCGTTCAAAAAACGAGCGGAATTGCGTTTCGCGTTGCCCTTGACGAAAGCTGTTTTCAAAAAGTTCTTTGTTTTGACGCGCGAGCGCGCTTTGTTGTGCCTCCATGGCAGTGAGACGATGCATCAAGTTTTCAAAAAAATCCACCACGGCGTCGCGCACGGAAACCAATCCGATTAATTTATTTTGAGATTGAAGAATGATGTCGTCAAAAAAATCATTTTCCTGCCCGCGCGCGGCGATCAACGTTTCCACCATGTCTTGAATCGGCGTTTGGGCGTCAACAGTATAAGCTTTGGATAAAATTTCGGCGTGTTCGCAGAGCGGCGCATTCAGCGGAATCGATTCGGAAATCAATCCGTTAAAAAGTTTTTCTCGAGTCACGATAGCGAAAGAACCATTGTCTAAAATTACGCCGAGACTTCGCACGTTGGGTTGCGATTGAAACCATGCGCGAATTTCCCGGATGGAAACGGTGTCCGCCACGTGATGAGTTGTGTACACAAGATCGCGCGCGATCTTTGCCGATGAAATATTAGGACGTGGATTCATAGTTTTTGTTGAAAAATTAATATTTAATCAAAATAGAATCTCCGGGTTTGGCTTTAAGAAAAGAGGCGGCATTTTTTTGCAGAAAAGCAATTTCAAGCTCGCCGTCGCAATTGAGCAAGGCAATGAGGCGTTCTTCATTGATATCGCCGGAATCCTGCAAAAACGGAATAGAATGGGTCTGTCCCTTGTACATGAGTCGGACAAGTTGTCCGGGTTTGAGCGCGGAAACGTGCGAAGCTTGAATGTTGGTGATAATATCGCCGGAAGAATCGATGTGCACGATTTCGCCGGTAATATTTGAATTCATCACCGTCGGCATATTAATGGCGTGACCGTCGATTTTTGGCAAATGCGCACCAAATTCCTTCAGGTTTTTTCCCAAAGAAATATGCGCGGCGATAGGGCCAAAAACATCGCGCCCCAAAAACGCGCTGGAAGGATGCGGCGTCAGAAAATATTTTGATTGATTTAATTCGCATGCCTCTTGAATTCCTTCACGCTGGATCACGCGCGTAAAAATCGTATTATCGGCGCCCACGTAAAATTTATTCGCCTTGGTGCGCACGACGATGTGCTTCGGCGATGCGCCGACATCCGGCTTCAAATCCACCACAAAAACCGTCCCCGCGGGAAAATATCGCGCGCATTTGTCCAGTAGATAGGAAGCTGTGTACGTCGGCAAGCTTTCCGAACTGTGAATCAGATCAATAATTTCGATATCAGGATTGATGGATTTAATCGCGCCTTTGAGTTGCGCAATATTAAGACTTTGTTCGCCGCGATCCGTAAACAACGCAATCGAAGTAATGCGCAATTCTTCTTTTCCGCCGCACCCCGTCAAAAACAATGCCGCGCCTATCATTCCGAAAAAGAAAATGCGCCACCGGTTCATAGGGGGAATATTCAAGGTTTTTCGGCAAGAAATGTCCAGTTTCTTATCGGTAAAGTTTTTATTCTCCTCTTAAAAATTTTGTGGAGAGAGATTTACGTGATTTTTCTTGCTGTTTTATCAGGCTGATGTGCAAATAAAAAAATCATTAAAAAAAGCGCTTTACGCTTCACATCGAACGACACACTTAAAGAAATGGAATAACGATTATATAAAAAGGAAATATGATGAGTACAAAAATAAGAAGTCAACAAAACAAGGCTCTATGGAAAGCGGCTTTATGCGGTCGCGTCGATCACATCGATTTTTGGTTAAAAAAAGGAGCGGATGTGAATTCGACTCATGCATTTGGCGATACCAAAGGTCATACATCTTTGATGGCGGCATCTTTTAATGCTCAGACAGAAGCTATAAAACTGCTGTTAACTGCCGGAGCTGACATTAATGCGCAAGATGAAGAAGGAAGGACAGCTTTGATGATGACTTTGATCCCTCTTCAAACGGGAAATGAAAACATGATTCGACGACACATGAAAGCGATGGAGCTTTTATTAGATGCTGGAGCTAACATTAACGTTCAAGACGAGAGTGGTTATACACCTCTCATGAAAGCATCTGAATTTGGATGTCTAGAGATTGTGAAATTTCTTTTGGAAAAAGGCGCTGACATCGAAACAAAAAATACATTTGGCGATACGGCTTTAACACATGCATCCTCATGCCTTGACGGAACAGAAGCATTGAGAGTGTTGAGAGATTGCGTTCGTAAAAAAGCAGTTGAAACGGGAAAAGATCATACAATCTTCCCCAATGAGATTCTTGTTTCATCTCCACAAGGTGGCGGTAGAAATATCAGCTAATCTCCCGCACTTTTTGAACGTCGCGCTGGATGGCGTCTTGGAGCGCTTGGATGGAGGGAAACTTTTGTTCGTCGCGGAGCTTTTGTTGAGGGACGATGTGGATATTCTGTCCGTAGAGATCGCCGTCGAAATCCAAAATATGCGCTTCGATATTGGTTTGATGCGTGCCGTGAGCGATGGTGGGGCGGTCGCCGATATTCACCGCCGCTTTGTGAAGCGTGGTTGATGTATCAAAAATCACGCTTCCCGCATAAACGCCGGTGGAGGGCAAACATTGATCGAGCGTGTGAATATTGGCGGTGGGATAGCCGAGTCGATGTCCGAATCCGTCGCCGTGAATCACTTCGCCGTAGAGCGAAAAAGGTCTTCCCAACATTTCCGAAGCCTTGTGCAAATTTCCTTCGCGGATATTTTTGCGAATCGCCGTGCTACTGACATTTTCGGCGTACATTTTTAGTCGAGGAATCACATGCAGTTCAATTCCGCGCGCGTGCGCCCATTTTTCCAGCAAAGCAACATCGCCTTTGCGTTTGTGTCCAAAACGAAAATCTTCGCCCACGCTGATTTGCTTCAATCCCGGAAAACAAGGTTGCAATTCCTTCAAAAAATCCTCCGCCGATTCTTTCGCCCGCGCGGAATCAAAAGGCAGAAGCATCACCGCGCCAATTTGCCAATCCCGCAGGATTTTCAATTTGTGCGGAATGCCGGTAATCAACGGTGGCGCTTGCTTTGGATTCACCACGTCAATCGGGTGCGTCTGAAACGTCAATACCGCCGACTCGTGCGGATTCTGCATGTCCAATGGTAAAATCACCGACGCATGCCCCAAGTGCAACCCATCAAAAAATCCCAACGCCAGACGATTCACCGACCGCACCCCCTTCGCTTCCTCAAAACTATGTATAATAATCATCTTGGATGATTATAGTGTAGGGACTTTGTCCCTACAACCCTACTTAAGGGCTACTGCCCTTAAGAAACCCTTCCTGTATGCGCCCATTTTTTGCTCCGCCTTTGGCGGTAAAAAATGGGCGCATACGTGAAAGGATTCTAAAGGACGGTAGTCCTTTAGCGGGGTGTAAGGGGCGGAGCCCCTTATACTATCAATCTTTCTTTTGACTTACGCCTTTGCCGGGAAGGAGGACTTCATCGACGAGTCCGTACGTTTTGGCTTCATCGGCGGACATGAAGTAATCGCGGTCGGTATCTTTTTCAACTTTGTCAAAAGGCTGTCCGGTGTGAGAGGCGAGAATTTCGTTGAGGCGTTTTTTAGTTCGCAAGATTTCTTGCGCTTGAATGCTGATATCGGTGGCTTGACCTTGCGCGCCGCCGAGGGGTTGATGGATGAGGATGCGCGCGTTGGGGAGCGCGAAGCGTTTTCCTTTGGTGCCGGCGGCGAGGAGCACCGCGCCCATGCTGGCGGCTTGACCGATGCAATACGTGCAGATATCGCAATTTACATATTGCAACGTGTCATAAATCGCCATTCCCGCCGTCACATAACCGCCCGGCGAGTGAATATAAATATGAATATCCTTTTTAGAATCCTCCATCTGCAAAAAAAGCAACTGCGCGATGACGGCATTGGCGAGTCCGTCGTCGATCCCTGAGCCGATAAAGATCACGCGATCTTTAAGCAAACGCGAATAAATATCGTAGCGATATTCTCCGCGGGGCGAGTGTTCAATGATACTGGGTACATAATAATCGTTTCGAATTTCTTGTGACATGCGCAAAACTTAATCCAACCTTTCTAAAATTGCAATACTCAAGGAGAATCAGGACATTCCCCTATTTTTTGAGCACGAGTCAAAGATGAAGCGAAATTTAAAATCCCAAATCCCAAACAAATTCAAAAATGCTTGAAAAATTTTAAAACATAGAAAAAACCCTCCCTTTATTCTCC
>JBMONL010000029.1:0-2127 GCA_049324635.1 Verrucomicrobiota bacterium | reverse complement strand
CTCTGAGGCGTTGTTGCTCCTCAGTCGAATATTTGATTTCAATATTCTCCTTCGTCGCGCCTCGCCTCAGAGCCTGTGCCGCCGCAACAAATATGACCGAACTTATCAATCAGGACACTAGTGGTCTGACAAATAGGCGCAGACTTCTCTAAGAATCTATTGTCCAAAAAACTTTGCCATTTTATCGAGGAAAGATTTTTCTTGAGGATGAGTTGACTCGTCGCATTCTTCGGCAAATTCCTGCAATTTCTTCTTTTGCGAAGTGGACAATTTTGAGGGGACTTCGACATGAATGCGGATATTAAGATCGCCGGCGCCTGTGCCGCGCAAATCGGGAACTCCTTTGCCGCGAAGTCTAAAAATTTTCCCGCTCTGCGTGCCGGAGGGAATTTTGACTTGGGCGCGTCCATCAAGCGTGGGCACGTCGATTTCGCCGCCGAGAGCGGCTTTCACAAAACTAATCGGAACATCGCAATACAAATCGTATTCTTGCCTTGTAAAAATGGGATGCTCTTTGATATGAAGCACCACGTAAAGATCGCCCGCAGAACCTCCTCTCAAACCCGCTTCGCCTTGTCCGCTCGATCGCAAACGCGATCCGGAATCCACGCCCGCCGGAATGCGCAATTTAATCTTTGTGGTTTTTTCCGTGCGTCCCTCGCCGCCGCATGTGGGACACGGACGCTCTATAATAACACCCGATCCTCGGCACTTCGGACAGGTTTGCGTCATGGAAAAAAAACCGCGACTCATCGCAACTTGTCCGGCCCCGCCGCACGTAGGACAGGCGATAGTGCGCGACCCCGGAATCGATCCATTGCCTCCGCAGGCATCGCACATGCCTAACTTACGGATATTGATTTCTTTTTCGCATCCGTGTACCGCTTCTTCGAGTGTGATTTCCAAATCATAACGCAAATCTGCGCCGTGACTGTGACGACTGGATCGTCCTCCTCCACCTCCGCTGAATCCCCCGCCAAACGCGCCTTCAAAGATGTCGCCAAAAATATCTCCTCCACGACCAGCACCGAAAACTTCGCGGAAAATATCGAACGGATCGTGAAAATTACCGGTGTACATGCCGCCGGCGCCCGCGCCGCCTTGCGCGAATGCCGCGTGACCGTAACGATCATACGCCGCGCGTTTTTCCGGATCGCTCAAAACTTCATAAGCTTCGCCGATCTCTTTAAATTTTTCTTCGGCTTTTTTGTCGCCGGGATTTTTATCCGGATGAAACTTCACCGCGAGTTTGCGGTACGCTTTTTTGATTTCTTCGGGCGAACCTTCCTTCGTTACGCCAAGCAGTTCATAGTAATCGTGTTTTTGATGTCGAGTAGTCATGTGAAATTATGCCGTTTCTTGAGTTTCGCACGTGTTTTGAGAGATGTGCGAGACCACCACGCTTGCGGGACGCAGGAGTCGATGATGCAATTTGTAACCTTTGCGATGTTGCGCGACGACAATGCCTTCCGGCGCGTCTTCATGAACTTCATGCGCGACAGCTTCGTGCTCGTGCGGATCAAATGGCTTGCCCATGGCGTCGATGACCTGCACATCGGCATCGGCTAGCAAACGCTGGAGTTGCGTATAAACCATATTCATGCCTTGAATTAAATCTTGAGAATTTTGCGTGCCAGCGGCGGCTTTTAGACCCAATTCGAAACTGTCCAACACCGGTAACAAATCCATGATGATTCCCTCGTTGGCGAGTTTGATCGCTTCTTCGCGCTCTTTGGTGTGGCGTTTGCGATAATTGTCAAAATCCGCGCGCAATCGCAAAAGCTGATCCCTATAATCAATCTCCATCATTTCTTGAACGCTGTTCAGAAATTCAGAACTGACGACTTGATAAGCAGGGGTTTCAGACATAAAATTTAAATTTATCTAATACGCGTCGCTTGTCAATTCCACCGACATATCATTAACATGCCACTGACCACCTCCTTGGATGTGTGAGTTGGAATTACTTTCAAGATGTGCCCTCTCCCTACCTCGTAGCGTGTTTTCGAGTCTTCATTGACAACTCTGCACGGGCAGTCAGATTTATGCTTTATGACTATGCTTCAGCTATTGATGGATCCGCAGACTTACTTGAGTTTGCTTTTTTTGAGTGTGATTGAGATTTTG
>JBMONL010000028.1:0-16737 GCA_049324635.1 Verrucomicrobiota bacterium | reverse complement strand
AACAAAAACTCAAAATCCATCGAGGATTACGACATCATCGGCAGGATAAAATGTTCGAATATCTCTTCTCTATGAACCGTCTTTAACCCCTAAAACAGCCACCCACTTTTTTCCTTTATCCCTTTTTCTTCGAGTGCGAAGCACGCGGAAAGCGGCTGTGCCGCTTATGGATGGCTGGCAAGACGCGAGCGAGGAGGATATTGAAATTAAATATCCGACGAGCAAGTAACGCCGCCAGCCGCCAGCGACGCTGTCGCTTTCCTTGCGCTTCGCGCGGATGAAACATCTCTCCACTTCGGGTGCGAAGCACTCAGAAAAAGGCTATGCCTTTGTTGCCCGAAGGGTTGCGTTAATTTTTGAATGAACATTGTTGCTCGTCAGTCGCAGATTTCATTCCAATATGCTCCTTCCTCGCGCCTCGTTCATTCAAAAAATTAAACAGCAACGCGCCCTCACGCGAATATTTAGAAATCCCCTTTAATCAGGGATACCGGAACCGGGTTTTGCCTCATAAATTTCAATGAAAGTTTTGCTTTTGGAGAGATCGCGTCCCGGAATAATAGAAGCAATCATCATTTCTTTAATCACATAAAGATTAGTGTTGGGCACTTTTTGCACGCCGTTGACTTCGACGCGTTTGACGACTTGGTCTTTTGAATTATATGCATCGACGCGCAAAACCGCTAAATAATCTGAGCTAATCCAATAATCTGCCTTAGCGTAACGGCTGACGCCGCTCGGGCGGGCTTGATACGCCCAAGCATCGAGTGTCTTAATGCTATCCGCGCCGAGCGGCTTGACGTTTTCCCATCGTAAAAAATCTACTCCTAAATCCTCATACGCGATATCCGAATCCAAAATCGTTTCCGTTTTTTGTTTGCCCGATAACTTCATCCATGGCTCTCCAAATTTTTTGCGTTTATGCACAATGCTTCCTGTGGGGATTAATTCCACGCGGATTTGCAAATCGCGATCCTGAAATTCAAAAATCATTTCCCGATGCTTCGTTTTCAAAACAATCGGATAAGTATTCTTTGCAGTCTTCATCACGCCTTCGAGTTTGAAATCCTTAAATTCCATTTGCTCCCATACGGCGTGTTGCACATTTTTCGCCGGTGGAATCTTCTCCTCTGGGTCCGGGTCCGCCCAAACAATCGAAAAAGACGCCCACAAAAGAAAAAGGATATTATAAAATAAACGTTTCATAAATTTGACTCAATCATATCATCATCGTCTGCGCAAATCCATTTCTACAAAACATGCGCGACCGTAACGCCTAAAACACCTGCCGCAAAGAGATACGCGAGCATGGCCAACAAAGTTTTACGGCCAGTGGGACCGGCGACTTCGGTCTTTGGGATAGAAATGGAAGAACCCATAAGATAGTGCGTGGCGATCATGCATCCGGCGGATGCGCCGATCACTTGGAGTGATACCCATAAAACACTTCCCTGCGAAAGTAACGCGGAGCCAAGATTGTTTTGGAATGTCGAGAGCGTCAAATTGCCGTAAATATTGTTGAGCGAAAAATACGTGCTCGCCGCGCCCAAAAACGGTGAAAGAAACGCGCCCCAGTATGGCGCTCCGGGTAATTGCGCAAGCCATTCTGCCATCGATCGAAACATGCCGGGATATGCCTTGGGATTGATCTCGGAATGCAAATAAAGACATATCATCGGCATGATAAACGGCAAATTCAGCACCGCATGCGATGCCGGCGCAAGCAGGCGTTGGCTAAAGGTATCGCGAAAACCATCGAATCGATGCGCCAGCATATTGATGCCGCCCACAGCAATGAGAAAAAAACTATAAAAAAGAAAATACGGCGACGGCGCGAAAATTTGGAAGGAATTTTGAAACATATCAATAGTCATCGAGGCGTGCGTTTGGAAAAAAGATGTCAGACGCAAAGAAGTCCAATGCGTTAAGATCGAAAATCCCGCCAAGAGCGCAAAAGGCATCATTAATAATCCTATAGGAATCGCCGCCGGCGGCGGCGGCGATTGATAAGGCCCTCCTGTCCACGTGCGAGGCCATTCCGAAGTCGGCAAAAAGTCCCACGCTTGCTTCGGTAGGAAAATTTTGAATCGGATTAAGGTGAGAATCAGCGCCAATCCAATCACCGAGCCAGCCATCGAAGGAAAACGTGCGCCCAGATGAATCGCGGTATAAGCATAAGGCGCAGAAAATGCAATTCCGCACAACAACGCAAACGGCGCAAAGGAAAGTCCTTCACTCCATGTTTGCCGGCGTCCAAAAAAACGGCACATAAAAAGAATCATGATCACAGGCAAAAATGCGCCGAGAATCGCCTGAAAAATTCCCACTTGCGATGTGATCAGTTGGAGATAGGTCTCCATGTTCATGCCCGACGCCGTCAGATTTTCCAGAAAACGCGGCTGATTGAGTCCATTCGCAACGCCGAAAAGAATCGGCGCGCCGCCGGTGGAAAAAGAATTGCACGTCATGAGCCCAAGCACACTCAACATGATCGCGCATGCCGGAGGAAACCCGCTACTGTAAAGCAAAAGTGTACAGATACCCGCCGATGATGCGAATCCAAAAAGACTATCGACAAAAGCATTAAAAAACCATGCCACCACGAGCGCTTGGACGCGTCGATCCGGATGAATCGCGGAAAATAACCGGCTCATTGCCGAAAATGTCTGCGTCGCACGCAACGATTCCATGCAAAAAATCACGCTGATGAGAAGAAGAATGAGTTGAAGGCTGATAAGCAATCCTTGAATCACAGAAGTAAAAACTTGATGAAAGGAAATTCCCCAAATGCCCATCGCCACTATGATCGTGATTAAGCAAGCAGTTGGAATTCCAAGCACGCGCTCGCGCGGTTGAACGTAATTCATGAACAATGCCACTGAAATGGGAATCATGGCCGCAAACGCAAGGAAGCCGATGTCCATACGCCAAATTATAGCGCGGAATTATCTTAGGGAAACTTCAAAAGAGGTTAAATTTTGCATGATTTTTTCACTGAATTAGGTATATTGCCTATATGAAATCCTTAAAGGTAACTGCTCCATACGCGTGCTCCATGGGAATATTTAGCCTCCTCAAGTTATTAGGGGTGGTGCTTGCGATGTGGGGGGTGGCTCAATGTGCGCAGGCGCAAACTTATACGCCGGCATATCAAAACCGATATGCTTCTTATTCCTATTCAAGGAATACTCCCAACTACACCTCATACAATATCCCGCGAACTTACCAAAATAACGGGCATTTAGGGCATCATTATTATCACGAAAAACGATTTTACGGAAACCGCATCTATCAATTCCACGACACGCGTTATCCTTACGATTATAATTAAGGGGACTTCTAAGAAGTCCCCTTAAATTTATCACGCATGTTCTTGTCAACGTTTTGAGCTTCGGCGGCGAAAAGAGAATCGGCTTTTTCGTCCGTAAAAGTGCGAAGCGCCTCGAGACGGATTCGGTTGCGCGGGAGTGAGTCCATTCGCGCGCGGCGTAGCCGTTCTTTTGAAGCGATTCGGACGGCGATTTTGTTTTCCAGAAAAAGGACGCCTCTCAAAAGATCGGTGAGACATGGAGGTCTCAGAAGGGCGATTAAAATCCGCGATGGCAAAAGGATGGTCTTCCAACACAGGAATGAGTTTGCGAATGAGGCGTTGAATGTCCTTTAAATTCGTTCGTTCTTCGTCGGAACAAAAAGAGATCGCCATGCCTTCGGCGCCCGCGCGAGCGGTGCGTCCGATGCGATGCACATACGATTCGGGTTCGTGTGGAAGATCAAAATTGATCACCAGCGAAATGCCTTTGACGTCGATGCCTCGCGATGCAATATCCGTCGCCACAAGTACGCGCACGTCGCCGGCTTTGAAACGATCCAATGCGCGTTGGCGAGCGCCTTGGGATTTGTTGCCGTGAATGGCTTCCGCAGGAACTTTGTCGCGCGTGAGACGTTCGGCGAGACGATTGGCGCCGTGTTTGGTTTCGGCAAAAACGAGCACAAGTCCGTCTTGATGTTTATTCAGTAAATGCAAAAGGAGCGCATGCTTGTTGGCGCGATCCACGTGGCATACGCGCTGATCAATTTTGTCCACCGTTGCGGCGGTTGGAGTAACAGCGACGCGCACGGGTTGATTGAGAAAACTATTCGCCAACTCTTCGATTGCCGAAGGTATGGTGGCGGAAAAGAGCATCGATTGCCTCTGCGCCGGCAATTTTGCCAACACGCGTTTGACATCGTGAACAAATCCCATGTCCAGCATGCGATCCGCTTCGTCGAGCACAAAAATTTCGATGCTGTCAAAACGAACGGCTCCCTCTTGAGCTAAATCCAGCAAACGGCCGGGCGTCGCGATCAAAATATCCACGCCGCGGCGAAGTTCTTGCAGTTGGTTGCCATATCCAACGCCGCCAAAGACTACCGTTGTGCGGAAATGCGTGTGCTTTCCGTAGGTCTCAAAACTTTCGTTAATTTGAGCCGCTAATTCGCGCGTTGGCGCCAAAATCAGCGCGCGCGGTCTTTGAGATTGTCGTTTTGCCGGATTTTCAGAAAGGCGTTGCAAAATAGGCAACGCGAAAGCCGCCGTTTTGCCCGTGCCTGTTTGAGCGATGCCAATAAAGTCCTTGCCTTGCAACAAGTGCGGGATCGCCTGCGCCTGAATCGGCGAAGGTTGAGTGTAATTTCTTTCCGCCAAAGCGCGTTGCAAAGGCGCAATTAAAGGAAGAGCGGCAAAACCGCTGGTTTCTAATTCTAATGTTGTCGTTTCCATAATATATAAAGAACCCATCACGCGCCAAAACGCGGAAAGTCCATGTTTATTTCCATTCAGGATATTCGATGAGTTATTTCCCTGAACTATCTCTCATCGAAAAGACAACAAAGGAGCGTAAAATCGACTGTAACTGATTGTTGAAGCCGAATAAAGCAAGCGCCATGCTTGCGTAAGCTAATGTCATACTCGCAGAATTTTTTAAGAAAGCAAGGCTTAAAAACCCCTGTACAATCTTGGACAAAGAATTATTCTTTTTTCATGGTTTTTCCATCGGAAGATGAGTTTGTGAAACTGGCGAAGCAGGGAAATCTCATTCCTGTGTATCGGGAGATTTATTCGGATTTGGAAACACCGGTCTCGGCGTATATGAAACTCAAAGCCGATGCGGAGATTTTTTTGCTGGAATCCGTGGAGCGCGAAGAGCGTTTTGGGCGATACTCTTTTTTGGGCACGAATCCGACTTTGGTATTTCAGCAGAGGGAACGCGAAGTGACGTTAACCGATCACGGAAAAGTGAAAAAATACGAGACGTCGAATGATCCGCTCGATGAAATCAAAAAGATTTTAGGGAAATATCGTCCCGTGGGATTTGATAAATTGCCGATTTTTTACGGCGGTATGGTGGGATTCTTGGCGTACGAAGCGGTGAGATTTTTTGAGCCGACCGTCGGTGCGGCGAAAAAAGACGACTTAAAAATACCGGACGCATATTTTATTTTGACCGATTCGATGCTAATTTTCGATCATTTTGCCCAGCGCGTGAAAGTGTTGGCGAATGCGTTCGTCGAGGGCGATCCAAAAAAATGTTATCAGCAGGCAGTAAAAAAAATCGATGCCATGATCGAAAAACTCAAAGAGCCGGTAAGTCACAAAATTATCGAAGCGGCGCCGACTTTAGGCAATGACGTTCAATCTTCCGCCAATATGACGCACGATGAATATTTGAAAATGACTGCGGCAATGAAGGAATATATCATGGCCGGAGATTTTTTTCAAATTGTGCCGTCGCAACGTTTTCACGTGCCGTACGAGGGAACTCCGTTGGATTTGTATCGAGTGTTGCGCTTCATCAATCCTTCGCCGTACATGTTTTGTTTGGAATTCGGCGACGTGGCGCTTGTGGGCGCTTCACCGGAAACACATGTGCGTTGCGAAAACGGAAACGTGCAGATTCGGCCGTTGGCGGGTACTCGTCCGCGACGCGCGGACGCAAAAGAAGACAAAGCGATGGAAGAAGAATTGCTTTCCGATCCGAAAGAACGCGCAGAGCATGTGATGCTGGTGGATTTAGCACGCAACGACGTCGGGCGCGTGTGCGAATATCATTCGGTGAAGGTGACCGAGTTGATGGTGGTCGAGCGTTATTCGCACGTGATGCATATTTCATCCAACGTCGAGGGCAAGCTCAAACCGGAATACGATATGTACGATGTAATGCGCGCGACGTTTCCCGCGGGCACGGTCAGCGGCGCGCCGAAAATTCGCGCGATGCAAGTCATCGCCGAGCAAGAACCCACGCGACGCGGCGCGTATTCTGGTGTAGTCGGTTATTTTGGATTTTCGGGAAATTTGGATTCGTGCATTACGCTTCGCACGATCACACTCAAAAACGGCAACGCCTACGTGCAAGCCGGCGGCGGCTTGGTGGCGGATTCCACACCGGAGGGCGAATATCAGGAAAGCGTCAACAAAGCGAAAGCGGCGCTCAAAGCCGTCGCTCTCGCAAAAACATTTGAAGAAATATGATTTTGGTCGTCGATAATTACGATTCGTTTACTTACAACCTCGTGCAATACCTCGGCGAATTGAACGCGGAGCTTGCGGTCAAGCGCAACGACAAAATCACCATCGATGAAATTCGTAAAATGAATCCGGAAAAATTTGTGATCTCTCCAGGGCCTTGCACGCCTCTCGAAGCGGGCATTTCCAACGACATCATTCGCGTGTTTGGGCCGAGCAAGCCCATTCTCGGCGTTTGTCTTGGGCATCAATGCATGGGACATGTGTACGGAGGCGAAGTCGTGCGCGCGGATCACATCATGCATGGAAAAACGTCTTCCATTTCTCACGACGGCAAGGGACTTTTTGCCGGCATCTCCAATCCTTTTGAAGCCACGCGCTATCATTCGCTCATTGTGCGGCGCGAGACGTTGCCTGCCTGCCTCAAAATTTGCGCCGAAGTTCACGAAGGCGAAATCATGGGGCTTCGTCACGAATCGCATCCGGTTCACGGCGTGCAATTCCATCCGGAATCCATTTTGACAAAGGAAGGAAAAAAAATCCTGCAAAATTTTCTGAATCTGTAGTTATGCCCGCGTTTCAAAAAAAATTGAATCAGTTTCGCAATCAAATCGATCGCATTGATTCGAAAATTTTGCGTTTGCTCAATCAACGCTTCGAAGTTGTACGGCGCGTGGTGAGACTCAAAAAAGCGCATCAACTCAAAATTTACGATCCTCGGCGCGAACATGTTCTTTTGGCTCGATTGGAAGAAAAAAATAAAAAATTAAAAGGCGCGCTTCCGTCGAAGAGATTGCGCCAGATTTATCGAGCCATCATGGCGTGTTCACGGCAAACCCAAAAACAAATTTTGCAACAATGGTCGATTAAGAAATAATTTTTTAGACAGAATGAACAGAATTAACAAAATCGAAAGCGCTTCGCTTTCGTTGCGAGGAGCGAAGCGACGTGGCAATCTCTTATTTTGTTAATTCTGTCTAAAACTTCTATTCTATGATCAAAAATTATCTTTCGGTGGTTTTTCAAATTGTGGCGGCGCTGACGATTGGCATCGGCGCGATTATAATGTCGCATTTGCTGGGGAAAAAAGGAAAACGCTCCGACATCAAAGATGCTCCTTACGAATGCGGCAAAAAAGCAGAAACATTTCCGCAAACTTTCGACGTTCGTTTCTACCGCGTAGCCATGCTTTTTCTTCTCTTCGATATCGAAGTCGTTTTTCTTTATCCGTGGGCTGTCGATTACACACAGATGATCGCAGGTCATCTCGGACCCCAAGTTCTCTGGATCGCACTTGCCTTTGTTCTTATCATCGAAGTCGGCCACCTCTACGCCTATAAAAAAGGCATCTTCGACTGGTATAAACGTTAATTTAAGGACTCCGTCCTTAAAAATCCTGCTTAAGGGCTACCGCCCTTAAGAATCCCTTCATGTGTGCGTTTGTTGCGCGCGAAGCGCGCTACAACAAACGCACACAAAAAGGATTCTAAAGGACAGTAGTCCTTTAGCGGGGTTTAAGGGGCAGAGCCCCTTAATTATCTTTCGCCTTGATCTTCGAGGGCATTCTTTGGGATGAAGCCGCGATGTCCGTCGATGGTTTCGACGTAAACGTGATTGCCTACGGTATTGATGATGCGAACGCGATCGCCGGGAGAGAGGCTTGTGGCGGCTGGGACGGTTTGCGCAGGACCGCTTTCGTTGAGGGGGATGGGTTCTTTGACGACGAGATTGTAAGTATTGCCTTCGCTTCCGTTCATGCTAGCGCAACTCATCATGTTGGCGCATGCCACTCCTAAGATTAAAAATTTAAAAGATTTCATCATTAGCGACATTACTTTATGAGATATTTGAGGAACGTCAAATGTTCACGCGATTGAAAGGCAATTTGTTTTATGTAATAGCTTGTTAATTAGGTAATTCCAAGTGCGCTCAATTGTTCTTTGAGGTTTTGCAGAGAAAGATAATAGGCGCGGGAGACGAGGGTTTTGCGGGAAGAGGGCGCGATGCCTAATTGGCGGCCGATTTGTTGATAATTTTTCCCCTGCATGACGCCTAAAGCAGTCATTTTCTGTCGTTCCGGAAGCCGATGCGTCAAATCCATGACAAGACGGCAAACTTCTCTTCGCTCCAACTCATGCGCGATATCGATGGTTTCGTCATGGATTTGCTCCGTCCAATGTTCATCTTCGCTGGAAAGATTATCTTGTTTGAATTCTGTGAATAAAATTTCTCTCGCGGCCTTTTTTTTCTGGCATGAATAAAGAGTGTTTAAGTCATTTTGAATCACTTTCCATGCATAAGTGGAAAAAGAAGCGCCTTTATTTGCGTCATAATGATTGGCCGCCTTGACAAGAGAAATTCTTGCGCATTGCAAAACATCGTCGTATTCCAATCGCGGGATATTGCGGTATTCATACGCCAAAGCAAAAGCAATGCGCCAGTGCTGAGAGATTAACTCTGATGTCGTGTCAGTATTTTTTGGAGATAAAGATCGAGATTTTTTTGAGGTCGTTCTCTGAGCGCAAGTTTGAATATTCATGCCACCCATTATGCAGGCAGGGGTGAGACAATGGTTGTCTCATGGTAAAAATTGTGTAAAATATTTTCTGACGCTTGAAGATGTGATTTTTTCGATCTTCAGAAATGTATAATATGAATATGGCTGATCCGACCGCTTCGTTGAAATCCCGCCCCCCACTTTCCCGCATGCTCGCCATTCATGGGCTTTTACAAAACGAAAAGTATCCGAACCGCAATCATCTGGCGCAAGAACTCGAAACTTCCAGCAAAACCATTCAGCGCGATATTGATTTTATGCGCGACAGGCTGAACCTGCCAATCGAATACGACGAACGCAAATACGGTTACTACTACACGCAACCCGTGCAAAATTTTCCGACGATTCAAGTGACCGAGAGCGAACTGATGGCATTATTTGTCGCCCAAAAAGCTCTCTCTATATATAAAGGCACTTCTTTTGAGCATCCGCTCACGGCGGCATTTCAAAAATTGGTGCGAGGACTGAAAGATACGGTGAGTTTTCCGATCGAGGCGCTGGATTCGGCGTTGTCGTTTAGCATGACGGGAATGGATGTGGTGGATGCGGAAATTTTTCAATCGCTGGCGCACGCCGCGCTACATTCCAAGGAAATTCAATTCAAATATCGCGGCATCAAAGACGAGCAGTATCGGCTTCGCGCGGCGCATCCCTATCATCTGGCCTGTATTGAAAAACAATGGTATCTTTTTGCGTTTGATCTCGACCGGCAAGACATGCGCACGTTTGCTCTGGCGCGGATGAAGGACGCGCATGTGACCGAGCGCAAATTTTTGCGTCCGTCGGAATTTTCGCTTTCCGAGCACCTTGCCGATAGCTTTGGCGTTCGCACCAATTCGGGAAAATACAAAATCCGCGTTTGGTTTGATGCGGCGGCGGCGAAACTCATTCGTGAGAGAAATTGGCATGCTTCGCAAAAAATCAAAGAACTCAAAAAGGGCGAAATTGAATTGCAAATGACGCTGGGAAGCTTGACTGAAGTGAAGCGCTGGATTCTGAGTTGGGGCGCGCATGCGCGAGCGCTCGGCCCAATGGAATTATTGGAACGACTGCGGCAAGACGCTCGAAAAATGAGCGAATATTATTTGATGATAAAATGATTTATTGGACGGATAAAAAGAAAGCGTGTATAAGGATTTTTCGATGACACAAGGTTCGTTTGATCCGAATAAGTTGCCGGCGATAAGCTGGTTGACCACATTAACGCAAGAAGAGCGGGATACGTTCAGTTCGTACGGCGAGGTGATTATCGTCGAGATTGAAAACACGCTTATTCGCGAGGGCGAGACGCAGCCGAATTTTTATTTTGTTTTGCGCGGCATGCTTTCGATCAAACGCGGTAGCGGATCGAGCGAGAGCGTGGTGGGCGTAGTTTCCGCGGGAGAATCTTTGGGAGAAATGACGATGGTGACCAGCGGCGCGGCGAGCGCAACGGTGACCACGCTGGAAACATGCACGCTTTGGCGCATCAGTCACGAATCGCTGATGAAATTTATTCGCGAACATCCTCCTGCTGGAAATAAGATTTTGCTGGCGCTTTTGTGCACGGTCTCGGAGCGTCTGTTGGTGGCGGATTCCGATTTGGCGATGTTGCTGAATGAACGCCGCTCCAAAGTCGTGCGCGAGATTTCAAATCCTCCAGGAAGTTCATGATGGATATTCAACCGGAAACTGTGACGCATCCTGTGCTTCCCCCTCAGGGTTGGTTGGCGACTTTGACCGACCAAGAGCGCATTCTTTTTAGTTCTTTTGGCGAAACCATACAACTCAAGCAACAACAAATTTTGATTCAAGAAGGGCAAGCGCAACCTTATTTTTTCTTCATCACCGAAGGCATGCTTTCGGTGCGCCGAGGCGACATCGTGGTGGCAGTAGTGGGTTCGGGGGAATTTTTGGGCGAGATGACAATTGTAACTAATGGCGCGGCAAGCGCCACGGTGACGACCCTCGAGGCATGCTCCGTATGGCGCATGAGCCACGAAAAACTCATGAAGTTTATCTACGAGCACCATGAAATCGGCATCAAACTCCTCCTCACTCTTCTTTCCACCGTGTCCGAACGACTCCAAACCGTCAATTCCGACCTCGCCGACCTTCTCGCTGAACGCAGGAAACAAACGCAGGTAAGTTAATTTTTACAGAATTAATCTGATCAAGAATGAGACGTTTCTATACGCCTGCTTTGGTCATATTCGCTTTGAAGGGAGCGATGTTGTGGACGGCTTGGACAGCGATGCGTGGAGGGAGCTCTTGGTAGGCGATGACTTTGAGACCGGGGAATGCATCGTTGAAATAGCGTTTGAGGCCGAGTCGAATAGGTGCGGCGCACAATACGACAGGCGAATAGCCTTGGCGCGCGAGCGCTTCGCATCCGGCCAATAACTGATCGTGCAAGTAACGGCTGAGCGAAGGGTCCATGACGAGCGCAATTTCCTGAGTGGTTTGGCGGATGTGTTTCGCAATCGCTTGCTCAAGCTCGGGATGTAGCGCAATCACCATGAGTTTACCTTGGTGAATCTCGCATCGTCGCGCGATTTCCAGAGTCAACACTTTGCGGCAGGCTTCGCTGAGTTCGTCTGGATTTTTAGTATGAACAATTTGGTCGCAGAGTTTTTCCAAAATCATGGAAAATTCGCGAATGGAAATGCCTTCTCGCAACAAGTTTTGCAACACGCGGTGCACCGTGCCCAAACCAATTTGCAGAGTGGTCATTTCTTGAACGACGGCGCCGTTGGTTTCTTTGAGCGCATCAAGCAATCTCTGCACGTCTTGGCGCGTCAATAATTCGGAGGTGTTATTCTTGAGTACTTCGCTAAAATGAGTCACCAGCACCGAGAGCGGGTCCACCACAGCGTAACCCATGCGTTCGGCATCGCGGCGATCGGTTTCCATAATCCATGTCGCAGGCAATCCAAATGCAGGCTCGGTGGTCACTCGGCCGCGCAAAGGACGTTGCATATTCCCCACGCCCATGGCGAGAAGTTGCCCGGGAAACAAATCGCCCGAAGCCAATTCATGACCGCGCAAAAGTATGCGATATTGACTCGGAGGAATAGCGGAATTGTCCCGCACGGTGATAGAGGGAACCAGTAATCCCATATCGCCGGAAATGGCTTTGCGCAACGAGGTGAGGCGATCGAGTAAGTTTTTTACGTTGCCGTGTACCAACGGAAGCAGATTAAGGCCGAGTTCGAGGCATAAAGGCTCAACTTTCAAAATCTCTTCTTCCTTAATGCGCCTGGAAGTCGCCGCTTCTTTTCCTTCTTCCGTTTCTTTTTCGGCTTTGGCCGCATCTTTCTTTTTCGTATCTTCCATGTCGTCGGGAAGCAAGCGCGAAAGCGTAATGAAAATCGATCCCAACACCGCCAATACAAAAATAGGGAATCCGGGTACCATCATGAGGCTCAATAGCAAAATACCTGTCGCCAAAAGCGAGCGTCGGCTGGCAAAAAGTTGGCGCGTGACTTCTCCGCCAAGCCCTTCTTTCGAACTTGATCGCGTCACCAAAATACCCGCCGCCGTAGAAACCAAGAGAGCGGGAATTTGCGTGACCAGACCATCGCCTACACTCAGCAAAGTGAACTTTGAAATGGATTCCGTGACGCTCAAATCCATTTGGAGAATACCGACAGCAAATCCGCCGATTAAATTAATGCCTGTAATAAGAATGCCTGCGACCGCATCGCCGCGAACGAATTTGCTGGCGCCGTCCATTGCGCCGTAAAAGCTGGATTCTTGTTGTAATTCATCGCGGCGTTCGCGCGATTCTTGCTCGGAAATAACGCCGGAATTCAAATCCGCGTCGATGCTCATTTGTTTGCCCGGCAAAGCATCCAAAGTGAAACGCGCGGCGACTTCCGCTACGCGTCCTGCGCCCTTGGTGATGACCATGAAATTGATGACCGTGAGAATGATAAAGACAATCAACCCCACAATCACGTTGCCTTGGACCACGAATTGTCCGAAGGCGTTGATGAGGTGACCCGCATCGCCGTTGATAAGAATGGAGCGTGTGGTGGCGACGTTAAGTCCGAGGCGGAATAAGGTGACGAATAGCAAAACGGTTGGAAATACAAAGAAATCCATCGGCTTCTTGACGTAAGAGATGGTAAGAATGATAAGTACTGATAGCGCAATGCTGACGGTGAGAAAAAGATCGATGAGCAACGTCGGCAAAGGCAAAACAAGAATGAAAACAATGCCCAACAGCGCGATGCTAAATAGCATATCGCCGCGCCGCATCAGAAAATCTAAAAGTCCGCTTTCTTTATTATTCATGGGTCAATTCCACGGGAAATTTCATCGCCCGCATGCCCTTAAAATAGCAGGTATCATGCCGATTGCGCGTAAATTTATTGCCTATAAATTGTATATAAATCGCTCATTGATAATAATTAATGTGTTTATGCCGGTTCGATATGAATGGACACGTCGTTGATTCTTAAAGAAGAAGCAATGAGCGCGTCTTTGACTTGATGGGCGATGCGATGGCCTTCATATACGGTCAAATTTCCATCCACGCGCACGTGCACATCAACGTAATAGAAAAGCCCGAATTTTTGAAAACGGCATTTTTCAATATTACGCACGCCTTCGATTTTTAGAGCGATTTCTCGTAATTGTGCTTCGATTTGAGGATCGACGCGCTCATCCATGAGTTCGCTCAGTGACACTCTCAAAAAACGGTAACCGTTCAAGCCAATGATGAGGCACGCCGACAGCGCCGCCCAGTCGTCCGCGCATTCATAACCTTTACCGCCAATGAGCGCGATTGAAATACCGATAAATGCCGCAGCGGAGGTAAGAGCATCGGAGCGATGATGCCATGCGTCGGTCTTGACCGATGTGCTTTCGAGCGCTTTGCCGGCTTTGAAAATAAAACGAAAAGCTATTTCTTTGCATGCTACAACCAGCGCAAGCACAAGTAATGTGAAAGGCGCAGGAGCGTGGTGCGGCGTGATAATTTCACGGATGCTTTGAATCGCAATGCCGATCGCCGCTCCCAAAAGCATAAACGCCACCGCCATCGCCGCGAGCGGTTCGGCTCGTCCATGACCGTAAGGATGATTGATATCAGCAGGCTTGACGGCAATTCTCAGTCCTCCCCAAACCAAAATCGACGCCATGATGTCGAGGGTGGATTCGATAGCATCCGCAATCAGCGCGTATGAATTCCCCAAAACACCCGTCAAAAACTTGATGATAGCCAAGAGGATGTTCAAAAACATGCCGCCCCATACCACCTTCATGGCGTGATCCGCGGCAAATGTTTTTTCAGGTTGCATAAAGTTATTGGAAAGAGAGCCTTTTTATTCCATTTTATAACGTCCGTACAATCCAAAATGACCGAATCATCTAATTTCTTAAAACGCCGATGGGATTATGCGGTGGCGCTGGTGACCACCTACAAAGTCATCGAAACGCCGCTTCGCGCCGCCTTCGGGTATCATTATGCTTCCGCTCTTTATATCGTGGATTTATTTTGCGCGGCGATTTTTTTCACGGATATTATTTTGCATTTTCAAACCGTCGTCCATACGCGCGGGCGCGTGTTGCGGCATCCTTCGCAAATCGCAGTTTACTATCTTAAAAGCTGGTTCATTTTTGATTTATTGGGTTCTCTTCCATTTTCTTTATTCATTCAATGGGGAATGCCTCTCCATCGCCTCTGGGAATGGGCGGCGCTTTTTCGTTTGTTGCGATTGGCTAAATTCACCTCCAGCATTACAGCAAAACAAACCTCGGCTTTTTTACTGCGGCGCTTAGCGGTGTTTTTATTCTGGGTGGGTCTCATCATTCATTTAATCGCGTGCGGATGGATTCTTTTGGACGGCGTCGGAAGAGAAGGGGAGATGTATAGTATTTATCTGCGTTCATTTTATTGGTCGATTACCACGCTTTCCACCACCGGTTACGGCGACATCGTTCCGCAAAACGACTCTCAAACTTTATTCGCATTGCTCACCATGCTGGTCGGCACGGGCATTTACGCTACAATGATTGCCAGTATTGCTTCGATGTTGACGCGTATCGACAGCGTGCGCGCCACCTATCAGGAAAAAATGGAAAAACTCTACACGTTCATGCGTTACAAAAAACTCCCGAAAGAATTGAGGCAAAAAATTATCAATTATCATGCCTACTCATGGGAACGAGGGCTTGGGTACGATGAAGAAAGCGTCTTGGCGGAATTGCCGCCGTCTCTTCGACACTCTTTGTCCATGCATTTGAATAAAGACCTCTTGGAAAAAGTTCCTTTTTTCAAAAAAGCAAGCGAGGCGGTTTTGAAACGTCTGATTGCCAATCTGCAGTCCAAGGTATTCATGCCGGGCGATTATATTTTTCATCACGGCGAAACAGGAGCCGCCATGTATTTTATCCATCACGGCAGAGTGGAGATTTTGAATCAAGAAGGAGATTCGTTGGCGATTTTAGACGAAGGCGGTTTTTTCGGCGAAGTCGCTCTTCTCTCCAATCAACCGCGCAATGCTTCCGCGCGCGCGCTGGATTTTTGTACGCTCAATAGTTTGGATCGCCATGCCTTTGATCTCGCTCTTCAAGAATTCCCCGACTTCGCCGATCAAATCAAAACCATCGCCCGCAATCGGCAATAAAAAAAGCGGGGAATTGCTTCCCCGCTCTTTTATTTTTGGAAGTTTTTAGTACTGCCAAATCAAGTTCAATTGCATCAAGTCCGATGTCGTCACGATGTTGCCGGCTCCGGCATTCGTGGTACGCGTCAAACCATTGATGGAAGGCACGCCTTCATCCAGATGCCAAGCTGTGCGCCACGTGAAGTTTCCTGTGAGGAAATCCGTGAAGTTATAGCTGGCGGACACTCCAACGCCATGAGCGTTCAAACAGTTGGCGTTAAAGTTAGCATCATTGATGTTTGAATCCCATGAATAGGTTTCATAATAGGCATAGCTGGTATCGATGTTCCATCCGCCCTTTTTCTTGAAGTCGCCGAATTTCCATCCGGTAACAAAGAATTGGTTGTCACCATCATCCGATGCGGCAACAGCTGCAATCTGACGCAGACGATCTCCGCGCGTTGACCCGTTGAGGTTGGCGCCGTATTCTCCATAAAGTATACCTTTGAGTTTTTCTGGCAATGGATGCGATACAGAAGCATTAACCGTAATGACCGAAAGATCACCTGCATCAACGCCCGTTTCTCCCGTAGGAGCAACGTTCGGATCGCTACCGCTGTAGTAAACAAAGCCGGGCGTAACTTCAATCGTCCAGTCTTTGTCAGGTTTCACACCAAAGGTAATTTGGTTGATATACATATAGGTATTATCGCCTTCATTCGCGGTAATCGCAAAGTTGTCTTCGCGAGTGTCATCATAGAAGTAAACACCATGTGTTGATGTGAGATACCACTCTTTCTCATCATCCAAATCAAACTTTCCGAGTTTGCCGGATACACCTTCGAGACGGACATCAGCGCCAATCGTGTAGCCGGAGAATTTATGAGCCATGGGTTGTTTACCCATCACAAATGAAACCCAGTCAGCTTCGAAAGGTTTTTCCCACTTCAACCAAAGTTCGGCGAGTTCAATATCGCCGTTTTTGGTGTAAGCATTGTCAAACACCGATGTGTGCGAGGCAGTTGATGCTTCCGTGCAAAGAGCAATTCCGGAACTGAAATTTTCCGTAAATTGATAATCTGCAT
>JBMONL010000027.1:0-17121 GCA_049324635.1 Verrucomicrobiota bacterium | reverse complement strand
TCGCGCGCAACAAACGCACACAAGTAGGATTCTAAAGGACGGTAGTCCTTTAGCGGAGGTTTGGAGGCAGAGCCTCCAATTTATTACAATGATCTGGGATCGAAGAGATCGCGAAGGGAATCGCCGAGGAAGTTGAGACAGAGGAGAGTGAATGCCATGAAAGAGGCGGGCGCGAGGAGGAGCCACCAATAAGTTTTGAGCGGATTGATGAATGTGGCGCCGTCGGCGAGTTGCGTGCCCCAACTGGCTTGAGGCGCTTGAACGCCGAGTCCTAGAAAACTCAAGAAAGATTCTTCGAGAATAACTGCGGGAATTGTGAGCGTGAGATAAACCAGAATTACGCCGGAGAGATTAGGGAGTAAATGTTGAAACATAATGCGCCACGCGCTTTGACCGAGCGCTTGCGATGCGTGAATAAACGCGCGTTCGCGCAAAACAAGCACTTGGCCGCGAACGATACGCGCCATAGTGAGCCATTCGATCATGCCGATAGCGACAAATAAAATAATAATGCGCGAAGATTGAATCAGATATTTGAATTGATGATTGTGCAACCAATTTTTCGCCGCTTCGTCCAAAAGCGCGATGCAGGCGATCACAATAATAATACGCGGTAATGAATAAAGAATATCTACAACGCGCATCATGAATGCGTCGATTTTTCCTCCGCAATAACCGCTGACAATTCCGTACACCACGCCGATCACAAGCGAAACTCCCGCGCCGATAAATCCTACAAGAAGCGAAATGCGCGCGCCGTAGAGAATGCGCGTGAGTAAATCGCGTCCGTGAATATCCGTTCCCAGCCAGTGCGAGAACGACGGCGAAGCAAATTGAACATCCGAAACTGTTTCGTAGCTGTACGGACTCAGCAGGGGACCAAAAAGCGCGGCAAGAACAACGATCAATAATCCCCCAACGCTAAAAATAATCGTTTTCTTTTTCATGCCAGCTTTACTCTTTTATCCAAAAATGTGTAAAGCACATCCACGAGCGCGTTGAAGAAAATCAGCAACGCGCAATACACTATCACCGTGCCGCCGACCACAAACACATCGCGCTGAAGCACGCTATTCACAAAAAACGGACCGAGTCCCGGAATTTTAAAAATTTCTTCCACCACCAAACTGCCCGTGAGAATGCGCGCGGCAAGCGGACCGGAATAACTCACGACGGGCAAAATCGCCACTTTGAGCGCGTGCAAAAAAACGACCGCGCGCTCCGGCACGCCTTTCGCGCGCGCGGTACGAATGTAATCTTGATTGAGAACTTCCAGCATACTCCCGCGCATCAGACGCGCGCATGACGCCGCGCACGGCGCGGCAAGACAAATAACCGGCAAAATATAATGCGCCGGCGAACCCCATCCGCCGACGGGAAACAACGAAATTTTCAGCGCGAATAAAATAATTAAAAGCGGCGCGATCACAAACGTCGGCAAACAAATTCCCAAGAGCGCGAGGAGCATGGCGAGGCGATCCTGCAACGTGTCGTGCCGCACCGCCGCGTAACTGCCGAGAAAAATGCCCGTTGCAAGAGTGAGCAACAGCGCAAAACCTCCCAACGTCAGCGATTGCGGCAATGTTTGCGCAAGAATTTCTGCCACCGTGCGATTGGTGTACTGAATCGACTCGCCTAAATCGCCGCGCAAAAGATTTTTCCAATAGCGAAAAAATTGTTCCGAAAGCGTGCCATTGAGATTGTATTTTTCCATCAAACGCGCTTCGACTTTTGCATCCAACGCTCTCTCCCTCGCAAACGGACTTCCCGGAGCCAGCCTCACCAAAAAAAACGCCGCGGAAATAACAATCAACAGAACCACAAACGCTTGAATGATTCTATTCGCTATCCAACATGCCATCATGAAGGAAATTTAGCTACGAAAAATGCGGATGGCACGGATTTTTTCACTCCGATAAACCAAACCTTCATTGTATTTTTTTTAACAATGTAGATGTTGGGTTTGATCTATTCTATTCAACCCCTTCATCTTGCAATGAGCTACATTATGAGGACGTTCTACAGTTCGCGCCACTTCGCAGATAATGTCGTTCTGCGCGAAACGTCAAGCGACTATTTCCACGAGGTAATTGCAGAGGTCGCAAAATTTGTATCCACACCCAACGACCAAATCGCAATGGAAGCTTGGATCATTTGCGAATCAAGAGGAACTTCGAGTTGATTATCGCCGTTTGCATCGAGGAGAAGGCGATACGGACGCAACCAAGGATCGAGAATGTTTTGCACATCGGCAGGAGCAGATTCGTCGGCAGAGTAGGGTTCTGTGGTGCTGGAAGAAAGTGTTTTTGTTGGAAATTCCATGAAAATTAAATGGCGCGTATTATTGGTTGATCCATTTGCGGCGAGATAACCATCGGCGCTATTGGTATAACCGGAAAGCGATCGATACAATTCGCCCCATTGGTTTGCGCCGATACTAATATCTCCATTGCTATCTGTAAAATTTGTCACCGCCGCCGGCCAATCGCCATATTCGGTGCGGTATTGGAGCAAAGCAGAACGAAGCGCAGTCATCAAAGCAACGGCTTCGGTTTTGCGGGAAGATTGCAGAGTGAGTTGTAACACTGGAAAAGTTAATCCCAATAAGGTCGTCACAATAATCAGCACTATGAGAAGTTCAATAAGCGTAAATGCGCGATGATGTTTTTTTTGCATCTTTCAATTAAACATTCACATGATTTCTGCAACGCATGAGAAATTCGTCGGTAAAATCGCGGTATGCGTTGGCGCTGATGCCGTGAGGATCGTAAACCGTAATGGGCTGACCAAAGCCGGGCGCTTCGCCAAATCGCACACTCCGCGGAATAATGGTTTGAAAAACTTTGTCCGGCAGATGTTGGTGGACGTCTTCGACGACCTGTTGACTCAAGCGCGTGCGCGTATCGTACATCGTCATCAAAATGCCAAGAATTTTCAGATGTGGATTAATCGGCGACATTCTTGTGACCAAATCAAAAATCTTTTTGATGCCTTCGAGCGCATAAAATTCACATTGAAGCGGCACAACTAATCCTTCTGCCGCCGCAAGCGCGTTCGTCATCAAAACTCCCAACGACGGCGGGCAATCGATCAGAATATATTCGTACGCCATATCATGCCGAAGCGGTTCAATGACTTCTTTCACGCGTATCAGCGGACTATCCAGCCGCGCCAGCTCAATTTCGCATCCAGCCAAATCAATTTCAGAAGGAATAAGAAATAAATTTGCGTATGAAGTTGCTTGCACCATTTCACGCGCCGTTTTTTCTCCTATTAGCGCTGGATAAATACTTTGATGCTGTTCGCAAACAACCCCCAATCCGCTCGTGGCATTCGCTTGCGGGTCCAAATCAATCAAAAGCGTTGAAATTCCTTTTTCCGCCAAACATGCGCCAAGATTAATCGCCGTTGTTGTTTTCCCAACGCCTCCTTTTTGATTAATGATCGCGATGACTTTCACAATATTTTGAAGAATCTATTATCATGTATATTATAAGTATCTTTTAAATAAAAAATAATCTTATTCTTAATGCATGTTAATAATGCGAACGTATCGGGCAAACACAGAAAAGCAAAATATTAAGAAAGATTTTACTGTGAATTATAATGTGAACAAGTATCTCTGATGTGTCGTTCTAATGACAATTCGCTCTTACGGAGAATAAAGAGAGTGTTTTTGAAAGTTATTTTTTAATTATTCACACAAACCGCTATTGTACTTGTGCGGGTGTCTTCACGGCTAACTCAGATTCAACTTGAGAAAGAACTTCTTTGACGGCTTGCAATGTAAAAGGTTTCGTAAGAGCGGCGCGAAAACCGTGCGCTTTGCAATCCGCCATAAGAGCATCATCGGAATAACCACTTACAACAATAGCAATCACCTTTGGATTAATGAGCTGAAGTTGCTTAATGGTGTCTTTTCCTCCCATACCGCCGGGCACTGTTAAATCCAACATCACAAAATCAAACGGCTTTCCATTAATAATGCCTTGGCGATACAACATAATGGCTTCTTCACCATGACTCGCCAAAGAGACATAGTATCCCATGGTGTTGAGAAGATTGCTGACGGCCATGCGAATGAGTTCGTTGTCATCCATAAACAATACACGGTGGCCGCCCTTGATATGACTTTCCGGTGTTTTGACTTCGCGGCGCCCCCCATCCGGCAACGCCGGCAAATAGATATCAAATCGAGTACCTCGGCCAACTTCCGATTGTACGGTAATTAATCCTCGATGCCGTTTGATGATAGAGTACGCCGTTGCCAATCCCAATCCGCTTCCGTGTTTTTTTGTCGTAAAATACGGATCAAAAATTTTACTCAATAGCTCCGGCGGAATACCGCCTCCCTCATCCTCGACAGAAATTTTCACATAAGGTCCAGTGGACAAATTTAATTTATCGTGACTGGTGTGTTGATAATTACTTAGTCTTACAAGCAATCGGCCTCCTGTCGGCATAGCTTGATCGGCGTTAATGACCAAGTTATTGATGACCTGTCCAATCTGGTTGTCGTCAATTTCCGCCCAATACAAATCATTGGCAATATGAAATTCGGAAACAATTTTCGAACCGTGTAAAGAAAATGCTACAGTGGTTTTAATGAGATGCGCAACATCCGTCGGTTGACGCACCGGCGCGCCGCCTTTGGCAAACGTGAGTAATTGCTTGGCTAAATCCGCCGCGCTGTTGCACGCCGCGTTTGCATTTTGCAAACGCACTTCTACGTTTTGCCCGCGTTCATGCTCGATGAGCCCTAATTGCACATTCGCGCTGATGGCCGTGAGAATATTATTCAAATCATGCGCGACGCCGCCCGCCAATAATCCAATCGATTCCAATTTGCTTGTCTTGAGCCGCTCTTCTTCCAAATGCCGCCGTTCCGTGATGTCAAAAATAATGCCTTCAAGCGAAATAACTTTGCCGCTCTCATTTAAAATCTGCCGTCCTTTGTCCAGCACCCATAACGTCGTCCCATTGCGATGCACCACGCGATATTCCAAAGCATAATGCCCTTGCGTTTCCAGTTGGTGAAGCAATTTTTCCGCAACTTCTTTACGGTCATCCGGATGAATAATGTCTTCCAATTGCAACGAACGCCGCTCCACAAATTCACTCGTTGCGAAACCAGCGACTTGCTCGATAAATGGACTCAAAAACGTGATGCTTCGATCCGGCGCGTTGGAACAACTGTAAATCGCGCCCGGCACATTGGCCACCAGCGCGATATAACGTTCCTGACTCGCCTTTAAATTTTCTTCAATCGCTTTTCGCTCGGCGATCTCCTCTTTTAACTGTTCATTGGTTTGCGCCAATGCCGCCGTGCGTTTATCCACTTCTTGTTCCAAGAAATCTCTCGCCTTCGTTAATTCCTGATTGGCTTGTTCCAATTCGCGCCGTTGCTCCTGCAACTTTTTCAACATGGCGAATTTTTCAATCGATCGCTCCACCGCGCGCGTCATGCCTTGAGCTGTGAGTCGCTCCAATATCACGCAATCTTGAGCGCCTAATCTAATAGCTTCGAAACTCTCCGGTTCTTCTCCATGACGGCGCGCCATCACCACCGCACAAGGTAAAATGCCATCCGCATGGCTTAGTTCAGCCACTAGCGCCGCACCCGTCATATCCGGTAGATGGACATCAACCACGACACAATCTGGCGACCACGAACGACAGAGTTGAAGCCCCTCTTGGCCGGCGCTTGCCGAGCGAATTTCCACCGGCGTCGCATCCGAAGGGGAAAGAAAGCCCTTTAATTGCGCGACAACCTCTCCATCGTTTTCCACAATGAGAATTTTCCGGTTCATCTCTCTATGTAATCTGAATCAATTTTTTGAAAAACGCAAGAAACCTATGCGAAAAGGAATCTTCTTTTGCGTTTTTACCATAAAAGCGAGACGGTCTCAGAAGTCCTTAACCTGCATTTCACACAAGATTTTGCATGCGGCGAGGTCATGGTTACACTGACTCGTCAAGGGGTCATCAAGGGTCATGGTTGCACATGCACAGTTTCTGTGAATGTGCAAACTTGACCCCGCTCTTTGTGACAGCTGTTGAAAAACCCCGCACGTCATGCGGGATTTTCCTTCATCCTGTTAATATACATTTTACTTATGTGAGCGTAGATAGTGTGAAGTTGGGCTGGCCAAGTGAAAAATGTGTGTTAATATTTTGTGTTGGTATGAAGGAGCAATCACCCAATTCGATGGAGTTCAATTTTCAAGGAAGTTATTCACCTAAAACTGGAAAATCCAGTGTGGCCGAAGACCCCTTGACGCAAGACCCAACCGCTGTGACATTCAAAGGACCAGAACGACCAAAAAATTATAGTTACTCCTCCAATCCGACAAGTAGTGGCTTTTCCGCTCAAAAAGAATCCGCGTCCAAGACGGCGACTCCGATGAACAATCCGGCGCCGATTCATGCGCGAGAAAATATTGCTCGTCAAAAACGCGAACAACGCACCATGAACGTCATTTTAGGAAGCGCCGCATCCACGGTTTTCCTCTCGATTCTCGTCGTGGCCGCATTGGCCGCGCTGGGCGGATATGTATTGTGGAAACAAATCCAGCAACAGAGCGCGACGATTAGTTTGTTGGAAGTTTCATTGCGTCAAGAAATGGTGATGTTGCGCGATGATCTGGAAAAAGCCGATCAACAAATCAATAAAAATCTCTTTCGGGTTCAATCCATCTTGGATGATCAACAAAATATTGTGAAAAGCGCTCAACTTTCCGTCCAAACACAGAGCGATAAAAATCAACGTCAGGATATTCAACTCCAACAACTGGATTCGCGTTTAAGAGAACTCGAAAAATTCCGCTATAAGCGTTAAAAATATTTTTTGGGAAAAAGGACACACGCATGCCGGGTTCACTGGTTGAATTTAAAAGAATTTTTGGCGAATGGCGGATTCGGCTTCAGCGTGTTCGTGAAATTGTTCAACCGCCTCAATGGACAGACCACGATTGGCTTCATTTTTCCCGTTCACTTTACATGTTAGTCAAACGCTACGGCAGTTCTTGGTCGAGCGATGCAGTTCATTACTGGGATGTGCGGTGGGAATTGCGCGACGGCGGCGAGCTGATTTGCCAGATTGAGGAAAAAGAAGATTTTAATTCGCTTGTCGTGGCGCAATCCGGAGGATTTGCCGAAGGCGTGGAAAGTTACACTTGGTTTTACGGCGAATTTAACAAGCGCGGCGATTTTTTAGCCGAACCTTACTGGGTGGATGGCAATTGGAAAGAGGCGCTCTCCATGATTCTTTTGCCGCACCAAATGGCGGCGGGATTTTACCTCACCAGTAGCTCTGTTCCGATTCATACCAACTTACTCGGACCTGCCCCGGAAACGAACCCCGCTGAAATGAGTATGCGTAGTTAAGCGTATGGAAAAAGAATAATCCTCTTTGTTGTTTTTCTTCGGACGTGGCTTTTGGGTAATCTCTCCAAGCGTGCTTGAATAAAAAATATGCGGCAATCAGAAGAACAAGGAGTCCTGCCAGAATTTTGCAACCAGTATAACACTATCGATCATAGACTCTATGAAAGCGGAACTTCTCGCTTTTTTTCTTCACGAATGTCGGTTTTAAATTTTGTAAACACACTCCAAAGAATCCATCCCAATATCCCTAGCAATCCAACCACTGCGGCCAATTGTGCAATCCAATGCATACGGTTTACTTACTTCCCATACCGATACCTTGGATGGTTTGAAAAAGCTTGCCTTCGCTTTTGATAGAAGGCGCGATGATGATTTCAGTTTCTTGAAATTCGCGGATACTTTTGGCGCCGACGTTGCCCATGCAAGTGGCGATGGCGCCGACGAGATTTTGCGAACCGTTATCGAGCGTGGCGGGACCAAAAAGAATTTGTTGCAACGAACCGGTGACGCCGACTTTGATGCGCGTGCCGCGCGGCAAATTGGCATGAGGCGTTGCCATGCCCCAGTGATAACCACCGCCGGGAGCGTCGGACGTGCGCGCAAATGCCGAACCGATCATCACGGCATCCGCGCCACATGCAAACGCTTTGCAGATATCGCCGCCTTTGTCCATGCCGCCGTCGGTAATAATTGGAACATATCTTCCTGTTTTTTTGAAATAAGCATCGCGCGCCGCGGCGCAATCGACTGTCGCGGTTACTTGCGGCACTCCGATGCCGAGCACTCCGCGCGTGGTACAAGCCGCACCGGGCCCGACGCCGACAAGCACGCCGCTGATGCCGGTTTCCATGAGTTCGAGCGTAACATTGTATGTCACCGCATTGCCTATCACGACGGGAATTTTCATCGTCTTGCAAAATCTTTCCAAATCGAGCGTTTTGTATTCGTTGGAAATGTGACGCACAGTAGAAACTGTGGATTGCACGACAAAAATATCCGCGCCGGCCTCTTGAGCGATCTTGCCGTATTTTTCGGCTTTTTGCGGAATGGAAGAAACCGCGGCGATAATGCCGCCCGCTTTCATTTCCTTAACGCGCTTGGTAATGAGTTCTTCTTTGATCTGCGGAACGTAAAGTTGTTGAATCAGCTTGGTGCTTTCGTCTTTGTCGGCTTGAGCGATTTGTGAGAGCACTTCTGAAGGATTATCGTAGCGCGTCTGTACGCCTTCGAGATTGAGCACGGCGAGCCCGCCGAGTTTTCCCATCGCAATCGCAAAATTCACATCTACGACTCCGTCCATCGCGGACGCCAGAATGGGTGCTTTGAAAGTGTGTTTTCCGAGCTGAAAACTAAAATCCACTTCGTTTGGATTCATCGTTACGCTACCCGGCACGAGGGCGATTTCGTCAAATCCATACGTGACACGAGCTTTGCGATTTCTTCCGATCCACATTCCCATAAATCAATCTCCTTAAAAATTAAACTGTTTTTAAATTTTTGATTTTATGGCGCGCGTAACAAGCAGGGCACCGTACCCATACTCTTGGCAGTTCCGCTTCAAAAACATCGTCGCAATTCGTACAAATAAAAAAACGGCGAGCGCTCGCGACGGAACTGCGGCGTTGCCACAAAAAGATTATCCATGCCGCAAGAATGACCGCAAGAAAAAGTAGCAGATAAATGAAAAAAAGCGTGGAAGATTCTAAAATCATGGATGGGGTGTTTGGATTTCTGCGGCGGTTGTTTGAACGTCCCAAAAAACGACGACCTTGCTCCATTGGAGACCGTTTTTGGCTGGGATTTCCGCGAATCGCCAATTTTTTAATGCTTGAACGGCAAGAAGATCGACCTCAGGATCACCGCAGGACTCGTCAATCAAAACGTAAGCGACAATACCATGGGAATCCGCGGCCATGCGTAATAGGGTAGGAAGAAGAAGAGTCAAAGACGATCGCGCCAAAGGAAGTGGCTCTTTATATATGACATTGCGTTTAGACAAAGCGCCTTGAATGGAAATATCCGTGCCACTCAAAGCGGGCGGAGTTTCTACCACCATCGGCATCGGCAACGTAGTCGAAGGTACAATGGATTTCGCGGCGCGTTTCGCCAAATCATCAAGCGCAGAAGGCAAAGAAATCGGCTCGGCCGAAACAGGGATATTTTGCGCGGGCAATTCCAACGTCGGTAAAATTTCATCAAATCCTTCGCGTTTAATCGTGGAAGATTGAAATGTCGGCACAGGAAAAGCGACATGCCTCGGATCAAGTAAATCCATCCACGTGGAAGCATGGCCGCTTGGATCGGTAAAAGTCAAAAGCGTAACACGCGGAGGCGAAATGATGGCGATTTTGGAATACAAAACCGCAGATTTAAAAAGAAAAAAACCGCACAAATGCAACGCCACAGAAATAAGAATAAAAATTCCCAACGAACGCCTTTCTTCCGGAAGTAGAAAATCCAAAAGCTGTTGCAAAGTCATTTTGTTTCAACGGGTTTATTTTCGACAGGTTGCGTGGCAATGACAATGGAAAGTCCGGATTGAATAGCCAAATTCATCACTTGCACCACCGTGCCGTGAGACACGTCTTTGTCGGCTTTCAAAACCAATGTGGCATTCGGCTCACCGCGCGCGATCAATTTAAATTGTTTTTCCAGCGATTCCAACGTCGCGATCTGATCATTAAAAAAAATCATCGGAGGATTTTGCGATAAAGCGATAATATGCCGCGAATTCGCGCCGCCCGCGCCCGCTCCGGCCGGCAACTCCACTTTAATGCCCGCTTGAAATACAAACGACGACGTAATCAGAAAAAAAATCAGCAACAAAAGCACAATGTCCACCATCGGCGCGGCGTCCACCGGTCCTTGTAGCGGCTCAATTGTTTTTCTGAGTTTCATTTTTATATTTAAAGAATGTATGACAAAAAAGGTCGCAATATTTTCTCGGATTTATCCCTCATTTGTCATTCCCGAGCGGTCTCGCAGAGCGAGACCCATCGGGAATCCAGAAATATAATTCCCTCCCTTTATTCCTCTGGATTCCCGCTCAAGGCGGGAATGACAATGTGGGAAAATTTGCATATAGCTATTATACCATACTTTTTTTGGAGGCAAAACTTGCTTGTCCTCTTGTGTCATGCATGTCATTTTGAGCTTTTATTTGCGCACATGCAAATAAAAGCTCATATTCATTGCAGGGGTAAAATCCCTGTTTACTCGCACATCAACATATTAATTTCCGCGCATTATTATAAGAAGAATTTTTAGAAAAAATGAACAAAATTTACGGAATGATTGCTCCGCGCTTTTCTGCCCTTTGCGAAAGCTAAGGGGCAATGGGGTACAGAGTAATTCTGTAGAAATTCTGTTCATTCTGTCTAAAATTTAATCTATCCTAATACTAGCCATGGCAAAAATCTTGTACGGTATCATGGGCAATACGCATGGGCATGTCATGCGCAGTCGTGCCATCATGAACGCATGGCGCGGACACGAATTTTATATTGTGGGCGGAGGACGCGTGCCGGATGCTTTTCGTGACGAAAAACTCGTTTTGGAAACGCCGGTTTTGCGCACGGTGCACCGCAATCAAAGCGTGGATATCGGCGGAGTCGTTAAGCAAATCTCCCAACGTGTGTTAGAAATTCCAAGGATAAGCAAAAAAATTCTGAAGGTCATCGAAACATGGCAACCGGATTTGGCGATTTGCGACCGCGAATTTTTTCTTCCTTTTGCGTGCCGCAAAGCAGGATTGCGCTGTATCTCGGTGAATCATTCGCATGTTCTTTTAAAATGTCGCTATCCTGTAGCTCTCGATCAACGCATCTCGTGGGCGCTGGCGATGCTCAACGATCATTTGCTTTTTAACCGCACGCGCGAAAATTGTATCGTTTCTTTTTTTCATCCGTCTTTGAAAAATCCTCAATGCGATAAACTTTTTTCGCCGGTTTTAAGGCACGAAGTTTTGTCAACGCGCGCTTCCAGAGGCGATCACATTTTAGTGTATCAAACCAGCGCCACATTTCCCGCTTTGATTCAAGTTTTGGAAAACCTGAAACGTCCTGCCATCGTCTATGGATTCAAAAATCAATGGGAACGCAACAAAAACATCACTTTTAAACCCTATCATCAGCAATCCATTCTCGAAGATTTGGCGTCTTGCGCATACGCCGTCGTCAATGGCGGACACAATTTAATTTCCGAGGCGCTCTTTTTTGGGAAACCTATTTTCTGTTTCCCCATCGCCAATCTCTTCGAGCAATTTTTGAATGCATGGTACGTGCGCGCACTCGGCTACGGAGATTTTTCCACCGCGCGCACGCCGACTGAGGCGCTTTTCTATCGTTTCGAAAAAAAATTGGAGCAATTTAAAATTCCTCCGGGCGATCATTTTAACAGCACACCCAAACTTGTGCAATATCTGGAGACTTTGTTGTGAGCGTCGCTTACTTTTTTGTTTGTTATCCCGTTTTGAGCCAAACATTTCTCCAGAGAGAAATTAATGGTCTAATGCGCCACGGCGTAAAAATTCATATTTTCGCATGCCGTCAATTCACGCCTACGCTTCGCGTACACACGTTTAAAATTTCTCTCTTATTCGATTTTTTCTTCACGCTTGGAAAGATTCTTTTTAAGCAACCCAAACTTTTAAGAGAATTCTTTCTTTTGTTAAAAAAACATTCTTCGCGCGGAATACGATGGTTTTTTTCGGAAAATTTTTTTGCGAATGCGTGGGGAGTCATTGTCGGCATCACTTTTGTCCAAACGCTCAAGCGTCTTAATGTTCAAATATGTCACGGCGCATGGGCAACTTTGCCCGCGACGGCGGCCGCGGTTTCCGCGCGTATTTTAGGCATTCCGTTTTCCATGGGCGCGCACGCGTATGATATTTACCGCGACGGCGGCGACGCTTTTTTAAAAGAAAAATTATCCGCCGCCGCTTTTACGCATACGACCACTCAGGCTAATGTAAAATATTTATCGACGTTGGCTCCCGAGGCAAAAATCATTCTCGCCCGAAGAGGATTGGAAACTTTTTTTGAAATTTCTTCTCGTGTCATAAGCAATCAACCTGCGCGTCTGCTCGCCGTTGGACGATTGATTCCCAAAAAAGGCTATGCGCTTTTGTTGGACGCATGTAAAATTTTGAAAGAAAAAAAGTTTTTTTTCCATTTGAAAATCATCGGCGAGGGTGCGGAACGCGGAACGCTTGAGAAAAAAATTCAATCGTTGAATCTTTCAAACGAAGTGGAACTTGCCGGTGCGTTATCTCACGAACAAGTCGTTGCCGCGTATCAAAAAACGGATTTTTTTTTACATGCAGGGATTATCGATCCAAGCGGAGATCGCGATGGATTGCCGAATGTGATTGCTGAAGCCATGGCGCACGGTGTTCCGGTGGTTTCTTCTTTGGGCGAAGGCGCGCAGGAAGCGGTCATACATGAAAACACAGGATTGCTTGCCGATATTCGAAATTCTCAACAATTTGCAGATGCTATCGTGCGACTCCATCAAGATTCCGCCTTGCAAAAACGCGTGACTCAAAATGCGTACTCATGGGTGAAAGAAAATTTCTCCGTCGAAAAAAATACGCTTCTCTTGGCGCAAGCTTTTCAAAGCGCCGTTACCGCTTCTTAAAAAATTCGGCGATCATCTCCACGACGC
Organism: Verrucomicrobiota bacterium; assembly: GCA_049324635.1. Classification (GTDB taxonomy): domain Bacteria; phylum Verrucomicrobiota; class Verrucomicrobiia; order Methylacidiphilales; family Verrucolacustridaceae; genus JBMONL01. Next base: position 4,071 of record JBMONL010000027.1, on the reverse strand, counting down.
GCGTTTTTTGCGCAGACGTCAATTCCGGAAAAATAGGAATGCTCAAACATTCCTGCGCGATTTTTTTACTCTGAGGAAGTTTCTGCGATTTTTTGATGAATGGTTTGAAACATTCTTGTTGATGCAAAGGAACCGGATAATAAATTTCCGCGCCAACGCCGTTTTCCTGTAAAAATTGCCGAAGCGCGTCGCGTTTGTCGCCGATCACGCGAAGCGTGTATTGATTCCAGATGTGATGATTGTATTCGCACTCTGTGGGCAAAATCAGCCTCGCGCCGCTAAAATCAGGTTCGATAGGGCAATGATTTCCGTGAACCGCAAGCGCCGCGCCGGAGATTTTTGACAAATTCTCGCTATAAAATCGCGCATTGAGACGTCGGTTTTCCGCGTATTCGTCGAGATGATTCAATTTCACGGAGAGCAACGCCGCTTGCAACGGATCCATACGAAAATTTCCGCCGACATGATGATGATAATATTTCGGCTTGGAACCATGCACGCGCAGGATGCGCGCAAAATCGGCGAGAGCGCCGTCGTTGGTGGTCAACATTCCGGAATCGCCGAAGCCGCCGAGATTTTTTGTTGGGAAAAAACTAAACGCGCCGAGTGTCCCGATGCCGCCGACTTTTTTGCTTTTATGTATAGCACCGATCGCTTGCGCCGCATCCTCAATAATAGCAATGTTTTTGCCATCAGCCAGTCGCGCCAGCGCGTCCATATTTGCCGCTTGTCCGAAAAGATGCACAGGCATGATCGCTCGTGTTTTTTTGGAAATTTTTTTCGCCGCGTCTTCCGCGTCGATATTAAAACACACAGGACAGCAATCGACAAAAACCGGAACCGCGCCCAATCGCGCAATGCTTCCCGCTGTGGCAAAAAATGTGAACGAAGGACAGATCACTTCGTCGCCGGGTTGAATTTTGAGTGCCATCAGCGCCAATAAAAGCGCGTCCGTGCCGGAAGAAACGCCGATGGAATGCCGAACCCCGAGATACGCGGCGACCTTTTCCTCAAATTGTTCCAATTCTTTTCCGAGAATAAACTGCCCGGACGCCAAAACGCGGTCAAACGCTGTTCGAAACGAATCTTCCAACGCACGATTTTGTTCCTTCAAATCAAAAAGAGGCACAACGGTCATCGCAAAAGAGTATCGCACCACAGTGGAAATTCCACACGAATTTTACGCGCTGAGCTTAGTGGTGAGAAAATTCACCATTTGTTGAATTTGTTGATCCGATTGTAATTTTTCTTCCACGGTTTTTACCGCGTGAAGTACCGTGCCGTGATCGCGTCCACCAAATGCTTCGCCGATTTCCTGCAACGATTTTGCCGTGAGCCGCCGGCTCAGATACATCGCCACCATGCGCGGAACGGCAATATTATTCGGGCGACGTTTGCTCGTCATATCCGCCATACGAATATCAAAACCTTCCGCCACGTGTTTTTGAATCACTTCAATCGTTACGGCGTGCCGCGTTTCCTGTTGAACAAAATCTTTCAGCAGATCCTCGACTTGCGCTTGCGTGATTTGCCGATCGTGCAATGCCGCCCACGCCGCCACACGATTCAAGGCTCCCTCCAGTCGTCGAATGTTGGATTTCACGCGCTCGGCAATGAATTGTAGTACCGTGTCGCCCAAACGCACCTGCATTTGAGCGGTTTTTTTGCGCAATATCGCCAATCGCGTCTCGATATCCGGCGGTTGCAATTCCGCCGTCAGTCCCCATTCAAACCGCGAAACCAGCCGACGCTCCAGATTTTTAACCTCGCTCGGCGGCACATCGCTGGTGAGAACGATCTGCTTATTGCCGTCGAACAGTGCATTAAACGTATGAAAAAATTCTTCCTGCGATCGCTCTTTGCCGGCAAAAAATTGAATATCATCAATCAAAAGCGCTTCGGCCTGGCGATAGCGCTTGCGAAATTTAATCAACTCGCCGTGTTGAATCGCGGAAATAAATTCATTCGTGAATTGCTCGGAAGTCACATACACCACGCGAGCGTTCTTTTTCTTCGCGCGAATATGATTGCCAATCGCGTGAAGCAAATGCGTTTTTCCCAACCCTACCGAACCATGAATAAAGAGCGGATTGTAAGTTTTCGCCGGAGCTTCCGCTACTGCTACCGCCGCCGCGTGCGCAAATTGGCAATTCGCGCCGACCACAAAATTAGAAAACGTATAGCGCGCCACAAGTTCGCTCGCTTCCGGCAAAGACTCCGCAATCGAACGCGCTTTTTGCGGCTGAGGAAGCGATTCCGCTCCGGCTACATTTTCAAAAACTACCGAAATCGGTTTGCCTAAAATCTGCAATCCCGCTTCGCGTAACTGCGGCAAATAATTTTCTTCAATCCAATATTGATAAATCACATTCTCCACGCCCAAGGAAAGCTTGCCCGCGTCAAATCCCATTGGCGTAATCGAAGAAAACCACCGACGAAACGCATCCGGCGAAATCAGCTTCTGCAACTCTACGCATATACGCGACCATACGTCGGTCGGATCAAGGATAGTTGCCGTAGAATTCATATCAAAGGGAGGTTAATCTTCTAATAGGTGATCGGCGGCTTACAAGCAGAAAAAAGAAAAATTTTTCGACAACCCTTTAAAGTTTTGTGGCTTTATAGAAATGATGCAAACGAAGGGGCGACTCCGAGCGCAAAAGAAGTCTTTTGAATTATGCATAAACTACTTATAGTAAGCATTTAAGAATACGATTTGACGTTTCGCGCAGAACGACACATTCATAAATATGGATTTTCCTAGCTTAACATACATTGAAAGCCGAATGAGACTCAGAAAAGAGTCCTGCGATATTCGTTCAAAAGTGCATTCTTTATTGGAGAGCGCTCTAGGTATCTATACAAAACAACATGCCTCGGAGGGTAGAGATGTTTGCCAATTTCCCTATGAGGCGCAAGTCATCGGCCTTATCAGTCGCGCGATTCGAGAATCCTATTCATTGGAAATGCCTGTTGAAAAAACGAAGACCATTCTACTTGGAGCCATCTACAATAATCCAAGAATTCGGCCTTTATTTAAAAAAGCCATTAAAATAGGCGACGCTCTGTATGATGGGGAAGTGAGGCGATTAGTTCAATCGGATGATCCCAACATTCAACATGCGCCTTATCTTTCACATGGAATGCAAACCATGGCGCTTCCTATAAGAATTCTCGTTAACCAGTCGCCTCGTCTAGTGGAAATCGTCGGCGCAATCGCCATGAATCACGATGTCGGTGAAAAGCGTCCCAGAGGATCATGGGAAAAAATTGTTTTCGACGCAATGGCTCCTTTTTTAGGGAAAGAAAAAGCCGCTCTGATAGTGAGAGGCATAGAAGAAATGACGTTCCCCGGAAAAGGTGGCGGCGTTGATAAGTTAGAATGGACTGAATCGCACTACAGCAATCCCAGAGAAACGATGGATGTGACCTGTATCACCAAAGCCTCCGACGGCGCCAACAACGCAAAAGGATTTCTAAGACATATTGCATGGCTTGTTGATCGCGGTCGAGGAGAAGAAGCCATGGAAATTGCAGAAAAACAACATCCTTATTTCGTCGTTTTGCATCGCACGCTTCAAAATCGCGGAATTCCCGCCATGCAATCTATCTTAAATGAATTCGCGAGCACGATAAGAAAAGACCGATTTATACCCTCAAAAATAAGCCGTAAAATCGTGATATCTCCTAGCTCTAGTTCTTTGACAGGAACGCATCTTCGAGGCGATAACACACAACAAAGGTAAATAATGCAAAACCCTTGGTTTAATCCGCAATCAGTTTTGGAAATGTGCGCGCAGGAATTACTGGAGCGTTCGCATTTGGTTGAAGTTTTTCGTAAAAAATTGCTTCCTATCCATGCTCAACACGTCCGAGGACTCAGTCAAGGATATGGCATGCTTGAGGCCGGCAAACCTATCGACGCATTGTATCAAATAAGAAGCATCAGTAGTGTCCAACTGTTGAGAGAAGATAGCATCGGAAATAGTTAAAAGACAAGCGGGTAAAAAATTTTTCGGGTGTGTTCGACATGGCGTAAGGTTGGCGGATGCAAGCGCCACCGACGATATT
>JBMONL010000026.1:0-17813 GCA_049324635.1 Verrucomicrobiota bacterium | reverse complement strand
TTTGTGTGCGTGCTTCGCGCGCACACAAACGCACACATGAAGGGTTTCTTAAGGGCGGTAGCCCTTAAGTAGGATTTTTAAGGACGAAGTCCTTAAACACACTACAAATTATGGCAGGACATAGTCATTGGGCGAAGGTAAAGCGGTACAAGGTGGTGACGGATGCGCGGAAGGGGAAACTTTTCAGCAAGCTGTCGCGGGAGATTACGATGGCGGCGAAGATGGGCGGGGGCGATCCGGGTTTCAATCCGCGTTTGCGTACGGCGGTCGAAGCCGCGCGCAGTGAGAGCATGCCCGCGGATAAGATCGAGAATGCTATTAATAAAGGCACCGGAAAAATCGAGGGTGTGACGTTTGAGGAAATGATGTACGAAGGTTACGCGCCGGGCGGCGTGGCGCTTTTGGTGGAAGTGGCGACCGACAACAAAAACCGCACCGCCGCGGAGATGCGTTCTTTGTTTACCAAAAGCGGCGGCAACATGAGCGGCAGTGTCGCGTGGATGTTTAAAAAAGTGGCATGGTTCTTGGTGGAAAATTCGTCCGAGGATGCTGTGTTGGAAGCCACGCTCGAAGCGGGAGCTGACGATGTAAAAGTTGCCGACGACAACACGATTGAAGTCACCGCTCCCGTAGATAAATTCGATGCTCTTGAAAAAGCGCTTAAGGCCGCTTCAATTAAAATTACAGAAAGTAAAATCACTTATATTCCCACGAATCCTGCGCCGATCACCGACGAAGCCGCCGCCCAAAAAGTGCTTTCATTGATTGAAGCGCTAGACGATCACGACGACGTCCAAAACGTATATCCCCATTGCGACATTTCCTCTGAAATCATCGAGAAGTTAGGCAAGTAAACGATTTGTTGTCTTTCTTGCGTCGTAATGTTGACAATAGAAGAAAAACTGTAAGAATGCCTCCTTAAACAAACCGGAGCGTGCTGTGGCTAATCGACAGTTTATTACGTTTTATTTAGATCAGTGTCTTTTTGGAATTGATATTCTCCTTGTCCGGGAAATTAATCGTAATTTGGATATTACGCCCGTAGACCTTGCGCCGGAATATGTGCGCGGTTTGTTAAATCTCCGAGGGCAAATTGTCACGGTTGTCGATTTAGGCGTTCGTCTGGAGCTCGGTGCAAGGAATATTCAATCTTCTTCGAGTTGCATTATTCTTAAAACGAACACGGAGATCGATCGCGCGCGTTCGCGCGAAGAAATCGAGGATACTACTTCTCAAGACCTCGTCGGTTTATTGGTGGACCGCATCGGCGACGTGGTGAGTGTGGATTCTTCGATGATTGAGCCGCCGCCCACACATACCCATGGCGTCAGCGGGCATTTTTTAAGCGGGGTTATCAAGTTGGAAAAACAATTATTGGTGACTTTAAAAACATCCAAAATCCTATCCTTAGAGGAAGAAGCGGCTCTCGCGCATGAAAAATTATGAGCGTTTATTATAAAAAACAAGATACTGAATGGATCATTGTGGTCGAAGAGGACATCCTCTCAACTTCTGTGGAACGTTTACTTGTCGAGTGGAAAAAAATGTTGGAGCAAGCTTCGGAACTTAAGGGCGTTTGCATGGATATCAACAAGGTGAACATCATTGATTCTCAAGGATTGAATCTTCTGATCGGATTATACAAAGAATGCGTCAAGCGAGCATGGCACTTTCGCGTGACAGGATGTTCAAAAGATATCAAAAGGATGTTTTCGCTTCTCAAATTAACCGAACGATTCGGAATCCAATAAAAATTCTATGTTAAATTTTGATCGAGAGCTTTTAGACGGATTTATTCAAGAGTCGCGAGAGCATTTGGACACGCTCGAAACCGACCTTGTGGTTCTGGAAGCAAAAAAAGACGATACTGAAGTCATCAATCGCATTTTTCGCGCAGTTCATACGATCAAAGGCGGCGCAGGATTTTTAGGACTGGAAAATATCGGCTCGCTCGCCCACACCATGGAAAACATGATGTCGCTGGTCCGCGAAGGAACGCTTCCGATCACAAAATCCATGGTCGATGCCTTGCTTTTCAGTACGGATAAACTGCGTTTGATGATTAGCGATCCCGAACACAGCGCGGAACAATCCATCAAAGAAGAAATGAATTCTTTGCAGGCCCAACTTCAAAATCCTTCCGAGCAAAAAGAAGAATCTAAAGGGCCAGAACCTTTTTCCACTAAAGAAGCCGCCGATCCCCTGCATGTTTTGCAAGATTTGGATTCGTACTTATTAAAAGATGCTATTAAAACAGGCCGACAAATTTATTTAGTTCGCCTTTTCACAAAAAAAGATATCGATAAAAAGAAAAAAACGCCGTTGGATGTTTTGAAAGAGATCGAATCTTTCGGCGAATTTTTAGAATGTTATACGGATATCTCCAGCATTGATGGCCTTGAGAATGCCATGTCCACAGATATCATTCACGTTTTTGTGGTGTCTACATTATTGGACAAAGCTTCTATGCCTGATGCCCTCGATATTCCCGCAGAACAAATCGAAGAGATTCCGACGTCTGTCATCGAGCAATTTCTTGAAGGAGCAACCTCTACACCTGCCGTGCCTACGACTCCCGTCCCCGCCCCCGTCGCTCCGACCGCTCCAGCTTCAACGCCCATCCCTATGCCTACGTCTTCGATGCCGACCTCTATGCCGATATCTCCTCCGGTGATGGAAAAGAAGATCACTCCTATCAAAATCGAGGAAAAGTCTATGGAAATCTCTCGAGAAGTTGTCCCTGTCAAAGAAAACGCCATGCAACCTTCCACACCCAATACTTCATTAGCGCCCGCTTCCAATTCTACCGAAGAAACCAAGCAACATAAGACCGATGAAACGATTCGCGTTTCCGTTGATCTCTTGGATGACTTGATGAATTTAGCTGGAGAAATGGTACTCGGACGCAATCAACTTTTGCGCGTTTCGGAAGTCGCCTCCAAACAAATTCCCGGCATGCCGACCATTTTGCAGAATATCAGCTTGGTGACATCCGAGATGCAAGAAAAAGTCATGCGGACTCGATTGCAACCCATCGGCACGATTCTAGGAAAATTTACCCGCATTATTCGCGATCTTTCCCGAAAACTCGAAAAAGAGATCGATCTTAAAATTTCCGGCGAAGATGTCGAATTGGATCGTTCCATTATTGAGGCTTTGGCGGATCCCCTTACCCATTTAATACGCAATTCAGTCGATCACGGCATTGAAATGCCGTCTGAGCGCGAACGCCTCGGAAAAAGGCGCATGGGGACCGTTCAACTGATCGCCAGTCACGTTGGCGGTCAGGTGTTGATTGAGATTATCGACGATGGCAAAGGCATTGATCCCGAAAGAATGAAGAGAAAAGCCGTCGAAAAGAAAGTGTTGAAAGTTGAAGAAGCCGAACGCATGAGCGATCGACAGGCTATGAATTTGATTTTCTTGCCGGGTTTTTCTACGGCGGAAGCCGTCAGCGATCTTTCCGGACGAGGCGTCGGCATGGATGTAGTGAGGACCAATATTGAAAATGTCGGCGGTAGCGTCGAATTGGATTCTCAAGTGGGAAAAGGCACGCGTGTTTCTTTGCGTTTGCCGCTGACGCTCGCCATCATTCCCGCAATGATTGTCGGTGTCAGAGATCGCCGTTTTGCGGTGCCTCAAGTGGATTTGGAAGAGATTGTGAATTTAGGGATCAATCATCATTTGGAAGATGTGCGCGGCGTATCCGTGTTGCGTTTGCGCGGAAAATTGTTGCCATTGGTCAGTCTCGCCGAAGTGCTCAAGCTTCAATCGACTCCTTCTGATCACAAGGAAAAATCTGAAACCACCATTCATGACCGAGGGTACGTTCTTGTTTTGAAGGTGAATAACAATCGATACGGCGTGATTGTGGATGAATTGTTAGATAGCGAAGAAATTGTTGTTAAACCATTAAGTTCTTATTTGAAATCAGCGCAAAGTTATTCCGGCGCCACCATTATGGGCGACGGCAAAGTCGCATTGATTTTGGATTCGAGCGGCATCGTGCAATTGGCGGATTTGAAATTCGAAGAAATTCACAGAGAAGCTTTGGCGGATTCTTCCCTTCAACTCAAAGAAGACGCCGCCGGAGAAGCCCAATCGCTCTTGTTGTTCCGAAATGATCCGACGGAATTATTTGCCATCAATTTAGCGTTGGTCGCTCGCATTGAAGAAATTCACGCAAAAGACATCGAACATGTCGGCGCCAGCGAGTATCTCAAATATCGCGATAGCTCGCTTCGCTTGCTTCGTTTACACGATTGTATGTCCGTCAAGCGTCCGGAAAATGAATCGGAAACCCTCTACGTCATCGTGCCCAAATTGGTTCGTTTTCCTATGGGCATTGTCGCCACCAAAATCGAGGACGTCGTTAGAAGCGCCGTGACATTAGATGAAGAAACTGTGCGCGGCGTCGGCGTGCTTGGCTCGGCCGTCATCAACGAAGAACTCGTGGTTTTTGTGGACGTGTATAGTTTATTTGAAAAAGCCGATCCTGATAAATACAAATGGCTCAAAAAAACTTCTGCGCTCCAAGGCAAACGCATTCTTTTGGCTGAGGACACCGCGTTTTTCCGCTCCGTAGAGATTCAATATCTCAAAGAACTCGCTTGCCAAGTCGATGTCGCCGCCAATGGCATTGAAGCTCTGGAAAAACTCAACCATGATCATTATGACCTCTTGCTCACAGACCTCGAAATGCCCGGAATGGATGGATTTGAACTTACTCAACGCGTACGCTCCAATGAAAAATTAAAGAAGATACCGATTGTTGCGCTCACCGCTTTGTCTTCTGAGCGTTATCATCAAAGGGGCAAAGAAGCGGGCGTGGACGCTTATGAAGTTAAGTTGGACAAAGAACGTTTGCGTCTCACTCTTGAAAATATATTTAAAAAAGAATCTGATCCCATCGACGTGCCTTCCATCAGATAAAAAAACTGAGCGTACGCTTTCCATCTAAGGATTGCTTTCCACAAAAAGAAAGGTATGGTCTTAAGTCTTATATGAAAAATGAACAGACCGTTCATGTTCTGATTGTGGATGATACAGCCATGTATCGTTTAATCCTCGACAGAGCGGTCTCTCAAATCCAAGACACTGCGGTCGTCGGAACCGCCGCCAATGGGGAAATTGCCTTACAAAAGTTGGCTACTTCGATGGTAGATTTGGTATTGGTCGATGTTTTTATGCCCGGCATGAGCGGAATTGAAACACTTCAAAAAATTCGTGAAAAATATCCGGACATCGCCGTCGCCATGGTCAGCGGCGTAGCTACCAGCGATGCGGAAATTACCATCCAAGCGCTCAATATGGGCGCACTGGATTTTGTTTCCAAACCCAAAGAGAAAAATGCGGAAGAATCGATGCGTACTTTGGTGGAAGAACTCAAGCGCGTCATCAATGCCGTTCGCGCGCGCGGTTTAGTTCGAGAAAAGAAAGTTGAACTTAAACCCACGGTCAGTGCGCCTGTTCTCCCAAGGCCGTCGATTAAGCTTGCCAAAATTGATCTCGTGGTCATCGGCGTATCCACCGGAGGCCCCAATGCCTTGGGCGTAGTGATTCCTTCCCTTCCTCAAAATCTTCCTTGCCCCGTCTTACTTGTTCAACACATGCCGCCTATTTTCACAGCATCGTTGGCGGATCACTTGAGTAAAAAATCTGCGCTACAAGTTAGGGAAGGCATCGAAAACGAATCCATTGCCCCGGGAACTGTTTGGATTGCTCCCGGAGGCAAACACATGACGATCAAACATCATCCTCATGATCCATCTAAATATGTGCTCGCGCTTGATGAATCTCCTCCCGTCAATTCCTGTCGCCCAGCCGTCGATGTTCTTTTTAACTCCGTTGCCTCGATATTTCATGGAGGAGTACTCGCTGTTATTTTGACGGGCATGGGTGAAGATGGGGCGAATGGCACCGCATCTCTAAAACATCAACACTGCTATTGTTTGGCTCAGGATGAAAAAACTTGCGTCGTGTACGGCATGCCCAGAGCCATTGCCGAACGCCATCTTGCCGACGAAGTTTTGCCTTTGGATCATATCGCTCCTCGTATAGCTTCTCTGACAGGGTGCTCATAATCCTCCCTTGACGCCATTGACCGAACGCCACATTAAAAAGTAGATACAGTAAAGGTGTATTATGGAACTGATTTACAATACGGTGAAGAAATTGCTTAAAAGCAAATTCGTGTGGGTATTGGGGATTCTATTTTTTCTTTGGATTCTCTTCCAAAACATGATTTCTTCCGTCACCGAAAAAGGCGTGACCTTCTGGGAAAAGACAAAAGATACCATCGGCTTGAGCGGCCGCAGTAACGGCAAATCGATTTCAAAATGGACTCAACGAGCCACGCGTCAAAGCGCAAAAAATATCCGCGATTTCCTCTTTGAGAGTTACTCGGCGATTGCCAGATTAGATGAACGCGGATACATCGATACGGCAAAATGGTACGAACCTCTCGCCGCACAAGGAGATGTTCGAGCGCAATCTATTCTTGCGATGTGTTATGAGACCGGCCAAGGCGCGCCTCAAAATTTTCAAGAAGCCGCCAAATGGTATCAAAAAGCCGCCGAAAACGGCAACATCGATGCTCAAAATACGCTCGGTTATATGTACCAAAAGGGCGAAGGTGTGCCTCAAGATTATGAAATTGCGGCTTCATGGTATCGCAAAGCCGCTGAACATGGCCACGCAAAAGCTCAAGCCAATTTGGCGACACTTTATTCTTTAGGCAAAGGCGTGCCTCAGGATGATGTTGAAGCTTCCAAGTGGTACCTCAAATCAGCGGAAAAAGGCAATGCCATCGCTCAATCGATTATCGGATTAAATTACATCCAAGGCAAAGGCATCGAACGAAACGACAAGGAAGCTGTGAAGTGGTTGACTCAAGCCGCTAAACAAAACATCGCCGTCGCTCAATACAACTTGGCTGTTCTTTATGAAAATGGTTATGGCGTGACTCAAAGTTTAGAGGAAGCCGTGCGATATTACACTTTAGCCGCCGAACAAGGCCACGCTCCCGCGCAAAATAGTTTGGGTTTTTTCTATGAAAACGGTTATGGCGTGACTCAGGATTTGGAAGAAGCTGTGTATTGGTATCAACAAGCCGCGCGACAAGATTTTGCCGAAGCGCAAAATAACTTAGGCGCGATGTTCGAATGCGGTTTTGGCGCCAAACAAAATTTTGAAAAAGCTCTCTATTGGTACAGCCGTTCGGCTCAACAAGGCAATCCCGCCGGTCTTACAAATTTTCAGCGCTTGGAAACTTACCTCTACAAACCTGTCCCCATAGTCAATGCCAGCGCCGCCATGAATCCTTACTCGCAGTAGAATCTCTTTGTGAATGAACGATGAAATTTATCTTTTGACGCGAGAATACCCCGTAGATGTTGCTACGGGGATGAATCGCGCAGAAAAAATGCAATACACACGATAGAGATAGATTGCCACGCCGTGCGACCGAGTCGCGACGGCTCGCAATGAAAGAGCGAAAGCGGTTCGCGAAGCGAAAAATTGCGTGACATCCCTCAGCTTGCTGAGGGGAGAGCAATTTTAGCTTTCGCTTTTCATTCTTCTTTGTTCAGGTAAAGATACGCGCCGCAGTTTTCGCAGACGTTGATGTCAGAGGCGGCTTGGAGTTTGCCGTGGAAGCCGCGAGAGATTTCGATATGGCAACATCCGCACAGCCATTTGCCCGCTGAAGAAGCGCTCAATTTTACCGGCGCTACGCTAGGACGGCCCTTGAGACGGATACGATTGTGGTGACTTTGAATCGGCTTGGGAAGCTTGGCTTGCTCGACTTCAATTTTCTTTTTGAGAGTTTCTTGTGTTTCTATTTTTTTTGTTTTTTGGAGCTCGTCTTCCAAAACATTTAATTGTTTTAGAGCTTCCATAACTTCTGGAATATTAGGCATAAAAAGGAAATTCAATATGCAACGAATTTTAAGTTGTGTCAATAAACGCGTTTAAAAATTAACGCAAATAATTATTGCTTAACCATATAAACATCACGTTGTTAAGGCGTGTTCTTTTCGATCCGATCTCAAACGAATGGTTTTGTGGTCAAAATTATGCACGGCGCGAATATAACGTACGGTGCGGCTATGCGCGCGCATCAAAATTGAATGCGTCGTCGCCGTATTGCCAATGAGTTTGACACCCGGCAAAAGAGGGCTGTCGCTGATGCCCGTCGCGCAAAATATCGAGCTGTCTCCAATCACTAAATCTTCCGCGTGATAGGTTTTTTTAATATCCTTGGCGCTCATGGTTTTTTTGATGGCTTTGGCTTCTTCTTCGTCTCTTGGCCATACGCGCATTTGAATTTCTCCGCCCAAGCATTTCAAAGCGGCGGCGGCCAAAATACCTTCAGGAGTTCCGCCAATGCCTACATACAAATCCGCGCCCGAATCCGGCAACGCCGGCGCTACCGCCGCCGTAATATCGCCGTCTGAAATCATTCTGAGCGCCGCGCCCTCTGCGCGAATCTCGTCCACGAATTTTTTATTGCGCGGACGATCCAAGACGCAAACGACGACTTCGTGAATGCGTTTGCCTGTAGCTTCCGCCACGAGTTTGAGTACATCCTTGATGGGAGTATCTAGATCAATGTGCGTAAAGAGTCCCTTTTTCAATGCTTTTACGACAGCCGGTCCGTAAGCCATTTTGTGACAATAGAAACTCGTAATATTTTTCATGACATGATCGAACTCATCGGGCACTTGCGCCGCCGCGATCACCGAAATGGAGTTCGGCAACCCTTTGGACAAATTCGTCGTGCCGTCGATCGGGTCCAAAGCGATATCAAACTTTGGCGATCCCGCGCGCCACGTGCCCAACTTCTCCCCCAAGAAAATTCCCGGCGCATCGTCTTTAATTCCCTCTCCAATTACAACCTCGCCGCGAATATTCATCAAATCAAAGACCCCATAAATCGCGTCGCACGCCGCCGCATCGCCCTTTTCCTTCTCTCCTCGCCCTAACCAATGAATCGCCGTCAACGCCGCATTCTCCGTCGCTCGCACAAATTCAAATTCAATCATTCGTTCCACATGATGCATAAATTTTCTCCTGTAATTTTTTATGGAAACCTACTTAAGGGCTACCGCCCTTAAGCGGAGGTTTGGAGGTAGAGCCTCCAATGATCCATTAAAATCAATAGGATAATTTGTATGTGTAGGCTAGCGAATAATGCCGCGTTGGGAGGATTCAATGAAGCGGATGAGGGTTTGAACTTCGGGAGAATGGGGGAATTTTTTCTGGAGTTGATCGAGAGCTTGGGAGGTATTAAATTTGGGGTTGTAGAGAATTTTCCAAGCCTGTTTGAGGATTTTAATGGATTCGTCGGAAAAGTTTTTACGTTGCAAGCCGACGAAATTGACACCGCGAATTTCGGCGGGATTACCGTCGGCAATGAAATACGGTGGGACGTCTTGGACGATTTTGGAGCATCCGCCGATCATCGCATGCTGACCGATGCGGCAAAACTGATGCACCGCCGCCAAGCCACCGATCACAGCATGGTCTTCGACCGTCACATGTCCAGCCAACGTCCCATTATTTGAAAAAACGCAATGATTGCCAACTACGCAGTTGTGCGCGACATGGCTATACGCCAAAAGAAGATTATTCGATCCAATAATAGTTTTTTCGCCTTTGCCCGTGCCGCGATTGATGGTGACAAATTCCCTGAATTCATTTCCATCGCCAATTTCTAAAAAAGTCGGCTCGCCCGCGTATTTCAAATCCTGTGTTTTACCCCCGATGGAACAAAATGGATGAAACACATTTTGCTTCCCAATGGTCGTCGATCCGGCCAGCGAAACATGGTGCATGAGCACGCAACCTCTGCTGAGCTTCACATTCGCCCCAATCACACAATACGGCCCCACCTCGACCCCCTCTGCCAATTCCGCCTTTTTATCCACTACCGCTGTCGCATGTATTTTCATAAAAATATCTATTACTGTACGATTTTGGCATTCTCATCAGCAAAAAATACCATAGGTTTAAATATTCGCCCCGTTGGAGTATGAACAATACGTATGTCTTTGGAAATGCTCTTTTTAGAAACACGTTCTTGAATTTGAATCGATAAATTCGGACAATCGGCAAAATCATGACTGACATCAAAACCGAAGATTTCAAAAATTTTTGACAACGTAATTTCTTGAAATCCAAGCTTTTGATTGAATGCGATAATAGCAGGATGACATGTTAATGAAAGAATATCTACCTTGGGATGAGAATTCCGAGCCATTCCGAAAGCTATTTGTTTCATGATTCTACCCAATCCTCGACTCCGATAAGAAGGTTGAATGATAAACGCCGAGTGATATAGAAAAGGTTTTTTACTGGGAACCGAATGTTGAATATAAAAAAACACAAATCCGATAATTTCCCCACGAGCATCCAAAGCATAAATGCATCTCTTTTCCTCAAATGCGAGTTGAAGTTCTTCAATATTGCGAAATCGCAAATCTTCGCCACGTGTAATACCTTTTTTGAGCATTTTCAAAATTTGCGGCACATAGATCACTCCCAAAGAACTGCCTCGATAAATGCCAATGTCGTTTTGAGTTTTTTGAATAAGCAGATGTTCCGGATCCTGTAAACCAAGAGAATGAAAAGTCGTCATATTTTCACTCCTGCGACCAGAATGTCATCCGTTTGAAATTTATTTCCTCTCCATTGTTGAAATTGCGCCTCAAGCCGTTGCTCTTGTTCCACAATAGGTTGATCAGCGATGGATAATAAACAATCTTTAAAAGGTTTGGACATGAAACGGCGTCCATTCTCATTGAGTTGATCATAAAAACCATCTGTACTTAAATAAAAAACGTCATCAGCAACAAAAGATCGCGTATGTAATGCAAATGTTTTTTCTTTTTTGATGTGGCGTCCTCCGATGGAAAAAGGCGAACCGTCTATTTGTTCCAAAGTGCGGTCGTGAACATGATACAGAGGTCTGCGCGCGCCGGAAAATTGCAACTGAGATGCTCCGAAATCAAAGACACATAACCCCAATTCCATGCCGTCGGCGATTTCGCTTTGAGAATCGCGTAATTGCAAAGAAGCTCGCCATTTGTTTTCAAGATGTTCCAAAATAAGATCGGGACGCACAATTTCTTTCTCGTGCACGATATATTCCAAAAGAGAATGTCCCAAAATAGTCATCAATGCGCTTGGAATGCCATGCCCTATGCAATCCGCCACAGCTAATAATAAAAAGTTCTTTGTCCTCGTAAACCAATAAAAATCACCGCTCACACGATCCTTCGGCTTAAAGAAAATGAAGATATTTTGACGAAATGCATCATAAATGACGGATTTTTCAGGTAAAATATTTAATTGGATGTTTCCTGCGTCTTCCAAGCTCGTGAGCATTTGATCTCTTTGATAGCAGAGTTGTTTATTCGTTTGAATGAGTGCGCGTTCGAGATTCTTTTGCTCCGTAATATCAAACGCATGAGAAACAAAACCGGCGAGCGCACCGTCCGATTGATAAAATTTTGTTTTTGTCACAAGATAATCCCGCCATTGATCGTATCCATCGAGTTGAATAGTTTCATAACGGATTTGTTTTTCCGGCGACGATAAAAATTGGACATCCATGTCGTTGATTTTTTGGGCGCGCTCATAAGGAAACACATCAAAAATGGTTTTCCCGAGAATATCAGAACGCGGTGTCTTAGAGTATATTTCAAAAGCTTTATTGAATCGGCAATATCGCAATTGCGCGTCTTTTTGAAATGCTTGGTAAGGGATACTGTCAATAAATGTTTGAAATAAAACACGCTCTTTTTGTAGCTCTTTTTTTATTTTTTGAAGACGAAAGATTCGGTAAATCAAACTGACAACGAGAATCGTCAAAATAACATTAATGAATCCAAGCATATCTTACGCCTTCGTCTCCTCATCGACTTCATTTTTTATGATGACTATCTCATGTGTTTTTAAATTTTTTTCAGGGCTTCACGCAAGAGGGTCTCCTGCGGTAACGAAGGCGAGAGGTCTTTGAGCGCGCGAAGGGCGTCGGGCTGTTTGTAGCCGAGAGAAAGAAGCGCCAGCAGAACGTCGTTGAGTTTTTGTTGGTCTGCAGGCGGAGCGGTCATGGAGAGAGCCGTTGCCGCAGAAGGAATGCCGAATTTGTCTTTGAGTTCAATCACGATGCGTTCGGCGGTTTTTTTACCGACGCCTTTGAGACGAGAAAGAAAAGCGGTGTCGCCATGCACAATCGCGGCCCTGAGTTGTTCGACGTTGCATCCGTTGAGTAAAGTGAGCGCCATTTTGGGTCCAACACCGGAGACATGGGCGATGAGAAGTTTAAAAAGATCGCGCTCTTCGATTGTGAAAAATCCGAAAAGCGTGTGCTCATCTTCGCGCACTTGCAAATGAGTCAAGATTTTGACGCCAGAGCCGAGCGGCGGAAGCTTTTCAAAAGTGGAAAGCGGCACAAGGATTTCGTATCCCGTGCCATTGACGTCCAGCACGACTTTCATCGGCAACGCCTCCACCAATTTTCCATATAAAAAGGCAATCACGGAATAAAAATAGCATGTTATGTATGAAAATCGAGATGAGTTTTTTGTCAACTTTCCCGCAAAAATACACCTGTTTTTTAGCGCCTGAAACGCGGTACGTCGCAGTTAAAAAACAATCATGATTGGTGGGATAAATAAGTCGGAAAAGCTGTTCGAATCGCCGAATGACTTTATCATTCTAACTCATTGGTATTGAAGTATTAATTTTTAAAATAATAGCTAAATTTTTCATGGAAAAGTCCGATATATAAACAAACCCCATAGGAGACCTCCATGAACACAAAATTACCCACTGTTTTAATGATTGGACTATTGCTCAGTGCGATCATGACACATGCTCAATCCATAGATATTTCTTCTCTCAGCGCACTCGCAAAAAGTAACTTTTTGACTATTTTTTCCCAAAACCTTTCTTCGGCCACTTACACTCAATACAAACAAGAACTCAATAAATATTTAAGTGAAAATGCCAGCACGATTGGTACAGGCATTAACGATCAAGCAACGGCCGCCGCGCAATTTACAGTAACCTATGTATGGCAACACCCTGAGTTAGTCGATACGCTACAAAAAGCGTTATCTTCGGCTCTGGCGAATACCAATCAACCGGATTTGCTTCAAAATATCAATAGCTCCACTAATCAGCAACTCATTGATTTACTTAAACAAGAAATCGAGGATACCAATCTTACTGAAGAGGAAAAAGAAAAGGCCAAAACTCAAATTGATCAACTAGTAAGCCAAATGGAAGAAATCAGTAAAAATCTTGAAGACGTAAAAACCCAGCTTGCTTCTCTTCCGGATCAAGCGAAAGATGCCATTAAACCTCTTGTCAATATCCTTACCATTATCGCCGTTTTACTCGGCATCTTGATTCTAGCTGTATTAATGGGCGGGAAATAGCGTTCGCTACTATTTCAAATCTTCTTTGAAATATTCAAGGGTTTTTTTGACTTCTTTGAGGAGGATATTTTCGCTGAAGAGGCGTTCGACGCCTTTGAGTGAAGCCATTTCGGGAGACAAGACGTAATCTCCGCGCCAGATGAGACTACCGTTGCCGCTCGGTACAATTTGGTACAGGACGAGCGAGGAATAATAATTAGAGCAAACATAATACTGAAAATCCGCGATTTGCCAGCCGTTGGAAGTCTTGACGGATTTCGTCGCGCCCAGCACGAGCGCAAGCTGATTGTTGATTTTTATTTTTTCCAAATAATAAACGGAAGGCAAAACGCCTTCGGGAGTTTCCGCCGGATCGGTTTCTTGAATTTTTTTGATCAAATCTTTGAAATGGGAATTGATTTTAGGCAATGAACCAAAAAGTTTTTTCCATTCTTTTTTGTGAACGAAAACGCCGTCCTCGGTTTGATAAGATTCCAAGTCTTCCAAGCCGCCGCTTTGGTACGCCGAAGCGCGCGCGTAAAGAATCGAACGCCATGCCGAAGTAAGAGCCGCCGGTTTGTCGCCGGCTTTGGCGAGTTTGGTAAAATCTTTTTTTCCGACATTGAGGATGTTGGACGTCGAACCCGCACTTTCGCTTTGATCCAAGAGCCACTGTTGCTCGTCTTGTTCCGCATCAAGTTTCAAACTGCTAAAATCATCTTCCTTGGCCGGCGCACTCAATGACTTGTGCGCTAAAATGCCTAAATCTCCATGCGCCGTGGGGCTCCATGACATGAGCGTTTTGGCGACTTGCTCGGGCGACTTTGCGACATAACACAACGTCTCCACTGCGATGGCCGTTTTCGGCGTTTCGACCGAAGTACGGCTGGTTTCGATATTTCCTTCTTTTAACTGCGCAAGAGAAATACTGGAGAACGAAGAAAACTTAAGCTCTTCTTTCCAATTCTCCGCCTGTATGCTTGCGATACCCGCAAGAAAGAAAGCGATGATAAAAAACCGTATGCGCATGACCTAAAGTCCTTAAGAAAAGCCGTTTTTTGCCGTTTGAGAAGCCTGTTTTTCAGTTTTCGAAAAAAATCGCCTTTTGCCCCTTGACGCCGCGCGCCGAACGACACACTTCCCATGTATGAACACAGAACTCAATACAAACACAGAATTGAACACCGTTGTTTTTAAAACTAAAGACGGCGGATCATTGGAATTCACTCTTCCTAAAAAGAACATCTACTCTCAAGAAGGTTATACCGGCGTATGTATTACCGGATGGTCGCCTTCTACGGGAAATGAAACCGCTGTTGTTTTTGAAGTGAAAACGGCCGCTCAAGTACTTCGTGATCCTATCGCCGACTCAAGTAAAAAAATGGGTGTGATTCTTCGCGGTCATCAAGGCAATATTGAAGATCAAGAAACTCTAGAAAAGGGGATTCAACATGAAGAATTCTACGATCGAGCCTGCAATATCGCTTATCAAAATTTGCAGGATGCTCATATCTTTCATCCCAAACGCTGGCCTCAATCGCCGATAAAACCAACATTGAGCAAACCTGCAACGCAGGAACTAGCGCCTGTTCGTTGACGTTATGTCAACGGACTCAGAACCCCCCCAGCAAACGTAACAAGCGATTGATCTTTGTCTTCGTGCCAAAGCGCGTTGGCTTCGATGATCGCTTGAACGTGAAACATTTTAAGCAAAAGCGTCAGCACGCCGACGCCGTCGAAATAAAATCCATTGCCAATAGAGCTGATGTGTCTGAAAAAATCTTCGATGCGATCCGAGCGGCACAATGACCACAATGTCGCTTCCCACGTTTTAACGGCATTTTGCACCGGCTCATTGGCGATAAAGGGATGTGAAAATCTCGGACCGACATGGCATCCGTCGATGCTGGCGATGATGCAGGTTTTTTTTGGATCAAGTTTTTCGAGCATTTTTTGAAATGCTTTTAATACACGATCCAATTCGCTACCTTCCTGCGGCAAGGTTTCCGTCTGCACGTATTCATGCAAGCCGTTCAGAAGCATCGGCAAAATTTTAAACGCATGATTTTTTCCGGAAAGACGTTGAATCGCCTGCAACCAAGCAACGACAAATTCAATCGAATGCTCGCCGTCGAAACTCGCCGGAAAACGCGGCAGAGGAATCGAGCAATTTCCCTGAAAAGTATTCCATAAATCGGCGTCTGTTTCCACGCGCCCAAAAATCGTTTCGTAATTCAGCGGGCACGAAGAAAATTCGCACGGGCAACGATGCCCCACGCCCAAAATAATAAAGGTCTCCGGAAAATTTTCCAGATTCGCCAAGCGCTTATAGATTCTCCCATAAATCGCCGTATCCACGCGAAAATCGATATGCGGCACAATGAGAAGCATCGGTTCGTGATGCGAGATCATCCGCGGCTCCGGCGCAACCTCCATGATGCCTTTAAAATACGTCAACGCTTCTTCCGGTTTTTCCGGATAAGCCGTCCCGCCGTATCGCGAATGAATGGTGCTGACTTTCATTGCGGTGGATGCTATTTCTATTATCGGCATGACGCTAGAAAAAATATTAGTGGTGGATGACGACGACGGCGTGCGCTCGGTGTTGTTCGATCTTTTGCAAGAAATGGGGTTCGGCGTTTTGGCGGTTTCATCGTTGGCGCAGGCGCGCGAGCAAGCCGGAAAAGAAACGTTTGACTTGATTCTTTGCGACGTGCGCATGAAAGACGGCAACGGCTTGGATTTTCTGGTGGAACTGAGAGAAAAAAATCCCGCGCAAAAAATGATGATCATGACCGGTTTTGCCTCGATGGATTCCGCGGTCAAAGGCATTCGCATCGGCGTGTCGGATTATCTCATCAAGCCGATTGATCCTTCGATGCTCGAAGCGGCGTTGCGCCGACTCGATGCAGTCATGAAACTCGAGGAAGAAAATCGTTATCTGCGCCACGAAATCGCCGCATCGCCTTCCTTTGAAATGCTTCCCGGGAAAAGTGCCGCGATGAATACGGTAATGGAAATGATTAAAAAAGCCGCGCCGACCGAAGCGACGGTTTTAATTCAAGGCGAGAGCGGCACGGGAAAAGAAATGATCGCGCATGCGTTATACGAAGCCAGCTCGCGCGCGGATAAACCTTTTATTAAAGTCAACTGCGCGGCGATTCCGGCGAATCTCATGGAAAGCGAATTTTTCGGCCACGAAAAAGGCGCGTTCACCGGCGCGGTGCAACGCCGTATCGGGCGTTTTGAGTTGGCCGACATCGGCACGATTCTCCTCGACGAAATCACCGAAATCCCGCCGGAGCTTCAAGTCAAACTTCTGCGCGTGCTTCAGGAAAAAGAATTTGAGCGCGTCGGCGGCTCGAAAACACTCCGCGTCGATGTGCGCGTTTTCGCCACCACCAACCGCAATCTTTCGGAGGAAGTCAAAAGCGGGCGCTTCCGCGAAGATCTTTTTTATCGCCTCAATGTTTTTCCTGTTCAAATTCCTCCTCTCAGGGAGCGCGGCGGCGATATTATTTTGCTTGCCGATTTCTTTATACAAAAATTTTCGCGGCGGCACGGCGCAAAAGTCCAGAGCCTGTCTTCCGACGCGCAAGATCATCTTTGCCGCTACAACTGGCCGGGCAACGTCCGCGAACTCCAAAACGTCGTTGAACGCGCCGTGATTCTCGCCGCGCAAAAAATTCAACTCGATCCGGAAGATTTATTTTTGCCGGAAAAAAATACTCAGCACGATGCGCCGATGACGCTTGCCGAGATGGAGCGGCGCGCCATCCAGCACGCCTTACAATGTTGCAACCAAAACCGCACCCACGCCGCGCGCATGCTGGGCATCAGCCTGCGCACCCTTCGCAACCGCCTGCGAGAATACCGGAAAGAATAATATGAAATTAGCTCGATGCACGCAAGTTGTCTACGGCAGTACTGCCGTTGCCAATACAAATGATAAAACCGTTTCCTATACCTATGATAACGTCGGGAATCGCCTAACTCAGACGACTAAAATCAACAATCAAGTCACCGAAACGCTGACTTACATCTATGGTAGTGAAAGCCGTCTTCTAAAAGTCACCGATCAAACCTCCCACACCACCTCCGGCATGCCTTTTCTTAAAGACATCCCACTCCTCGGCTACCTCTTCAAATCCGACTCCAAATCCAACACCAAATCCGAACTCGTCATCCTCATCCAACCCGTCATCCTCGAAAACAACGAGCAGGTCGTAAAATTCACAAAAGAAGAAACCGATAAAACCATTGACCTGCCCCCGATAAACTGGACCGGTTGAAAAGAGAGTCCTCTGGGTATAAAACGGAGGACATATGAAGAAGAAGAGATTTAGAGAAGAGCAGATCATAGGGATATTGAAGGAGGGGGAAGCG
>JBMONL010000025.1:0-17848 GCA_049324635.1 Verrucomicrobiota bacterium | reverse complement strand
TAAAAATCCACCAAAAAGTTTCCCCTGTTTTAAAAAAACACACCCCTTCCACTTGTTGAAATACGCAAAATATATGCGATCAGCTATTTAGAAAAATCCCTCATCAAAAACAGGGGAAGGTTCTGGAAAGAGGCTTGTTCCCGCTCGACATTTTTTTGGATTAAGTTAGGGTCGAGGGAAGGTTAAAACGATGCCATCAAGCGGGAATGCTATGTTTACAGTGCCGGCGCCAGATGTACCCAAGAAAAAAGGGCTTTGGGTGAAAGTGAGTGTTGGCGGGGTTGCGGCGGTGTTATTGATTTGGGCGTTTTTTAGCATTCCGGCGGTGCAGAATGCGGTAAGCGGCGCGAATCGATGGTTGTTTTTGGAACAAAAGGCGCGGCAATTGGAGTCGACGAATCGTTTGTTGGAAGAAAAAATTGCGGAATTGCAAAAAGAGAACGAAGAATTGGCAAGCCGCGCACCTCTTCCTGCGCACCAAGAGCGCTCGCGTTTGGAGGAAATGGAGAAATTAGCCGAAAAAGTTAAACAAACTTTACTGGAAGTAACGCCGGAAAACAGTTTTGAGATGGAGCATTCGGAAAATGGCATCATCGTGAGAATTTGGCAGGATACGTTGTTTACTCCGGACAGCACATACACGCATGGACAGGGAAGAATAATTTTGGAAAAAATCATGAGCGCGTTGAAAGATTTGAATCAAAATGCTTCGTTGGATGTCGAGGGGCACTCGGATGCGCAACCGTTGCGCGCGTCGATGCAAAATCGATTTGAGACCAACCGTGAAATGTCGGCTTCACGCGCGGTGAATGTGTCGCAGATTTTTGAGCGCGCGGGATTTTTGCCGGCGCAGAAAATTTGCGCGATGGGTTGGGGAAGCGCCAAGCCGATGGTTTCTGAAAACACGGCGGAAGCGCTCGCCAAAAATCGCAGAATCGAACTCATCTTTTCGTGGGAGTCGGATTTTTTGATTCCGAAAAATAATTAGAAATAATTTTTGACAGAATTAACAAAATTAACAGAATTTTCGCTTCGCGTGTTTGTATGAGCTTATTTTTTATCATCCTAGGAGTTTTTTTTCTCGTCGCGTTGGCGTTTTTCTGGGGAAAATTTTCGATGTCGGCCGGAACGCGAAGGGAAAGAGAAATGGCGGATTTTCGGGTGGCGCTGGAAAAACAACTCGGCGATCAGCGCGCGGATTTTCGGGACGTTTCGCTTTCAAATTTCGACGTGTTGCACAAATCGGTGCAAGAATCGCTGAATAAGCAATCCATGACGCTGACGCAACAACTGGAATTATTGCAACGGCAAAACGATGCGCGCTTGCAAGAGATTCGCGCGAATGTGGAGACCAAACTCAAAGAAAATTTCGAGCAAAATTTTGGCGCGTTTAAGGAAATGTCGCAGGGACTCACGCAACTGACGTCGAGCGCGGATCAGATGTTGAAAATCAGCGAGCAAGTGGCGGAATTGAATCAAATTTTGGCGTCGCCGAAGTTGCAAGGCAATTTTGGCGAGATGGCGTTGCAGAAATTATTGGAGGATGTTTTGTCGGAAAACGGTTTTGAGTGGCAACCGCGCTTGGCGGAAGGCTGCCAGCCGGACGCGACGATTAAAATCAAAGATATGCGCTTGTGCATCGACGCGAAATTTCCGAAAGACCGCATGGCGGCGGTGTTGGACGCGGCGCAGGATGAAGCGGCGCGCGAACAAGCGCGAAAAGAATTGGGACGCGTCGTGCGCGATATGGCTTCGGATATTTCGAAAAAATATATTCGTCCGGATTTGGGGACGACGGATCAGGCGTTCATGTTTGTGCCGAGCGAAGGGCTGTATTTGGAAATTTTAAGAATGCCGGACATTTTGGAGCATTGCCGGAAAGTGAAGGTCACGGTGGTGTCGCCGAATACATTGACGGCGACATTTTACGCAGTAGCGTTGGCGTTTCGCGGTTATGAAATGCAACAAAGCGCGCAGGCGCTGTTGAAATCCATCGCGGACATGCAACGACATTTTGAAGGATTTAGAAAAGATTTTGACAATCTTGGAATGCGATTGCGCCAAGCGCAGGAGGATTACACAAAAGCAACTCATGACATCGATCGCTTCGACCGCACGTTGGTGAAACTGCGCGACGGCCAGCAGGAAAAGATTGAGGAATAAGCGGCGTGTAGCACAAAATTGCATGCTTGAATTTAACGGAAAGTATATTATTTTGATATACAATTATGGATTTTGATCCAAAATCATACGAAGGTTTTGAATGGGATGCTGGTAATGACAAAAAAAGCTTTATTAAACATGATGTTCGATGCGAAGAAGCTCAACAAATATTTTTTAATGAGCCGTTTTTTGTGGCAGAGGATGAAAAACATTCGTTGAAAGAAAAGCGTTATCATGCTTTAGGCAAAACAGATGAAGGAAAATTTTTACACGTCAGTTTTACATTGCGCGGTTTGTATATCCGAATTATTTCGGCAAGACCGATGCATCGCAAAGAAAGGAATCTTTATGAAAAAATATAAAATTAAAAATGGATATGTTCCTCGCATGGGGGATCGCGAAGGATTAGATATCGACTGGAGCAAGGGGCAAAAAGTTTCTTTTCCCAATTTGAAACCGTCGATGACGTCAATTTCTTTACGCTTGCCGGAAACGATGTTGAGTCATTTAAAAATTTTAGCCAATAGACGCGCAGTTCCTTATCAAAGCCTTATTAAAGTCATGCTTTCACAAGCAATTGATGCGGAATTGCACAAAAAACATGCTTAAAACTATGGAAAACGGACATCATAAAGCATACGCCAAGGCCGGTGTGGATGTGGACCTTGGCAATCGAGTGAAATCGGGGCTGGCGAAGCGCGTAAAGCTGACACATCGTCCCGGCGTGCTGAGTAGTATCGGCGGATTTGGAGGACTCTTCGACGGAAAATTTCGCGGGTACAAAGACCCTGTGTTGGTGAGTAGCATTGATGGCGTAGGCACAAAGCTCAGAGTGGCGATCATGGCTGGGCGGCATGACACAGTGGGCACGGATTTGGTGAATCATTGCGTGAATGACATTGCCGTGCTCGGCGCCGAACCGCTTTTCTTTTTGGATTACGTGGGAACGGGCAAACTTGATCCGGATGTTTTTTTGCAAGTGATCGGCGGGCTTGTGCAAGGTTGCCGCAAAGCAGGATGCGCGCTCATCGGCGGCGAAACGGCGCAAATGCCCGGCGTATATCAAGCGGAAGATTATGATTTGGTGGGCACGATTGTCGGCGTGGTGGAAAAAAGTAAAGTCATCAACGGCTCGCGCATCAAGCCCGGCGATGTGCTGATCGGGTTTCCTTCGTCGGGATTGCATACGAATGGTTACTCGCTCGCGCGAAAAATTCTTTTCGATCAAATGGAATTGAAAATTAATGACACTCTGCCGGGAAGCAAACTCACGATAGCGGATGAATTGCTCAAAGTGCATATCAATTATCAGCCGACGCTGAAAAAAATCGCCGCAAAAATCGACATCAAAGGCCTGGCGCACATCACCGGCGGCGGATTGGTGGATAATTTACCACGCATTTTGCCGAGGGATACTTCGGCGGAAATTGGCATCGGCTCATGGCCGGTGTTGCCGATTTTTCAATTGATGGCGGATGAAGCGCAATTGGAACGCTACGAAAGTCATCAAGTTTTCAATATGGGCATCGGCATGGTGGCGGTAGTGTCCAAAGACGATGCGTCAAAAATACTCAAAATAGCAAAAGCGTATCGCATCGGCGAAATTGTGAAAGGCAGTGGAAAGGTCATCCTTGTATGATCAAGCGCGCGCTCATTTCGGTTTCGGACAAAACGGGCATTGTGGAATTTTGCCGTTTTTTAAGCGACAACAAAGTGCAAATCATTTCCACCGGCGGCACGGCGAAACTTTTGCAGGAACAAAAAATTCCGGTCACCGAAATTTCCGCTTACACCGGTTTTCCGGAAATGATGGATGGGCGTGTGAAGACGTTGCACCCAAAAGTGCACGGCGGATTGTTGCATTTGCGAGATAATCCGGATCACGTCAAACAAGCTCAAGCGCACGACATCGAGGCGATCGATCTGGTCGTTGTCAATTTGTATCCTTTCGAACAAACGATCGCCAAAAAAGATTGCACGCATGAAATGGCGATCGAAAATATCGACATCGGCGGGCCGAGCATGCTTCGGAGCGCTTCAAAAAATTATCGAAGCGTCACCGTCATTGTCGACCCGTCGGATTATGCGACGGTACAAATGGAATTGGAGCGCGACGGCGATACGGTTTTGACGACGCGCGAAAAATTGGCGGCAAAAGTTTTTCGGCATACCGCGCGATACGATTCGCTCATTGCGGATTACTTGACGCGGCGCGCGGAAGATTCGGTGTTGCAAGAAAGCGCCGGTATTTTGCGACTCAAAGCGCAATCGTTGCGTTACGGAGAGAATCCTCATCAAAAAGCCGCGCTGTACGGATCATTTTTGGAACATTTCCGCCAACTTCACGGCAAAGAACTTTCTTATAATAATATTCTCGATATCGCGGCGGCAGTGGGATTGATTCAGGAGTTCAACAAAATGCCGACGCTGGCGATTTTAAAACATACTAATCCCTGCGGCGTGGGCTCGGCGAAAACATTGCGCGAAGCGTGGGAATTGGCGTTTGCGACTGATAAACAAGCGCCGTTCGGCGGCATTATTATTATGAATCGCGCGGTGGATTTTCCGGTCGCAGAAACCATCGCGGAAATTTTCAGCGAAGTGATCATCGCGCCGTCGTTCGAAAACGACGCGCTGGAGCTTTTGAAAAAGAAAAAAAATCTGCGCCTCATTGAAAATCATTACGCCGTCAAAAATATGATTTACGATTATCGTTCCGTGCCCGGAGGTTTGCTGGCGCAAGAAAGCGATACTCTCTCGAATGATGAATCCCAATGGAAAGTTGTGACTCAGCGAAAACCCTCCGGCGAAGAAATGGAAGCCTTGCGGTTCGCTTGGAAAATCGTCAAGCACGTAAAATCCAACGCCATTGTTTTTTCAGGAAAAAATCGCACGCTCGGCATCGGCGCCGGGCAAATGTCGCGCGTCGATTCTTCCAAAATTGCCGTGTGGAAAGCCGGTGAAGCAAAATTAAATCTCAAAGGAAGTTGCATCGCCTCCGACGCATTCTTCCCTTTCGCCGACGGTATCGAAGCCGCCGCCCAGGCCGGTGCCACCGCCGTCATCCAACCCGGCGGTAGCATGCGCGATCCGGAAGTCATCGCCGCCGCAGACAAAGCCCACATGGCAATGATTTTCACTTCCAAACGCCATTTTAGACATTGATAAATTAGGGACTTCGTCCCTAAAACCCTACTTAAGGGCTACTGCCCTTAAGAATCCCTTCATGTGTGCGTTTGTTTGTTAGCGCGCTTCGCGCGCAAACAAACGCACACACGGAAGGATTCTAAAGGACGGTAGTCCTTTAGTGGGGTACTAGGGGCAAAGCCCCTAGATTATCTATGAAAAAGAAAATAAAGAAGAGTGCGATTGCGGCGATGGTTTTGTCGGCAATGGGGATGGGTGTGCTGTGTTTGATATTAGGAGTGACGTTATTTTTTCATTATGCGCAATGGGCATGGGCGTTTGATTTGAAGAATGTGACGGCGATGCCGGCGACGAGCGTGATTTACGATCGCAATGGATATGTAGTGCAACGGTTGTTCGAGGAAAATCGCATTCTTGTGACCAAGGAACAAATTCCGAAACAATTAAAGCAAGCAGTGATTGCGGCAGAGGATCAACGATTTTACTGGCATTTCGGGTTTGATCCGTTGGGTATTTTGCGTGCGGTGCTGGATAATTGGTCGTCGTCGCGCGTGCGTTCGGGCGCGAGTTCCATTACGCAACAATTGGCGCGTAATTCCGCCAATATGTTTGAGCGCACGTTGGATAGAAAATTGAAGGAATTATTTTTGGCGGTTCGATTAGAACTTGCGTTTTCCAAAGACGAAATTTTGACTCTGTATTTGAATCGGATTTTTTTTGGGCGGGATGTGTACGGCATCGGCGCGGCGGCGCAAAGTTATTTTGGAAAAACGCCGCAAGAATTGAATCTTTCCGAGTGCGCGATGCTTGCGGGAATTATCTCCGGTCCGAATTCATTTTCGCCTTGGCACAATCCGAATCGCGCAAAAATGGCGCGCGCTCGAGTGCTGGATCGCATGGTGCAAGAAGGTTATATTAAGCGCAAAGTCGCGGAAGCATGCAAAAAAGAGGCGCTCGTGTTGAGTCCGCTTATGGATTTGCCGGCATCACATGCGGTGTCCACAATTTGGGATGAATGGCCGAAAAATTTACCGCGCGATTTGGCGTTGAAGGGCGGATTGAGAATTTACTCAACGGTGGATGTGAGTTTTCAACGCGCGGCGGAGCAAGCTTTGGATTCCGCATTGGAGGACATCGAGAATAATCGCTATTATCGGCATCCGACGCGCAAAGAATTTTTGAAGCGCAACGCGGACACAACGCCGAATTATTTGCAAGGCGCGTTTGTGGCGATTCACAATGCCGACGGCGGAATTTTGGCGATTGTGGGAAGCAGAAATTATCAGGAAAGTCCGTTCAACCGCGCAGTGACAGCGCGGCGGCAGGTCGGATCTACATTGAAGCCGTTTGTGTACGCACATCTCTTTCAGACGTTGAGTGCGACGCCGTTTACGGAAGTGAATAGCGCTCCGTTTGACTTGCATTTTCCAGATCAAGCGTTTGCGAGCGACGGCGGCGATTATGTCAGCGCGCGCGACGCGCTCGAAAAAAGCGATAATTATTGCGCGGTGCGATCCGCACTCGCCGGAGGCGTGGAAGGATTCGCCGCGCTCGTGCAGGAAGCAACCGGCGAAGAAGTGCAAGCGTATCCATCCAGCGCGCTCGGGGCGTGCGAATTGTCGCTTTTGGGACTCACGCGCGCTTACACTATTTTTCCCAACGACGGAATTCTCATCAAACCGCATATTATTCAGCGTATCGAATCCAGAGACGGCGTAGCGCTTTATGAACATCAGGATCAAAAATTGAGGCTTTTGTGGCCCGGCGTGGGTTTTCAAATTCACACGATGCTCGAGGGCGTTGTCGAACGCGGCACAGCGCAACGCTTGCGCGGCGAGTTTGAATTAACCGGCGAAATCGCGGGAAAAACAGGAACGACCGACGATTTTAAAGACTGTTGGTTTTTGGGATATACTACGGAAGTTACCGCAGGCGTGTGGATCGGATTGGATTTGCCGCAACCGATTATCGGCGCCGGATATTCGAGCAGAATTGCTTTGCCGGTATGGGCGAATGTTATGAAATTGGCAAATGAACATTACGTGCCGCAAAAATTTTCGCCGCCAGCGAATGTTCAACTTGTGAAAACTTCTCAACGAAAAAAAATGTTTTTCTTTTTTGACGCGGATGTCACTTCCGATCAAACCGAATACATCCGGCACGATCAAATCGGGCATTCCCTCGTGCGTGTGGAAGACCCCGCAACGTTGGTTGATCATCCCGAATATTGGCAACAGTCGTTTATCAGTTATCCCGACGGCGCGCCGCTTGCCATGCCCGCAAAAGTGGAAGATTTAAATTCGACAATAGAGCCGTTTTAGATTTATTGTTATTATTCATCATGCCGACGCTCAAAGAAAATCTCGTTGAGTTAATTCGCCGGACATCAACGGAAATTCCGGACGATGTGCAGAAGGTGTTGTTGGAATGCTTGGAGCGAGAGAAAAAAAAATCCATTGGACATCAGGCGATGGAAATTATTCAACGTAATATCGAGATGGCAAAAAATAAATCGCGTCCTCTTTGCCAAGATACAGGATCGATTTTATTTTTTGTTTCCGTGCCCAAAAATTTCGACGAAGATGATTTTATTCACAACGCGGAAAACGCGGTGAAAGAAGCCACGCAAAAAGGTTATTTGAGACAAAATTCCGTGGATTCACTCACAGGATTGAATAGCGGCACGAATTTAGGAACCGGTTCGCCGTACATTCATTTTCATCAATGGAAGGAAAATGCCGTCGACGTGCGAGTGATTTTAAAAGGCGGCGGCTGTGAAAATGTCGGCGTACAATATTCATTGCCGCATGCGGCGTTGAAAGCGGATCGGGATTTGGAAGGTTGCAAAAGAGTGATTCTCGACGCGGTTTTGCAAGCGCAGGGAAAAGGTTGCGCGCCCGGTGTGCTCGGTGTTGCTATTGGAGGCGACCGCGCTACCGGATACGCATGGTCCAAGACGCAATTTTTAAGAAAATTAAACGACGTGAACTCCGTTCCTGAGTTGGCGAAACTCGAAAAGGAAATTACGGAAACCGCCAATCAACTCGGCATTGGTCCAATGGGATTCGGAGGCAATACGACGCTACTCGGCACAAAAATTTGCGCCGTCAACCGATTGCCGGCTTCGTATTTTGTGAGCGTCAGTTACATGTGTTGGGCGTTTCGCCGCCAAGGTTGCCTCTTAGTCGCCGATGGAACAAAAATTGAAAAATGGTTATATTGATATGACGCGATTAACAATTCCTCTCTCGGAAAAAGATGTGAGAGCTTTGAAAGTCGGCGATGCCGTTTTACTTTCCGGCGTGATCTATACAGGGCGCGATGCCGTGCATAAATATCTTTATCAAGGCGGAGAACTTCCGTGCGATTGGAAAGGCGGCGTGCTGTATCATTGCGGGCCGGTGATGCTCAAAGAAGGCAATGAATATCGTTGCAATGCCGCAGGGCCGACCACGTCGATTCGCGAAGAACCGTATCAGTGGAAACTCATTCAGGATTTCGGATTGCGCGCGATTATCGGTAAAGGCGGCATGGGCGAAAAAACCGTCGAAGCGTGCAAACAACATGGATGCGTTTATCTCCACGCCATCGGAGGCGCCGCACAAGTCTATGCGGAAGCCGTCAAAAAAGTCTCTCACGTTTTCTTCCTCGAAAAATTCGGAAGCCCGGAAGCCATCTGGGAAATGCACGTCGAAAATTTCCCCGCCATCGTCACCATCGACTCCTACGGCAATTCTCTCCACCGCGATATCTTCCAATCCGCCTCCCAAAAACTTTCTGAAATTTTTCAATAAACAGTCAAAAAAAAGTAGCCATCATTGTTTCAGAAGAATTTCTTAAAATTTATAGAGAAAGAAAAGGATGTCCTTGATTTAGAATTTTGCATTCGGCTGTGCGCATGTTGATGAAGATGGTGTGGAGGTGATTATTTTCTTTTAGGAGGCGGATGGTGAAGACGCCGTTGGCAAAAGTGGAATTTTCGATTTTGATTTCTTCTCCGTTTTTTGCGATGAGCCATGCGAATGCGGTGGGTTTGTGAATGGAGACGGTATAAACGGCGGTGGGCGCGGGTTGCTTTCTATTGTAGAAGGGACTCCACCAACCTTGGATGAAAGGCGTTTTGTGTCCGTAGAGCATCTTGAATTTCCAAAGAAGATTGCCGGCGGGCTGAAGGCGTACCGAACTCATCTCTTCGTCCAAAGCGAGATTATTTTCCCTCACGACACAATCCGGATGAAAATGCCACGGCACGTTCAGAGTGTGTTTTTGAAATGTGACAATTTCATCGACGACGAGCCAATAGGAATTGCGCACGTAGAGCACCGCGCGTTTGTGCACAGGACGATCCCAACTCAACCACGACCGATTTTTGAATTGCGTTTGCGCGAGCGCAAAATCGGCTTCGGGCATACTGCGATAAATCACATTCGCTGGTTTGCGATTAAGGCGACGTTCCTTTGGGAAACAACGGTCGATGAGCACGACATTGTGGCTTTGCGGTCCAGCGAAGTAACGCCGCCACCAACCGGAGCGATACGTGAAACGTCCGGCATCGACCAGCACATCGCGTCCCGCAGTGAAAAGCGAAATATGAAGTTTGTCGTAATGTTGGTGCGCGATGCCGAGCGGGCCGGCATCGAAAAACAACCAATCAGCATTCAGTCCGCGCCGCCCGCGCATGATGATTTGTCCCGCCCATTTTAAAAAAATAGATGAGTTTTGATATTCTTTCCATTGAGATATTCCCCGCGCGCGCGCGGCTTGCGCGAGCCAGTGACGATTATTTTCTAAATCGGCGTCGTTGTTGAGCGGGCCGTTGCCGTCGGGTTTTGTGACACGAGCGATAGTTTCCCAAAGTTGGTCGGCGAACGATTGAAATTCCACGCGCGCAGGATGATTCGCCAACGTAAGCAAATGCGTCATGGCGTCGGCGTGCCGCGCGACGACAATTTGATAATGATTGGAAAGTTCCTGTTGCACGCCATCGGGATAAATGCGCGCGAAAAATTCGCGATGCATTTTTTTGACGGCATGATCGAGCCATTTTTTCGAATTTTTAAATTCCGGCCAATACACCGCCGCAGAAGCAAGCCCGACCATTTCGGCATTGAGATGATTACCACGATTGGTGTGATGCTTCATGCAAAAATCCGCTTGTTGCGCCACGCTCAAGAGCATCAGCAAGCGCGCTGTGTCGCTAAATTCTCCCGCTTGTTGAAAACCGTAAAACGCAGGCGCCCATGTATCGGAAAGACGACGTCCTACTTCCATCACGCGCCACGGGCCGGAATCGGTGGAAAAAAAAGGCTGAGAATTGGAAGTAATCCAATCGCGAATATAGCGATCAAAGGTAACAGCATAATCCGCATTTCCGGTGGATACCCACGCAGAAAGCAAATCGGCGAAGTATTGATGACGATTGAGCATCCACGCCCACTCGGGATCGTTTTTGGGTCCTTGATCATGCCAATCGAGTTTGCCTTCGGACGTGCGCGGTTGAGTAGCCGTGATGCCTTGAAGCGTGAATTGATCGCGTAAAATTTGATCGGCATGAACATCTCGTTTGCGGCTCGACACAGAAGGCTGACGCTGAAGATCGTAAAATTTTTGTCGATAATGCAGAAGTAAAGTTTGACACGCCTCAATCCACTTTCTTTGTTTCACAAATTGCGCGAGGTCTGAAAATTCGCGGCGCTCCAGATCGAGACGTTGAAAAAGCTCGCGCATCTCGCGCGGATGCTCCTTCACAAAAATATCGCAACCTTCCGAGCCGAAAACCTGAGGCAAAGACAATCCCCAACAAAAAAGAATAAGTGCGATACGATTCATTGCCATAATGAGATTAATAAAATTACTTCGTCTCTTTTGATCATTTTAACCACGGCAAACACGAAAAACACTGATATTTTGCCCCGACTTTATCGGGGCAAAATATCTGTGATATCCGCGATTAAAAAGGGTCGAGGGTGCGGAGCAATAATTTTGTAAATTCTGTCAAAATTTTTCCTAATCTTTAAGATCATGCGTAAACAATCGCGCCAAAGGACGACTCGCCAACCAAAGCGCCACTCCCATCGCCATCACAAACACCAAGGGCGCAATCTGAGTACAAAGATACAAATCTAAATAAATCAAATCGATTTGGCCGATGGATTGAATGACATTCGTGATCAACGCCAACGCACCGAATAAAAACAATATAAACCCGGAAAAACGTAACAACAAAATAGCCCATTTTTCGTGCATGACGAAAGTCTCGCATGATTGGTTGAAAATTTCAAGGAAGGCGGTTGGACGAGTAGCCATTATTTAGAGCTTGTCCTGAAGGAATATCTTTACTTTGAAAAATCATGAAAAAGATGGGCAAAAGGAACTTCGTTTGTAGAAGTCATTGTTTTTTATCTGTATTTTCATAAGCTCCTCAGAATGGCTGGGGTGTTTAAATATCCGAAAGAGTTCGACGTCGCCGTCGTCGGCGCAGGACATGCCGGATGCGAGGCGGCGTTGGCGGCGGCGCGCATGGGATGCGAAACGTTGTTGCTCACCATGAATCTCGACACCATTGCCCAGATGAGTTGCAACCCTGCCATCGGAGGACTCGCAAAAGGGCATCTTGTCCGCGAGATCGATGCGCTCGGCGGCGAAATGGCGCTCAATACAGACGCCACGGGAATTCAATTCCGCATGCTCAATACAAAAAAAGGCGCAAGCGTTCGCGCTCCACGCGCTCAGTGCGACAAAAAAGCGTATCAATTTCGCATGAAGGCGACTCTAGAGCGTCAAAACCACCTAGAATTAAAGCAAGGTTCTATCGCTAAGTTGGTTGTGAAAAATGACGCCGTTGCCGGACTTGTGACATCCATGGGCGTTCAGTACAATGCAAAAACCGTCGTTATTTGCACGGGAACTTTCTTGAAAGGATTGTTACACGTTGGACGAAAGAATGTTACAGGTGGACGCATGGGCGATGGCACCAGCGACTTTTCCGATAATTTACGAGAAATCGGCTTTCAGGTAGAACGACTCAAAACAGGCACTCCGCCGCGACTAAATGGCAAATCTATCGATTTTTCAAAATGCCAAATCCAACCCGGAGACGATCCGCCGCCGCTTTTTAGTTATATGGGAGATACATTGGAAAGTGGAGATAATGAAGTTTTCACTTTGAATAAATGGAAGGATAAAAAGTTCCACGTGGAACAAATGCCATGTTGGATCACATTCACAAACGCCAAAACCGCGGAAGTCATTCGCGGCGGCTTGGAGGATTCTCCGCTTTACTGCGGCATCATCAAAGGCGTCGGTCCGCGCTACTGCCCCTCCATCGAAGACAAAATCGTTCGCTTCGCGCACAAGGAGCGGCATCAAGTTTTTCTCGAGCCAGAAGGCAAGCATACCAATGAATATTACGTGAACGGATGCGCCACCAGTCTCCCCATCGAAGTCCAATATGGTTTCATTCACACAATCCCCGGACTGGAAAATGCCGAGATCATTCGCGCCGGCTATGCGGTGGAGTACGACTTCTGCCCGCCGACGCAACTTTTCGGGACACTCGAAACAAAAAAATTTTCCGGACTTTTCTTTGCCGGTCAAATCAACGGCACTTCAGGCTACGAAGAGGCCGCCGGACAAGGTCTCATGGCAGGAATCAACGCCGCGCTCAAAATTCAGAAAAAAGAGCAAATTATTCTCAAGCGCCACGAGGCTTATATTGGGGTTTTGATCGATGACTTAATTACAAAAGGCGCGAAAGAGCCGTATAGGATGTTTACTTCCCGCGCGGAATACCGGCTTTTGCTCCGCCAAGACAATGCAGATATACGCCTCACCGATTACGGAAAAAAAATCGGACTCGCTTCTCCTGAGCGTTTTCAGCGAATGGAGAAAAAACGCAAAGAAATTCAACACTGGCGGGAAAAGCTAAACGCTGAACGTGCTTCTGGGAAATCATTGGCGCATTGGCTCAAAGCGCCGGATTTTTTTTGGAAGGACTTGCCGGAAAATTTTCAAAGTGTTCCGGAGGAAATTCAAATTCAGATCGAAACGGATATCAAGTACGACGGCTACATCCAGAGGGAAATGCTTTATATTGAAAAAACAAAAAAGCTCGAAGACACAAAAATTCCAGATTGGGTGGATTATGAAAAAATCCAAGGACTAAAAACCGAGGCGCGAATAAAATTGCAAACTATTAAGCCGCAAACATTTGGGCAAGCTTCACGCATCTCCGGCGTTAACCCAACCGACATCGCCCTCATCTCCATCTGGGTGCATCGCGGAAAGAAAAAATAACCACAGATATCACGGATAATTACGAATTATACTAAATCCAAAAAATAAGTTGATAAATACACCCTCCCTTAATTCCCTTGGATTCCCGCCAAAAGCGGGAATGACAAGTGTGAACTTATTTTTTGGATTTAGTATTACACGGATGAGGAATTTTGAGACAGAATGAGAAGAATTGCTCTTAGTTTATTTCTCCTTTACGCCGCGGGCGAACGACACATTTATTATATATATGTCGAAAAAGCGTAAGAACAATCTCGAAGATGATGATCATGGAAGTAAGCGACTCCTTAGCGAGCAAGAAGTCGAAAATCGCATTCACGATGTCGTGTTGGGTCAACCTCCCAAGGAGATTTATGAAAAATTTCTTCTTCCTGCATTGGAGTCGGGGACGGATCCGGATTTATTATTCAAAGTACTGGCTAAAACAAGATATTTTTTGGGAATGCCGTATTCTATTTTGCGGGGAATGAATAAAGGCGACTTATTTCCGTGCGTCAAAGCGTTGATGGAATACGGAGCGAATCCTGAAACCATTCATTCAACCATTAAATATTTCCAAACAGCCGGTGGCTTGAGTTCAAAATCCGTAGGTTGGCTTTTTGCCAACGCTGGATTGGAAGGTTTTGAGGATCTCTATGAGTTTGATCCGAATTCCGGACGCGCGAGCAACGAGGGGCGCACGAATCAGAATCATCCGCAGTTTGGAAAAGATTTTGTTAAAAAAGAGGAGGCGAAAAGAGGCTCTCTTCAACGTTCTACACTGGAACAAATCGAAAAACGTTTGGAAGTTTTAAATTGCGCAACAGTAACCACAAGAGAGGATTTATTGAGAAATATATGCGAGAGGGAATATCTGCATTTTTACCAAAGAGTAGTTTCTTCTCCAAGGCATCGATCTGAATTTGATTTAAAAGAACTTGCGGAAGGCTCGTTCTCGCAGTTTGCCAACGAACTCAAGAATCCTTTGCGAGAAAAAATCGAAGTAGTTTTGGACGTCGTCGTTAATTTTTTGCGCAAACGCGATCCGCATTCTTTTAATTTAGGAAAGCGAACTATCGAAGCGCTCGCCGATCAATCCTCTCGTGAAATAAAGCGTAGAACTTCATACGAAATAGAGCCGCGTCGCCTCAGAGCGCCAATTCGAAGAATATCAAAAGCAATCCAACGTCTTAAATTGACGAACTTGGAGCCATTTGCGAATCCCTTCATGTTTCCTCAACTCACAGCGTCTCCGTCTTCTTCCATTCCTGTCGTTTCATTGGAAATGCCGCTAAAATGAAGCACGCGCCGTTTTTTCAACAGCCTTTTTCACGTACCAGAAGCGGTATTCATTGCCGATAATTTCAAATATCGCGTTGCGGACATGTGCGCCATTTCGACTTCATGAGGGGAAAGTTTTTTTTCTAAGAATGGAATTTGATCGATAGCCATGGAAGAGCCATTGGCGACGCTGATCAAATACCATTTTAACGCTTCGCGCAAATCTGTGGGATCTGTATTCGTTTCTTCCAAAACCACTCCCAACCAATATTGCGCATGCGAGTGTTTTTGATTTGCCGCGCGTTCGTACCAATATCGCGCCCGCCCGAGATTAATCTCTGTTCCCACACCGTTGTGAAAAAGTTTCCCCAAACAAAATTGTGCTTGGACATGGCTACACGAAGCGGCCTTATCAAAACACTGAAACGCTCTCTCATCTTCACCTGTATAACCCGTTAGATGTTGTTGGAAAAGCATGCCCAAACTATACATCGCTTCTATGTGTTCTTTTTCAGCGGCGAGCATCAACCAATAAGTAGCGATCATGATGGCCGGAGGGAAGCGCTGCCCTCTTTCATAAAGCTCCCCAAGGAAAAACTGGCACTGCGGATCGCCTTTATAAGCATGAAATAAACAGATGATCCCGTGTTGCGCGCCTATTGGACAAATAGGCTTATCGGTTCCAGTATGAGGACATTTTAATTCTGTTTGTCCTGATTTTTCCAATTCCGTCAAAGTATCGATACCTTGCAAAAGATTTTTTTTCCAAAATTCCGCTTCTCCGCTTGAACCGCATTTTAAAGAGAGTTCCATTTGTTCCAACGCTTCCTGTATTTCTTGCCTGCCTAAGATGGGTTGATCTCCTAAGGCCATCAACGCACGTTGACAAATCGCGTGCGGGTTTTTATGCTCTGCGGCTTTTTGTAGCCATTTTTTTCCTTCTTCGATATTTCTTAATTCCGGCATCCCCATCAAATAACACATAGCTACCTCGTATTGCTGATCCACGCTCCCTTCTTGGGCTTCTTTTAAAATTCTGGCCATCTCCAAGGAAAAATCTTGCATCGATAAATGCTGGACTTTGGCTTGATCTCCTTTTTCTTTTTTCTCCTCGTCAACCTTTTCGCCTTTGACAAGCACTGTCTTCATATTTTCAATCTCTAGTTCAAGCGCGTCGAAATCATTCTTGAGTTCGATGGGATCCATCGAAGAAACATGCATATAATGCTCAAACATAGAAGACAGTTCTCCTGTTCCGAACATCTGGGCATATGATTGTGCTTGCGCAAAATGAGAATGAAGCGCCGCTTTTGTTGTTCTCATTTCTACCGCTAATCCAAGAGCTTTTAAAATCTCTAAAAATTCGTCCAGCAATTGTAGCATCGTTTTTTTATCTAATTCCGCTTCAGTCATGATGAGATTGCGCTCTTTCAAAAAAATTCTTTGATTGGGAAATATTCTCCGAAGCATTGGAATGAGAATTTCCGGTGAGACGGGTTTTTGTAAAAAATGGTGCGCGCCAGCTTTCGCTAAAGCCTCTCGAGTCTCCGCATGATCCGCCTCACTCACAGTAAAAATCAGAGGGATTTTAGCCAACACCGGATTTACTTTCAGCGCACAACATAAATCAACCGCTGTTTTTCCCGGAAATGCGATCGCTGAAATAATCAAATGAATCGACTTGGAAGCTAAAATATTTAATGCGTCATCAATGCCGGAAGCTGAAACTGTTTCAATACCCTGACACCTTAACAATAAATCGACGGCTTCCATGTGGGCTGAATTTTCGTCGATTAACAGCGCTTTCATTATTCACACCTTACACGGCACCCGCAACGCTTTCTCGTACGCGTAAAATCAGAAACTTTTTCTCGACGCCTAGTCGAAAAATCGCCACCCACTTCCTTTCGGATGCAAGCATGAGTGGTATCTTTACTTTATTACTTCAACTTTGCAAACCTTCTCCGAAAAAGAATCTTCTGCTGTTGCTCAAAGTGAAGTAAAATTCAAATATCCTCACCTGAATTTCTCACTATCAGAGGTAAAGGGTCTGCCCCGCCGCTTGCAAAATCTGGTGAGAAATGCAAGCTAACGCTCAGGAACTGGATTCGGACGAACGATATGAAGAACCCTGTTTTTTGCTGGAGATGAATCCGTCATGGGGCGTTGAGAAGTCAATTTCTTTTCTCTAGCTTTCCGACGAGCGAGAGCCTCTGCGCCAGAGGGAAGTTGAATCACGTGATTACTCGGAAAAAGATTGTGTAATTGCTCCCAATCTTGTTGCCTCGCCCATTGAGCAAATTTTTTGGAAAAACGATAATCATCGAAACCGGTTTTTTTGGATTCGCGAACAAGCTCTGCAAATGTCCCAAAATTTAATTCCACTAAGACTTGAGTATTTTGCCGAATTATTGCTTTCATCTGGTCGATGTGGGCCTGCTGTTTTTCCTCAAATTTGCAATCATGGCTCATATTTAAATCATGAATTTCAAAATCGAAT
This sequence comes from Verrucomicrobiota bacterium, assembly GCA_049324635.1. Taxonomy (GTDB): domain Bacteria; phylum Verrucomicrobiota; class Verrucomicrobiia; order Methylacidiphilales; family Verrucolacustridaceae; genus JBMONL01. The sequence continues at coordinate 483 of JBMONL010000025.1, read as the reverse complement.
TTTGTTTTCAGCCGTTCCAATCCGCCGTCGAGATATTTCGCAACGAGCGTTTTACATGCATCAGGAGAATTTTGTTGGGTGCAGTCTCTACGAAAATCGTCTTCGGATACGCCACCTAATTGAACAATATGCACTCCCAAATTATAATTATTTTTGTTTTTAAACATTTCTAAACGCGGAGCGGAGCCGACCGATCTTAGGAATGCGTCTGAAAATTCTGCGCACATCGCATCGATTAAGGTTTCGCGCGTCACGCGACTGCACGTTTTTGCTCGACCGTAAATCTGATGAAAAATCAATCCTTCTTTCAAGTGACTTTTTAACTGTGGAATATCGTACAAAGATTTTATGCTTCTTCAGTAGTGTCCAAATATTAGAAGTTGAGTAGCAACTGGTTATGGGAATGGGGTATTGGATTTGGGGATGTGGATTTTGCAAAAAGTTGTTGGAGAGGAGTTTGCTCAAAAGCGTTAACGCTTAAAA
>JBMONL010000024.1:0-18908 GCA_049324635.1 Verrucomicrobiota bacterium | reverse complement strand
CCTTCCCCTTCAATCCCTCCAACACAATTTGGAGCTTCGCTTGCCCCGTCCATCTTCGCTTTTCCATACCAGTAATCCTCTCAGATTACTCTCAAACTTTCACCTCTCCTTATTCGGGGGCAGTATATTTGCTCTCGTAATTTTTTTCGAATCTGATACACATTCATACGGCCAATAGGTGTTTGAACCGAGGTGTTTACCCCGAGTTCGTTGTTGAATTTAATACGCCTATTGGCTCCTTTTTTACCCTAAAAATCCACCAAAAAGTTTCCCCTGTTTTAAAAAAACACACCCCTTCCACTTGTTGAAATACGCAAAATATATGCGATCAGCTATTTAGAAAAATCCCTCATCAAAAACAGGGGAAGGTTCTGAAAAAGGGGTCAGTCCTGCACGAGCACGTTTTCGTGCTCGTGCAGGACTGACCCCAATCACCCCAATCCTGCCCCCAATCACCCAATCACCAACCCCTTAATAATATAAGGCGTAGATGGTTTTGTCGGCAGACATGGTAAAAGTATATGTCAACGAACTGGAGAGCAAATTCCATCCGCCTGATACATATTCCCACCATCCATAAAAAGCAGTTGAACCATTTGCAATATACTGAGTAGCAGTCAACGTAACTTGGGCGCCTTGCGCTACAGGTCCTAAGCCAACATTGGATGTAACGTGACCTATCAGACCCTCACCACCTAATGCGGGACCATACTCGTTGAAGTTTGGTAATTTTCCAAAATACCTCTTGTACGCGAGGAAAGAAGTATCCCACCAACAAGGCCAAACGATTACTTTCAACATATACAGATCTTTGGTAAGCGTTGTGTCATTATAGATATACAATCTTCCCTCAGAAGTCAGCATATAGAGATAGTTCCCGCTGGGATCTGTAAGCATGCTTGTAGCGAGGTTTTCTGTCATACCAGTGTTAAGATCAGTCGTAACATTCTGAAACACTGGCCTATCAAAGAATCTTGCTAATAGATTCATGTCAGGATACGAATAAACCTCCAAGGCTTTTGTGCCATTAGAAAAATCTCCCGTACCGTAATTATTCGATAGTAGTCTACTTGTCTGAGCATATAATCTTCCAGAACCACCGACGTATGCCAAATGAAAACCTCCTACATGTACAATTGGAGAATAATACTGCGTGGCACTTGATCCAAGCCCATCCATTAAGTTTCTATAAAGGGAACGGTATGCATCAGAAGCAGTAAAACTTGTCAACATTGGCTGACTAGCGCCTGAAGTGACATTATATTCGTAAATACTTGTTGGCAAATCGCTTGTTTGCACCTCGTCTTGTGATATATACAACAATTTACTATCTACATTATCAAAAGAAGCATGATTGTATCTTTGCGTGCCAATTATTGGTAAATACTCTACCCCATAAATAAAACTAGAATGAGCATCCGCAATAAATGACTCATTATATAGATTAAAGAATCTATAATACCCATTGTAAGCATTCCACGATGTAGTCCAATGCAAAACTTTATCTTTTGCTTGGTTTAATACCAAAGAAAGTGGGTATTGCCCACGACATAGATCACTTGAATTTTTTGGCATTTGATAAGCTCTTTTCCATGCGCCTGTTGTGATATCATATTCGTTAAAACAATGCGTTGCATCACTAGTGAATGCATTTATCCCAAACATCGAGTCATATCCTTTCGATATTTGTAATCCACCGAAACTACTATAAATATACTCTGTACTAACAGGCGCAACACTTCTCTTAATCAAACCTTGAGCCGTGTCGTATAAATTAATAGTAGCTAAGTTGCTACTAGCGGATTCAATATATACGGTGGATCTATCGGTGCTGACGGCGCGGATGATGCCGCCGGTGGCGAGACCGGAGAGGGGGATGCCATCGCCGCCGTTGCTTGGTCCAGGGCCATCGCCGAGGGTGGATTTTGTGAACATGGGGAGGAACATGTTATGGTAATGCGTCATGGATATGGAGGTACTGCCTTTAGTGAGTCCGTATTGAGAATACTGCAAAGGATTGATATTGAGGTAGCGATCCTCTTGGAGATTCCAGCTGGAGTCATAGCCGAGGAAACGAATCCCCGTTAAGATACTTTTTTCTTGTGTTGCGGTAGATGTGATAGAAACAGTTGAATTTTTAGGTCCAACAGCCCATGCTTTATTGCCCACAGTTTGCAATGTTGTTGTAACAGTTGATGAACCTTCTTCATAAGAACCTAATATTACAGCATAGTCTGTCCATGCGTAAGCGAGATAATTTCCTTCTGCTTGGAAGTTGGCGGTGAGGGTGCGGGAGCTGTTGACGGTGAAGGAGTAGGTTGAGGAGGTGGAGACTTGGGAGCCGCCTTCTGTCCAGTTGACGAATTGGTAGCCTTGGGAAGGGGTAGCCGTTAAGTTGGCTGTTTCGCCTTGAGGATAATTGCCGGAGCCTGTGACCGAACCCCATGAAGCATTATTGGGCGAGGCATTGATGGCATACGTTCCTTTTGAATAGCGGGCTTGGAGGGTGCAGTTATTGGTGATATAGAAAGTGAAAGTAGGTCCCGTGTTTGTTACTCCCGCAGGTTTGACATCCCATCCGGTAAAAGCGTAACCGGAAAGGAGATTATTATTGGCGTTAACAAAAATGTGAGTATTATTAGTATAATAACCTGTTGGAGGATTCGTCCCGCCCGGCGAAGCGGTGACCGTGCCGCCTGTGGTTTGATTAATCTTCAGGGTTAATTTTCCGTAATTGGGATCTGGATTGAAACGAGCGGTGAGGTCGACATTGGTGGCGACATTTGGGAGGGTGATTTTTGTGGACGCGAGACTGGCATTGGAAATCGATCCGCCGGAAGTTGTCCAATTGGAAAAAAGATAACCGCCATTAGGATGCGCCGAAATATCCACCACCGAACCGGCGGCGTAGGTGCCGCTAGGTTCTGCAGAACCCGCTCCAGCGGGATTGACGGCGATATTGAGCGTCACATTCGTCTGAGAACCGCTAGGTCCGATTTCTCCGATGTCGCGGCGAAAGACGCGGGTGGGACCATTGATATCACCGAGTTTGTAATAATAATTATAAGGAGAATATTGGTTGGTTTTGTTACCGCCGGGGTCTTGGCTCAAGCCCCATCCGAGTCCGTAATAACCGCCGGCGCCGCTTCCCCCTGGGGGAGAGCTCAGATAGGGACGAAGCAAATTGTATTTGCCTTCATCGCGCACGCTGAGCGCCATAGGAGGGGTTGCGGCATATTCATTGGAAGCATCCCAATTGGTCCACTGTTCTTTTGCGTTCGGCACTTTTTGTTGAAACGAAGCTTTTGCCAAATCAAGAATCGCGCCGCGTGAAATGGCATTGTCGTCTTTGGCTTTCAATTGACTGCCCAAGAAATTCGGCACAATCACAGCGCTGATGATGGCGATGATGGCGAGCGTAACGAGTAATTCAATCAGGGTGAATCCTAGGAAAAATGGACGCGGTTGTTGTTTCATAATAAACTCCTCAGTTGTTCTGATAAAACTTTAACATGTTTTTCAAAATGAATCAATTTTGTAATGAACTTGTAACATAGCTGGTGTCACCATTTTGTAACAAATATTTTTTAACCACGGAGAACACGGATGTATGCCCTGCTAACGCAGGGCAGAAGAATGTAAATTAATGTCTTTGTAGAAATGATATCAACGAGGGGGTCATGGTTGCACAGACTCGTCTTGCCTTTAGGCAAACGTGGCTGTGCAAACTTGACCCCGAGTTTGTGCAAGCATTTTTCCGCCCAGCGGTAGCTGGACAATTTTCCGTGTTTTCCGTGGTGAAATTTATTTCTGCTCCGCACCCCCTTGCCCGTTTTTTTAACCACGGATTACACGGACTATGCCCTGCTAACGCAGGGCAGAAGAATATGAAATGAACGAAAGTATGGCTACAATACAGGGCTAAAAGAAGGCGAAGCTTATTTTAATTTTCCTGCCCAGCGGTAGCTGGGCAATTTTCCGTGTTTTCCGTGGTGAAATTTATTTCTGCTCCGCACCCCCTTGCCCGTTTTTTTAACCACGGATTACACGGACTATGCCCTGCTAACGCAGGGTGAAAAATATTATGGCTTCGCTTACTTCGCCAATCTTTTCCAGCGAAGTTTGACATCTTTGAAGTTCAAAAGAAGTCCGATACGCATGCCTGTGATCGTTAAATAACCCAATAATTGCGCTTCATGAGCGCGATTTAGATTCTCTGCCACTTTGGTTTCGATAATAACTTTATTTTCAACAACGAGGTCGGGGATAAGCGTTCCGATGTGCTCGTTGCGATAATGCACAGGAAATTGTTTTTGTTGATCGGTTTTTATGCCCAGACGCTGAAGCTCAATGACCAAAGCTTTTTCATACAATTTTTCATCCAACCCGGGCTTGAGTTCTTGAAGCACGGTCATTGCCGCGCCGATGATTTTTCCTGTAAGCTCTTTTTCAATCAAATCCACATCCATGTTATTGTTCTACCGCCGAAGGCAAGCAAAAGACACAGAATTTTTACATTCTTCTGCCCTGCGTTAGCAGGGCACACATCCGTGCTATCCGTGGTTAAAAACGGGCAAAAGGGCGCGGAGCAAAATCTTAATCTCTTCCTGCCCTGCGTTAGCAGGGCAACCATCCGTGTTTTCCGTGGTTAAAAAAATCCGTGGTTACGGATAAATCTGCTTATTGCCTTCGAGACGGATGACGGTGATGGGATTGGTGAAGGCATTGGTGAGAAAGATGCGATAACCGAAAGGAGTGTAGTCGGTTTTTGTTGTGCCGTTGCCGAGATTTTGAGGCGGAGTATTGAGATAAGAACGAAGAAGCTCATATTTGCTTTGTTCGTTGGTATTGGTATCCCACGTATTGGTGGCATATTCATGCCCTTTTTCGTAGCGAAGGTTGGCTTTGGCGACTTCCAAGAGCGCGGCTTTTTTGATGGCGGTGTCGTCGCGTCCTTTGCGCAAAGTGGAGAAGAAGCTTGGCGCCACTAATGCCGCCATAATGACGATGAGGGAAAGCGTGACGAGCAATTCGATGAGAGTAAAAGCATGTTTGTTTGTTTTCATATATTGTTTTAGACAGAATTTACAAAATTTATTTTTTTTCATTCGTGTTTAATCATCCGTGCCCATCCGTTATTATCCGTGTAATCCGTGGTTATGGGTCAAAGAGAAGAAAGCGATCGGAAAAAGTCCCTAGAGACATCATGTTATTGGCTGGAGTGATATCCAACCTCATACCATTGCCCGAAACGACTCTCCCCACCATGACGCCGCCGAGAAGATTAGCTTGAGAAATAAAATCCGAAATCAGACTGGTGTAAAACGCGCCTCCGCCGGAGCGCCCGATGACTTTGACGGGTTGGCCGTTGTTCAAAGTATTGTTCCAGACTGCGCGCGTAATTTCCTGAGAAGAAAGATAATTATTTAAAGAAAAGAATTGAGGATCGCCGGTATCGACTTTGAGACTCAATGCATTGATGGAACGATGATAGGTAACTTCAAAATCAAAAGTCCCTCCCGTGGATATCGCGCTCCCAACAGCAATTTCTTTGCCTTGAAAATTGATATAAGGCGTGGCGGTGCCATTGGCGTTAAACTGAAAGAAACAGGCATCGGGCGTGGAAGTATTTTGACCGCTAAATCCGACGCGAACGTTATTGCTCGATGCGCGGCCTTTGATTTGAACCGTATCGTAATTGATACCGGCATTGGGAAGAAGATAACTCGCGGCCGTAAGAGGCACAGAAGCGGCGCCGGGGTTATTGGTCGTGTCATTACTGGCGAGCACGATGGGAGGGCGCCCCGGATTCACAATGAAAGCATTCCAAGTGGGACCATTGGATGAATGAGCAAACACCACGCCGCCGTAGCTTGTGCCGAGCAAGAGAGGTCCGCCGGTATGCGTTCCTTCCAGAATCAATGCACCGCTGGTCACCACGCTTGAGGCGCCCGGATAGGACGCGCCGGCGCCCACCACTACCACGCCGCGTTGACGCGCAAGCGGATTGGTGCACTCGATATAATACTGCCCGGAAACAAGCGCGCTTGCATTGACCACCACGCGTTTCGCGCCGTATTTGAAGGCCACTTGAATCGCGGGAATGGTCGTCACATCGAGCGTTTGGCCGTTAAATTGAAGCACCGTGCCGGTATTTTGGGCTTTGACATAATATTTTTGCCGATTGAAATCATCGGTCGCACCGGCTTCCGGAAGCAAATAAGGGTCCATCATCCAAGTCGTTCCCATCGCCGGACGCTCCATAATCGAAGATACTGCAGAGATACAATCCGAAGAATTGGTCCATGCTTGAGGCACCACCACCGATCCGCTCGCAGAAATATAACCATTTTTTTCTTTCGTGCCCTCCTTGACGCCGTAAGGGAAAAAGGCCATGCCGGAAAGATTCGGAGTTACTCCGGTGTTATTGGTCACATTCAGCACAAGATAATTCTTAAAAACTTCCATTTGATCGATCGCAATAAAAGGAAGCTGACACGAAGGAATTTCGCGCATGTAGAGTGTGTTGGTGTAATAGTGGGTATTGGTCGCGCTAGGCAATTGCGCGGCATAATTCGTATTCGTCGCCAAACTCACATCATTCCAATAGTAAAGGCGATAACGCACGTCCAAAGCATCATTGGTATTGGTCGGATGAGCATAACAGGCAAAATAAGCCAGCGGATTGTCCGCATTTCTGGAAGTATCCACGGAAAAACTCGCGGTATTCGTAAACCACGTGCGCGGCATGCCGGTATTCAAATTCGTGATAAGCGCAAAACCGACGTTGGACCATCCTGAACGAATGCTACGCGTAAAATTCGAATTTAATTCAGTAGTTAAATTCGAATAAAAATTGGTGTTATTTTCTATCATGCGGCGGCGCACAACGGCGTTGATCACGCGGTCAACGTTGTAACGCTCCAAGTTTTTGGTTTCTCTGGAAGAAAGCCCCGCTTGATTCCACATGAGATTCGCGCTCCAATGAATCGCCGAAGCAATCACCACCACAATAATCATCACGATGCCCACGACAACAATCAATGCGCTTCCTTTTTGCCGCCTCCAATGTGCTTCGCGTTTCATGTTATTGAACTCCTTGGGTATTGAGACGATAGATCAATGGCAAAATATAAGTAAATGTTTGTCCTCCGCCCGCAGTATCTTTAACACGCCCAGACAAAGGATTGGGCACTTGCGCTCGAATAACATTGCTTCCAAGATAATAAAACTCCGGTTGCGATTGATCATTCGTGCCGGTCATAGAGAATCCATCCGCATAAAAAATAATATCATGAGAAATCCCGGCGCTCTGCGAAGGACCATTGGTCGTGCGCTGAAAGCGGCGAATGTGATACGCGATGCGATTGGTGGTTCCTATTGGATCGTCCTTTACAATTAAATGATACACCACTTCAGGATAGACGACGTAATTCGCCGAAGCATTTGTCAACACGCTCTCCGAACCTAAAAAAATCATCGTATAAGATTTATTGGTGGCCGCGTTACTGACAAGCGCGGCATCGGGCACGGTTTGATAACGAAAATTGTCCTGCGTAATATCCTGAAGCCGCAGACCCGGATCCAAAACGATGGGACCGGGAGTAATCCACGCATCGGTATTTGTATGAAATTGATTGGTGTAAGCAAAAATCGGCCGATATGAATTAAAATCTTCATCCATCGTGCGACAGAAGTCCTCGATAAGTATTCTCTCCGCCAAAGGACGGGCTAACTCGCTGTTTGAACCGCTCAAAATCGCAAAAAACATCATCGCCATCGTCACCATCGCCAACGCAAAAATCGCCACTGAAAGCACCACTTCCACCAACAGCGCGCCTCTTTTGGAACAAGGGGTCAAAGTTGGGGAAGTTGGGGTCAGGCTTACACATTCACGAAAACGTGAATGTGTAAGCCTGACCCCAACTTCTTTTTTAGTCATAGTTTTCATGGCGCAAACTCCGCTTTCACTTCCTTGTCATCGTCCATCAAAATGTAGGCATTGGTCGGATAAGTTGGGTTCACAGCACTCACATTATTCGTGTTATTCTCTATGCTGGTGATGCTTCTACCGCTCCATTTTGTGAAGGTGTATCCGGTCAGGGGCTCTGCTTGAATAGTCACCAAAGTGCCGGGAGCATAATTGGTGATTAAATTAGTGCCGGAGAGCGAATGCGCTATGTAAACTTTTCCTTTTTGTGGAGTCTCCGTATAAACTCGAAGTTCAAAAGTGTGCCCCGCAAGACTCAGCGTAGGTTCATTGGTATTCACATTGACCCATGACAAGGGCAATGCCTGCACGCGAGACCCAAACGCATACACAATTTCATTGGCATTTGTGGCTGTGGAGGATTGGAGGTCTGTAATCGAAGCGTCAAAACTCATCCGCTGGAATCCCAACGTGTCGTCTTTTTGCAACAACCCTTGCAAACGATAATAATCCCCGCTCTCCACGCGCCCTTCCAAGATATTGGAAGAGGCCAGTAAGTTCGTGCCGATGACATTGGGAAAAACATTCGTATTGGTCATTGTGCCCGTGCCATTGATCAAATCGCCTGCTTGAAAAGCCATGCATGCTTGACGCATCAAGGCCGACATGGAAAGTTCATCCAATTGCGTTTTATCACTACGCAAAAGAGTCAGTCGCACATACGCCGCAATCAACAACGTAATCGCCAATAGCGCGAGAGCGATCAGCACTTCCAGAAGAGCGATGCCTGTTTTCTTAAAAATCATCTTCCTCCAAAACAATAAGGCCGTTTCTTCATCCAACGGACTCCGAAACGGCCCTTTCATGACTTTTAAATTAAATACTCGTAATTATTGATTCACAAAGGCATTCGACAGAGCACTACTATTGTATTGCGTAGCCCAATTGGTGTATTCATTCTTTTTACGATCTACTATCAGTGTGTTAGCGTTTGTATTTTTACGGAACCAAACGACTTCCCAAGCACCTTCCAGAGTACTTGTTCCTGAACTCGCAATTTTTACGATGTTGGTAGTCAATCCGTCAGCGGGAATGCTCATGGTTTTTAAATTATTACCGCTTGAGATTGTAATATTCGAAAGAATCGTAGCCGTCTGAGGCCCCGTAAGATTGGTGTAGGCGACACTATTAACAGTAGCAGTGATTGTATCACTTCCCAACTGCCACTGTAACCCATCTTCATTGGATGCCCGGTAACGGTCCATCGCATCTTGCAATAGCCTCAAACTGCGTAAACTCGAATTCACTGTCGCCTGTCTCGTGTAATTCGAAATAAACGGAAATAGAATTGCCGCAATGACCGCCATGATGGTTAACGTTGCCAGCAATTCAATCAAGGTAAACCCACGGTGGCGACTTCCACGGGTGAATCTTGCGAGCAAACCCTTTTGACTATTGTTTTGATTATTCATAGTTGTACTTGCTTTTGTATCGGAATCTAAACTCATTGCAAGGAAATTTCCAATGAAAAATTGTTACATGTCGGTGACATGCTGAATTATACTCTTCCGTTAGTCATTTCGAAAAGCATTCGAAATGGCTAATGGCCCATACGTATTCCAACCTCCGATAATTTCCTGCTTCTTGCGATTCACAATCATTGCATTCGCATTCGTATCTCTACGAAACCAAACAACCGACCAATAACCGGAAGCGATATTGCTTCCTGATGTCACAAGCTTAATATGATTTGAAGTAAGACCTTCCGAAAAAATACGAATCGTCCTATTAGACGAAGTAGTAATATCATTGAGAATATTACTTACTTGAACGCCTGTTAAATTTGTATATGCAACTCCATCGACGCTGGCCGCAATGGTATCGCTCCCTAGTGTCCAACTGAGATTCTCCAGATTGGATGCCCGATAACGATCCATCGCGTCCTGCAACAACCTTAAACTGCGCATGTTGGAGTTCATCGTCGCTTGTTTGCCGTAATTAGCCAAAAAGGGAAATAGAATCGCCGCCATGATCGCCATCACGGTTAATGTCGCGAGCAGTTCAACAAGCGTAAATCCTTTGCGAGACGTCATGAAAAAAGTCTTGCCCAAAAACAGAGAAAATAACAAGAAAATATCATTTAGAAGCTGTTAAGGTTTCACTAATGCTTGCAATATCGCATGGCAGACAATCATCTGAAAATTTTTCGGCGATTTGTAGACATTCAACGCCGACTGGCATTAGGAATGGTCAATCCTATGATCTGCTTCCCCTCATAACGCACTATAATGCCGTCATCGGTAATTTCGCTATCCGTAGCGCGGCTAGGTTTTTTAAAATTCACATACAATACATCCGCTTCCGCGTCATAAGACGACCATAGATAACGTTGAGGAGATCGACGCACCACAGGAACCATTTTAAAATACTCTTTAAACAATCGATTTCTTTTCAATGAAAGTTTGGGAGATTTTGTTTTCATGGCCATAATTGTTTCCTTTTGCTAAGCGATAATAACCTACGCGTTAAAAATGCTGTTATAATAAATCCATCTTTCTCCAATTCTCGATAAATCACAACCAGAATTTTTCCGTCAGACTGAGCGCGACACGCCAATAATTCGTCAAAATTGCCTCTCAAAATGCGGTCAGGATTTCCAACCGTTTCCAATACTTCCAGTCGATATCCCGCTAATTCTGTATGTTCCTCAGTAATATGCATCCAACGTTCGTTGGGTAGTCGAATAGGAATATGATTCTTCGATAAAACTTGGCTTATCATATCATTGATTGCGCGCCAGCGCTTGCATGATCGCGTGGCAAATGATCATCTGAAAATTTTCGGCGATTTGCATGTCGTGCACGGGCAAGTGAAGCGCCGTATCCGCCAGCTTGAGGCATTTTCCGCCGTCGAAACCAAGAATAGCGAATGTTTTCATTTTTATTTCCCGCGCTTTTTGAAGCGCGCGCACAATATTCGGCGAGTTTCCGCTACCTGATAAAACAATGAGTAAGTCCCCTGCCCTTGCGAGCGTCGCAAGTTGATGAGAAAATATTTCATCGTAAGAAATGTCATTCCCCAGACACGTTAATATGGATGTGTTGGCCGGCAACGCCGTGATGCGCATGCCTCGTCCTCCCGATTTGCACACCGGATAAATAAAATCATTCGCCCAGTGCAACGCATTCGCCGCGCTCCCGCCATTGCCGCACACAAAAATCTGCCGGTCTCGCTCCCACGCTTCCTTCATCGCCTCCGCCAATTCTTCTACCGGCATCCAATCATAACTCTTGAGCGCCTCGTTAAGCCTCTCAACGTACTGCTTAAAATATTTTTTCATAATCAATAAATCAAAACCCCAAGCAGAAGCAAAAGCACAGCAAAACCCATTCCGACACTGTACATGATTTTTGCGCGGCGCGTGTGTTGATACATCCATGCGACCCCATCGCGAAACAGATACGGCGCGCCGACCAAAAACATACCTTTCAACGCCATGCCATAAGCCACCACAACAATCACTAATTTACTTGGTTCGTCTCTCAAAAATGCCGCATCCAATAATACATTCGCCCCCAATAACAATAAAACCCCCAATGCTCGCACGAACAAATAATCCGGCAAATAACGAATCACTAATATCGCTAAAATAATCACCACCGCGACAAAAAGATGTCTCTGCGGCGAATATTCCATCAAATCCATGATCATGAGCAACCACGCCGTCCATGCCGTCGCCGCGACAAATGTCACCAATCCGGCTTTGTAATTTCTATGCGCGTGCAATAACCATTCTTTGCACGCATCAAATTTCCACAATCCCCATCCGTAAAATAACCCCAATAAAATTCCCAATCCAATCGATACCTGCGACAAATTAAACGAATAAATCATAGTTTTAAATTAGGAGCTTCGCTCCTAAAACCTCACTTAAGGGCTACCGCCCTTAAGAAACCCTTCATGTGTGCGTTTGTTGTAGCGCGCTTCGCGCGCAACAAACGCACACAAAAAGGATTCTCAAGGACAGTAGTCCTTGAGCGGGGTCTTAGGGGCAGAGCCCCTACTAAATCCTATTTTATAGAATTTTCCAATTCAAAATCTGGATATTTTAATTGCGCGATGGCGGACATGATATCGTGGCCGACTTTTTCGTAGTCTTCGCGGGAGGGTTTTTCGGGTAAAGAAAATTGAATCGGGAAGCCAAATACCGCGCGTAAGGGCATGAAAAGTTTTAATTTCCCTGTGCGCGGCCACGCCTCATACGCGCCAAAAACTCGCACCGGCACCACCGGCACTTGCGCTTTGGCCACCACAAAACCAATACCCGGCATCGGCGGTTGCAATTGTCCATCGAACGAACGCGCGCCCTCAGGAAAAAGCAAAACCTTTTCTCCGGATCGAAGAAGATGGATGATTTTTTTGAGTCCCACCATATCCGGTTTTTGCTGATCGACCGGAATCACATTTACGCGCGGCAATAGCCAATGCAGGATCGGAGGTTTAAATAATGTTTTTCGCGCTAAATAGTAAATGTTATTTCGAATCAATCCTCCAATGAGCGGCGGGTCCAAATAACTCACATGATTCGCCGCCAAAAGGCATCCGCCGTTGGGAATATTATCAATGCCGTCCGATTGCGCGTCGTACAAAAGACGGCACGCCACAAAACATGCGTCTTTGCAAAAACGATAAATTAAATTCATACGGGACTAACGGCTTTTTGTTTCAAAAATCCTTTTTCAATAATGCGCTTCTTCACATGCTCGGCGACTTCCTGCGCCGTCATTGCGCCGGTGTCCACATACTCGGCGTCCGCCGCGCGAATCGTCGGCGAGACCGCGCGCGTGGAATCCTGCTTGTCGCGCTGAGCGATGACATCGGCTTGACCTTGCTTGCGGCGGCGCGCCGCGCGCACTTCCGGCGACGCATCGAGAAAAAATTTGTACGGCGAATCGGTCGCCACCACCGTCCCAATGTCTCGTCCATCCATCACCAACGGCGCTTGCAAGCGTAGTTGGCGTTGGCGATTCACAAGATATTCGCGTAATTCCGGAATCGCAGAAATCATTGAAACCACTTTGTTCACCTGTTCGCTCCGGATATGCGGCTCCACATTTTCCCCATCGATCAAAAATACCGCGCTTTTCCCCTCAATCTTAACCTCAAATTTCGTTTCCTCAATCAGCTTTTTCACCGCATCGCGCGACGTCGCATCCACTTTCTTTTTCAACGCCTGCCACGCAAACGCCCGATACATCGCTCCCGTATCCACGTGTACAAAATTTAACTTCTCCGCCAAAAACTTCGCCACCGTCCCCTTCCCCGAAGCCGACGGCCCGTCAATCGCTATGACCGGATGTATCATAAACGCATTTTGGCAGAATCTACAAAATTTTCAAAAATATAATTCAAGGGGATGGGTTGCCATAGGGAATTTTGGGAGTAAGATGTGCGATTGTGACGGGCGAGAAGAAACACGTTGAGGATCATGAGAAGTGTGTCAAGGAGTTGACGCGCGCGGTGGAGGGGCAACCGGGAATTATTCGCGCGCAGGTGGACAAAGCGAAAGGCGCGATTCAATTTGATTACGATCCGAAGATGCTTTCTTCGGACGATATTCTCAAAACGGTGCAGAAATTGGGACCGAAAATCGGACGTTTGCTCCACAAATGCACGTTTCGCCTCGATGGGCGCGCGTGCGAAGCGTGCGCGCAGGCTCTCGAAACTAAATTGCAAAAAACGCGCGGTATCCGGCGCGCGACGGCGAGTTATATCGGCGGCGTGATGAGTATTGCCTACGACGAGGAACTCACCTCGCCCGCGCAAGTGCTGGAAAAAGTTCGTTCGCTCGGCGCGCGTGTGAAGCCGATTGAAGAAGCGCTTGCCGAAGAGGAAGCCGAAGCACAACTCGCGGAAAAAAAATTTTTCAAAAAAATTCAATTTTGGCTGAGCGGGAATCGGCTGGAGGTGGTTTTAACAACGATGGCGTTTGTGACGCTCGTGATGGGGTTGGTGTTTGAGCGCTATCCTTTCAGTAATATTTTTTATTTTATTTCATACGCGACTGGCGGTTGGTTTGGGGTGCGTGCCGGTATGCAATCTCTTCGTCACGGCAAAGTGGATATTGATTTGCTGATGGTATTGGCGGCGTTAGGCGCGGCGTGGGTGGGTGAATTTTGGGAAGGCGCGATGCTGTTGTTTCTTTTTTCATTTTCGAATGTCTTGCAAGTTTTTGCCATCGGCAAAACGCGCAACGCCATCAAATCCCTCGCCAAAATGCGTCCGCAAATGGCCATTGTCGCGCGCGGCGATTGGACGAAGTTTGTGCCCATCGAGGAAGTTGCTCTCGGCGAGCACATTTTGATTCGTCCGGGAGATTTGATTCCACTCGACGGCGCGGTTGTTTCCGGCGAAAGCTCGGTGAATCAAAGTTCAGTAACAGGCGAATCGATGCCGGTGAATAAACAGATCGGCGATATGGTTTTTGCGGGAACATTGAATCAACACGGCAGTCTCACGGTGGCGGTGAGTAAACTCGCCCACGATTCCACGATTACCAAGCTCATCACCATGGTCGAGGAAGCACAGAGTGAAAAAGCCAAGACTCAGCGTTTTCTTGATCAAGCAGGACAAGTTTACGCGGTCGGCGTGATTCTTTTTACATTGAGTTTGATATTTTTACTCCCGTGGCTTGCGCAACAATCTTTCTCACAAGCTTTTTACACGGCAATTACCGTGATGGTGGTGGCTTCGCCGTGCGCGCTGGTGATCAGCACTCCGGCGTCGATTCTCTCCGCCATCGGCAACGGCGCATTGCGTGGAATTCTTTTTAAAGGCGGCGCGCATTTGGAACGCGCGGCGGGTGTACGCATCGTCGCATTTGACAAAACCGGCACGCTGACCGAAGGCAAACCCGCAGTCAAACATGTTGTGCCATTGATCGGCACTGAAGAAGAATTACTCGCTCTTGCCGCATCGGTGGAATCCAAATCCGAGCATCCGCTCGCGCAGGCAATTGTGGAATTCGCTTTTTCTAAAAATATCAAACCTGAGCCGATTCAAATTTTTCAATCCTTCACCGGCAAAGGCGCGTGGGGCATAGTGCAAGAAAAGAAAATTGTGGTGGGCAGTTGGAAATGGATGAATGAATTCAAAGTAGCGGATAAGAAAAAAATCGGCGAAAAAATTCGGCAGTTTGAAGAATCCGGCGAGGCGGCAGTCGTGGTGGGCGTTGTGGAGAGCGAAAAAGTGCAAGCGCTCGGCATTATCACACTGGCGGATCAAATTCGTCCCGACGCTGTTGAAACAATTCAATCGTTGAAGCGTTTGGGGATTCAACGAATCGTGATGTTGACCGGAGATAGCGAACGCGTCGCGCGCGCAGTGGCAAAAGAAGCGGGTATTGATGAATTTTACGCCGAGCTTTTGCCGGAGGATAAGGTGCGGTTACTCAAGAATCTTTCTCAAGGCGAAGCGACCGCGATGATTGGCGACGGCACCAATGACGCGCCCGCTCTTGCCGCCGCCAGTGTGGGCATTGCCATGGGCGCGGCGGGGAGCGATGTGGCTCTTGAGAGCGCGGATGTGGTGCTCATGGCCAATGATTTGGAAAAAATTTCTCACGCGCTCGCTCTGAGCCGCGAAGCCAAAACTGTGGTAATCCAAAACCTCGTTTTTGCCGGTTTGGTGATTTTGATGATGGTGATTTCCACGCTTATTTTGCCATTCCTTGGAACACAAATGCCTCTACCTCTGGGGGTTCTAGCGCACGAGGGCGGCACCGTGCTGGTTTGTCTTAACGGGTTGAGATTGTTGGCTTTTCGACTTAAGTAACGCGATTTTTCGCCGAAATATAAGGCGGTATGGACAAGAAAGATTCCTCGAACATAGATTCTGCGCAAAAAATATTAAAATTGGATGACTGGGATCGTGCATTTGGATTTTGCGTTGCGGCGGCAAAAAATTACGACAGCCAGGTCGATGTCGATTTTGTCGAATTCACCAAGCAATTTTACCATGAGGATGAGAACTTGGCGCGCTTTATCGAAGCGGTGCCTCTTTTAGCCGAAGGCAGAAATGTGGACGATCTTTTGGCGCCAAAAAAGAAAACGACCAAAGGAAATGTCACCTACTTGAATACGGCGCATTCTTCAGAGAAACCTTTGAAGAATCCACGAATTCAAATGCCCGAATGGATGATGGATGCGGTGGCAGAATTAAAGATGATGGGGAACCGTTTGCAGGAGGCGCAAAAGTGGACAAAAAAAATGTCGCTGGAAGAAGATTTGTTGAGGCGCAATGCGGCATTGACGCTGGCATGCTTGATGGCAGACAAAACGCAACAAAGAAAAAAAGGAGTCTTGTTACGAAGATTCATTGTTCAGAATGAAGAAGTTTTTTTAAGAGATTTGTTCAACGAAGGAGATATGGGAAAAACAGGAAATCAATGGAATCTATGGGCGTTGACTCGCACGTATGCTCAACAAGTTGAAAAAGAATTAAAAAAAGGGGGGACACTTAAGAATTTTTTTGATTACCATCATGCAAACAATCAGACTTTATTTTTAGAGGGCATGCTGAATGTCACAGAACTCCGAAGCACTCAGAAAAATCTACGCAAACAAATCACAGAACTCCGTGCGCGACAGAACTCCATTCCGATCGAGACTCAAGAATCTTCGCGAAAGCCTTTTAGGATTACAAGACCTGCAACAAGTGACAGAGGCGACATATTGACCATTGTTTCCCGTCAAGATGTTCCATGAATATCAACGAACAAGCGGGCATTGCGGATTTTCAGAGGCAAAACGCGATTGACGAAGGCGACAAGAAATTTTGCATTTTGGTGGCGTCAGTGTGAAAAAATCCCTCTCAAGAAAACAAAGATTTTTTAAAATTCGCGCGGATGTTGTATCGCGACGAGCCGGCGTTGTGTAAACTGATCCGATGGTTGCCGCATCGCCTCCATAAACGTCCGCATCGTGTCCCTCGGATTATCCGTCTTCAACGGCGCTAGTATTGTGACACATTAATTTCGATACATTGAGTTTCATCAAAAATCCAAAGAGAACATTCATCGATTTTTTAAGGTGACAGCAATTTCAAAAATCCCAAACTCCAAATCCCAAATCCCAAACAAATCTCAAAACTTCAAATCCCAATCTCAAAACGCACTTTTTACCTCTCAGATATCGATGTCGGCGCTTCTCATGAGACCATGAACGGGGAAAAGGGCGGGGTTTTTCTATTTTTAAATTTTTCAAGAATTTTGGATTTTGTTTGGGATTTGGAGTTTGGGATTTGGGATTTTGAATAATTAACAATGTTTCGAAATTTATGTGTCAGGATACTAGCGGGCTCTCCGCCCATGCCCACGAAATTCCTATTAACATCAAAACGGCAAATATTTAAACCTTTTTCATATCCAATCTTTCAAGAATCATCTTTCTACAGAACTTCCACGCTTCTTGCAATCCAACACATCTCAAGGCTATGATTCTGGTTTATGAGTTTTCCTGTTTTAGCGATTGTGGGGCGGCCGAATGTGGGCAAGTCGGCGTTGTTTAACCGTATTGCGGGAAAGCAGATTGCGCTGGTGCATGATCGCGAGGGTGTGACGCGAGACCGCATCGCCGCCGATTGCAAATGGAAAAATTTTGCCTTTACGCTGATGGATACCGGCGGGATTGGATTGGAGGATGCGTCGGGTTTGGAAAAAGCGATTGAGCGCGAGGTTGACATTGCTCTGGAGACCGCGACCGATGTTGTGTTGGTGGTGGACGGCAGGGCGGGATTGCAAATTCTCGACGAAGAAATTTTTCGAAAATTACGCAAATCCGACAAGCGCATTTATATCGCTGTTAATAAGCTCGATTCGCCCAAACAATCGCACTGGGAGAGCGAATTTTCCAAACTTGGAGGAAAAAATATTTGGCCTATTTCCGCCGCGCACGGACACGGCGTTCATGATCTCCTCGATGAAATCGCTTCGCATTGGACGACACAAAAAGAAATTTCCGAGGAAAAATCACGCGCGTTGCGTATTGCGATTGTGGGAAAACCCAACGTAGGAAAATCCTCGCTCATCAACGCGCTGTTGCAGGAAAATCGCCTGATTGTCAGCAATGTCCCGGGCACGACGCGCGACGCGGTGGATGTTCAGTTCGCTTACAAAAATCAAGCGTTTTGTCTCGTGGACACTGCTGGAATGCGCAAACGCCGCCGCATTTCGGATGTTTTGGAAAATGCCATGACCGGAAGAAGCGCGCACACGATCAATCGCGCCGATGTTTGCGTGCTGGTGATCGACGCGGAATCCGGCGTGGGCGAACAGGACAAAAAAATCGCCGGATTGATTCAAGAAGCCGAAAAGCCCTGCGTGATTTTGATCAATAAATGGGATATCGCCGAAAAAATGAAGGGAAAAGATCCGAAGTTTCGTCAACTCTACGAGCAAGCCGTGCGGCGCGAACTTTTTTTTGCCCCCTACGCCGAAATTATTTTTGCCAGCGCGCTCGAAAGAAAAAATGTTTTTGCTCTCATCGAGGAAATTTTAATGGTGATTCGCCAGCGCGATACGCGCATCGGCACCGGCGAACTCAATCGCATCTTGCGTCAAGCCATGGAGCGTCAATCGCCTCCTCGAAAAGGTCGATCGCACTTCAAACTTTATTACGCCACGCAAGGGCAAGAACCGCGTGTTTCTATCCCGATTGTTCTAGCCTTTGTGAATCATCCTGAACTATTCGCCGAAGATTACCGCCGTTACCTCGAACAAAACTTGCGCAAGCACTACCCGTGTAAAGGCTGTCCTATTAAGTGGATTCTCCGCCCGCATCATAAAAAATGAGCGAAGTTTTACAGAACCTTCCCCTGTTTTTGATGAGGGATTTTTCTAAATAGCTGATCGCATATATTTTGCGTATTTCAACAAGTGGAAGGGGTGTGTTTTTTTAAAACAGGGGAAACTTTTTGGTGG
>JBMONL010000023.1:0-2535 GCA_049324635.1 Verrucomicrobiota bacterium | reverse complement strand
AACTCCTTCATGCAATACGTGCCCAAATTCCGTCAGACGCCTGTCATGTAATTTCAAAAGCGCTTGTTCGAGTTGCTTGCGGTCTCTCCAATCACGCTGAACACGCGTACATCGTCTTTTGGCCTGTTTATTGTTTCTCATTTTTTTCATTTTTTGAGCAATAAGAAAAACAGTTTTAACACATAAACATGTCGATTAAAAATAGATCACTCAATCAAAAACACTTTGTGTCAGAAAATTTCCTACAAAATAATCGAATTCCTTCTGAGAATCCAAGCGCTCCTTTTTTCTTTATACTGGTTTCACACATCCATGAACACAACACTCGAAACTTGTATTCCGGAAAAAATCAAATCTCCTCATCACAGAATCCACGTGTATCATCGTTGTTAATTTAGGAACGAATCATTCAAACTTGCTGATGGTCTTTTGGACAGAAAGCATGTAACTATGAAAAATCGATTTCGTCTTTTTCGCCGCGGCGGCAGTGTGTATTACTTTCACGACTCCGAGACTGGCAAGCAAACCAACGAATTTTACAACGAAACCTTTAATTATCCTGTGTATAGCATCCTTTTTGCTCCATTCATCCCCGATGCAAGCATCGGGGTATTCTTGCGTCAGAAGATAAAATCTAATACGCCTGCGTTTGGGATTTATAGTAATTGATGAGACCGTTCGTAGAAGCATCGTGCGACGCCACGTTTTCGGACGTAATGAGTTCTGGGTGAATCACCTTGGCGAGTTGTTTGCCGAGTTCGACGCCCCACTGATCGAATGAATTGATATTCCAGATCACACCTTGAACAAAAACTTTGTGCTCGTAGAGAGCGATGAGCGAGCCGAGCGAGCGCGGAGTGAGCTTGCGATAGAGAATCGTATTGGTTGGACGATTGCCTTCAAATTCTTTGTGCGGCAGTAGCTTCACAGCATCCGCGTTGCGCAATTTGGCTTTTTCAAATTCCTTGAGCACTTCATCGCGCGTCTTTCCGCGCATGAGCGCTTCGGTCTGAGCAAAGCAATTCGCCAGCAAAACTTGCTGATGCTCGCCAAGCGGATTTAAGGATTCCAAAGCAATCAAAAAATCCGCCGGAATCAATTTGGTGCCCTGATGGATGAGCTGATAAAAAGCATGCTGGCCATTCGTGCCCGGCTCGCCAAAAATCACCGGTCCAGTGGAATAATCCACCGGATTTCCGTCGCGCGCGATGCGTTTGCCGTTGCTCTCCATATCGAGTTGCTGCAAAAACGCCGGAAAACGGTGAAGATATTGATCGTAAGGAAGCACAGCATAAGTATTCGCTCCAAAAAAATTATTATACCATATCCCCAAAAGCGCGAGTATCACCGGCATGTTTTCTTCCAACGGCGCGTTGCTGAAATGCTCGTCCATGTCAAAGGCGCCTTGGAGCAATTCCTCAAAATGATCCATCCCGATCGAAAGCGCAATGGACAGCCCAATCGCCGACCAGAGCGAATAACGCCCCCCCACCCAATCCCAAAATTCAAACATATTTTCCTCAGAAATTCCAAACTCCACCACCGCTTCTTTATTGGTAGAAAGCGCAACAAAGTGTTGCGGGATGTCGCTTTCTTTTGCGCCCGCCCAGAGAAACCAATCGCGCGCGGCGCGGGCGTTCATAAGCGTTTCTTGAGTGGTAAATGTTTTTGACGCGATGATGAACAGCGTGGTTTCAGCATGGAGATGCAAAAGCGTTTCGGAAATATGCGTGGAATCAACATTCGAAACAAAATGCGATCGAATTTCGCGCTTCGAATAATTCTTGAGCGCTTCTGTCGCCATCAACGGCCCCAAATCCGATCCGCCGATGCCGATATTCACCACATCGGTGATCGCTTTTCCGGAAAATCCTTTCCACTCGCCGGAACGCACGGCTTCCGTGAATGTTCGCATATGATCGAGCGCCGCGCGCACGGCAGGCATCACGTCTTTGCCTTCGACAAAAAGAGGAAGATTGGAGCGATTCCTCAACGCCGTGTGCAGAACAGCGCGATTTTCGGTAAAATTAATCGCTTGCCCGTGAAACATTTTATCGATCCAACCCGCAACATCGGCTTGACGCGCCAAATCAAACAGCAATTGCATCGTCTCGGTGGTGACACGATTTTTCGAGTAATCCAAAAACAAATCCTGAAATCGCAAAGAAAAACGCGTGAAACGCTCAGGGTCTTGCGCGAAAAGTTCCAGTATATGAACATCGCGGATCGTTTGGTGGTGTTCTTCGAGCGCTTTCCAAGCGGGGGATTCGGTTAAGAGACTCATGGAGGTTTTTGACAGAATTAACAGAATTAGGCTATCGGGGTCAACTCTTCAAAACTTCAAAAAAGTTTTTTGAAGTTTTGAAGAGTTGACCCCTTTTCAATAATCGTTTTATGTTTAATATTCAATCAGTAGTGTCCAAATATTAGAAGTTGAGTAGCAACTGGTTATGGGAATGGGGTATTGGATTTGGGGATGTGGATTTTGCAAAAAGTTGTTGGAGAGGAGTTTGCTCAAAAGCGTTAACGCTTAAA
>JBMONL010000022.1:0-20244 GCA_049324635.1 Verrucomicrobiota bacterium | reverse complement strand
ATCGCCGATGGACTCCGCGAACTCTTCCACACCCTCACCACCCCGCTTTTTAACTCCGACCCCATCCCCATCACCCCCGATCTCCCTTGGTTCTCAGACCCCTAAAAAAACAGAGGAAACTTCTGGCCTCTTTCTCCTTGTTCGACGCGCATCTTCCTCTTATCATTCGCGCTTACTTTTTGCGCTCGTGGCGAAATGGCAGACGCGCTAGATTCAGGTTCTAGTGGGGCAACCCATGGGAGTTCGACTCTCCCCGAGCGCATTCTTTTAAAACGCAAAGTGTAACGAATCAAGATAACTGAAACAGTTTGTAAAGCGTTGCGGAAGCACCAAGAAAAATACACTCCTCTACCTCAAAAATTCCTCTGCATGACAAAAAGATGACAAAGTGGTGGATGGATTGTCTTCTTAACAGTAGTATAGCTTTATGAAGAAAAGGTTTTTAGGGGCGCTTGTTTTCACTCTTCTCGCAATATTCCTTCTTTGCGCATTAATCATTGGTAAGGCATGTTTATATATATTTGCACTTTTAATTTTTGAATTAATATTTTGTACATGGTTTGATGATGCCTTTTCTTTGGAAGATACTGAGCTTGTGCAATTGCAAAAAGACAGCCTGTTGATCTTTTTTGTTGAACGATGTTTCTGTGTTTTGCAGTTTCTTTCCCCCGCGAATTGGATATATGGAACCCGCTCCAAGGTGCAAAATGATCCCCAAAGCAGAGGCTTTGTTGGACACGAAAAAGATATTCATCAAAACAGAGGGAAATTCGTTGATCTCCTTGTCGCAATCGAATTAGTCATATTTCTTGCGATCATTGCCTCGAATGTTGTTTTCCCTATCGAAAATGAAATATTCTGGAATGTTTGTATGTGGTTTTCTATTTGGAGAATATTGGATATTTTTCAAGCAACAATCAATATGTCACTCTTCGATCGTTTGAGAACTAAAAAACCTCAAGAGCCAAAAAAAGAAGAGAGCAAAAACAAGCATTTCTTGGGATTAGATGTAACCTTTTCGTTCATGTCGACTTTCTGGCGTTATGCCAAACTTATTCTGGCATTAGGAATTAACGAAAACAAAGAAGCAAACAAGGGCGAGCATTCAATTGAAAAAAACAAAGAAAACGATGAAAATAAACACCCTGTCTTAAATGTAACTCGCACATTCGTATTAATTTTATGGAATTATATCGAACTTATTTTGGCTTTTGGAGTTATTTATTATATCTTTCGTGCGCCAATGACTAAAATTCAATCTTGTTTTGATAGCTTTTTATTCAGTGCAACATCGCAACTCTCTATGAGTAGTAAATTTATTCTAAATGATATCAGCAATTTTTTCCAAAGCATAATGGTAATGCAGGGACTTATGGGATTCATCTTTACGGTTGTGATCATTGCTCATTTAGTGGGCACATTAAAAAAATTTGCAAACATTGATGACGTAGGCAACGAGAAATCCACCAAAATTCAATAAATCTTTTTGCCTTAACTTCCTGCGCGGTTGAGCAAAGGTGTGCGTCAGAGTGAAAGTTGCCGAAAAGATACGCGCAATTTCGCCGCCGAAAACGCGCGAGAATTGAAGCCTTGGCATCCGAATCGATGGGGATGGTAGCAGGGGAGACACCCGCCCCAAAAATCTTCCCAAAAGCACTTTACGAAACAAGCGGAACGTCACATTTACATCTTCTTTTTCTGGTAAGGAATTGATCAAGGGGAAGAAAAAGATTAACAAGATTTCGTTACAAGGGGGCTTAAGCCCCCTTGTAACGAGCCGAGGCGAGTCCGCGACACATTCGAATCCTTTACGGAGTTCGTTTTTCAGCAAGGACGGCCTCGGCAATGTTTTGACCATACCTCGAACCGTTGATGGGACGGGAGTTCAAAGCTCCGAGTCCGAATGCGTAAGTGTGAGGATAGGGTCGAAGAAAAATAAACCAGAAAAAATGAGAAAGGAAAACATGAAAAACAATATTCCATTGGAAAGATGTTATGTGGGGGTGGATGTTTCGAAGGAGCATTTGGATCTTTGCGGTCCGACTTTCGCAAAGCGTTTTGCCAATACGCCGAGAGGTCGCCGTCAGTTGATGTCCTCAACGGCGCATTGGGGAAAAAATATTCAAATCATTTGCGAGCCGAGCGGCGGTTTTGAACGCGGTTTGATGAAATCGTTGTGGGAGTCGCAAACGTCGGTGAGTTTGATCAATCCGTGGCAAATACGCAACTTTGCTCGCGCCACCGGATGCCTTGCCAAAACCGATTCGCTCGACGCCGAAATCCTCCGGCGATACGGCGACACGCTTCAACCTCGCCCTACTCCGCCGCTCTCGGAAAATCAAAGCAAACTTTCCGAGCTGACGCGTCGTCGCCAACAATTTTTGGAAACGCTCCTCCAAGAAAAAAATCGCGCTTCTCACCTCGAAAGCAAGGAACTCATCCATGGAAGCCGAATCTTTTTACAACACATCCAAAAACAAATCGAGCGCGTCGAAGCTCTCATCGACGAACTCCTCAAAAAAATCAGGAACTCTCCCAAAAAGTTGCAATCCTCACTCAAGTCAAAGGCATCGGAAAAACCACCGCCGCCCTTCTCATCTCCCAAATGCCCGAACTCGGGACTCTCAATCGAGACCAAGCCGCCGCGTTGGCCGGCGTCGCCCCCTATGACCGCCAAAGCGGTTCATGGCAAGGACAATCCCGCATCTACGGCGGACGCTTCCTCCTCCGCAAAACCCTCTACATGACAGCCCTCGTCGGTTCCCGCCGCAATCCCGTCCTGTGCGCCTTCTACCAACGTCTCCTGTCCAAAGGCAAACCCAAGAAAAAAGCCCTCGTCGCCCTCATGCGCAAACTCCTCATCCATCTCAACAACCTTCTCAAAAACCCAACCCTCCAACCCGCCTAAAATTTATGAAAAAAATCCCTTTACGATCCAATCCGAACAACACACTTACCCTTAGAAGGACAACGGCAAAAAAAAGACCGTTGCTTACAATGGTATGGAAAAAGATTTACTTACGGATTTGAAGCGTGCCGAGGATGCACTCTTGCGGATGCAGTTGAATTGGGTTGAGGTGTATTATTGGGCTAGTCATTCTGAGATGCAGAGACAGCTTTTTAAGGAAGTGCTTGCGAAACGTCACAATGATTCGCGCTACAACCCCAATGTCCGAAACGCATATAATATGCTTAAATCTGCTGAAAGGGAATGGGCGACAGTATTGGAAGAAGTTGTTTTTTCAGACAAAGTTCCGGATCGAGTCAAATTTGAGAAAGTTCCCGACTATGACGTGGTGAAAATGGAGTATCCGGCGGCCGATGCGGAACAAGTCAGGGAACACCTCAAATACATCACGAAAGAAAAGGAAACGCTCGGGCAAGAAGAAATAGCGATGGTTGCGGGTGCGCATTTTAGGAGGGATCAAGCCTCCATTAAAAAGGACATCGCCTTTTTGAGGATGGCATTTTCTTCTCCGAAGAATTGCACGGATGACGATGCGTTTAAGGGATGGAGACTTTTGGAAGATCAGTACAATTTTGGCAAATATCAGGAAGAAGATTATCGGACAGTAAGACTGGCGCGGCGAATGAATGCTTTTCTTAATGCACGGGATCGAAAGCAACATATTTGGCGACCCGAAACGCTTCTTGAGGAAATGCGTAATTACAAGGCGCTCATTCAAAAAGGCGGGAGTCTTGGCAAGCGTTGGGAGGCAAATGATATTTTGCCTATGATAGAGGTGCTTTTAAAAGAAAAAGACGCTTTCAAGGGAACATGTTTTCGTCAAGAGACGCACTTGCTTGATCCAAAACTGACAGCAGGAAAACCATTGCTACCTTGATGTATTTTTGCTCGGTATAAAATTCTTTGCGTCCTCGGCGATTGAAAAAAAACGGCGAACAGGCCTTGCCCGTGTACGCATTTTCGAGTAAGATTGTCTTGATTTATGGTGGCGATGATGAGAATTTTAGACCTGCCCTTAAAGTTGCCCTTGAAAAAAGAAAATGGGCTTTTTCACTCTATGAGGAGGAAGGTTCAGGTTCTAGTGGGGCAACCCGTGGAGGTTCAAATCCTCTCGAGCGCAAATTTTAATTTCTCCTCTGAAAAAGAGGATTTTAGCGAAAATCCCCATTTCAAATCGATTCGAAGAATTGCTCAATGCAAAAGAAAAAGAAGTATATGCGGATAAAGGTTACTGTGACACGGTTCGGAAAGCGTTCTTGAGAAAAAAGGAAAAAAAACTTAAAAAATATTTTCGGATATCAACCCCTTTTTACCCCAAATCCCTCCCTCCAAAAACCTTTTTTGCAGAAATTTCAAAATAATGATTGCCACGCCGCTTCGCTCCTCGCAATAAATCATCTTGCTGACGCAAGATGATTTAGCTGATATCGCTTTTCATTTTTCCTATCCCATCACGACTTCTCGAAAAACTTGCCAAGAAACAAACGCCGTACCTCGCCACGTATAATGAATTTCGTCGGTTTTGCGCGACGAAGAAATAAGCATGCCTGCGGTTAGATTATATTGAATCAATGAATCAAAAAATGCATTGAAAAATTCCTGCGTCGGTTTCAGAGCCGCACTTTTTTGAACTTCATTAATAGAAATAAACTGTCGATGTTGTTCGTAAAGCTCGGGCAATGTGGCAGAATCCAGACAACGATAGACTACGACATGCGGAGGCATTTTAAGTCCGTATGCCAGTGGATAATCCCACGTCTGCCAAATAACGCTGTTTTCATCGGGCGTTAAAAACATCGCATATACCAATGCGGCTCCGCCGTAACGAATCAACGCAATCGCGGCATAAACGTTTTCTTTTTCGTGAACCAAAAGACGATATCCTTGCTCAACGATTGCGGGTTTCAGCCAAAAATCGCCTTCCCACTTAAAATCCAAACGCCGAAGTTCGCTTGTGAGAACATCCATTTCCGGAATCTCATGCGAATCAAAATGCCCCGTCTCCAATTGACGATGGGCGGCAAACTTTAAGCGACGAGACATCCAAACGGCTTGCCCCACCGGCAAAGCAAACCACACCACAACTCCCAACAATGCCGCGAGCCCATTGCGCGTCCAAAACCAAAGAGCCAAACCCGTCGAACTCATCAACACCCAGCCGCCCAGCCTTCGTAACCACGGCTTGCCGCTACTGAACATCACAAATGCCAATACGACCAACCCCAAACAAATTCCCAACTCTAAAATCCAAGGACGCATAAAATCTTCTTTTCGGTAAAAATTGATATTTTCTGAATTTCTTTTTCAATAGCAAGCTTTAGAATGAGGAATAAAATAACTTAAAGGGTCTGTCGCCGAATAGGCGCGAGCGGCGTGGAGAGATTTTGCGAGTTGCGAGGCTTCATAGGCTGGGGCATATTGAATGGAATGTGTCTCAGCCTATGAAACGATGTAAATCGCAAAAAAAAGCCGCAACGCCGCTCGCGCCTATTCGGCGACAGACCCTTTAAAATCATGAATGAATTATTGGAAAGTTTAAGACGCATCAATGCGGTCGCGCGCAACACGTTGATCGAAGCCGTGCGCCAAAAAACATTTTATATTCTTTTCTTATTCGGCCTTGTCTTAGTGGGTGGCTCGAATTTTTTCACGCAATTCGCCTTTGAGGAGCAATTCAAATTTCTTAAAGACATCGGTTACGCCGCGATTAGTTGGACGGGGTTGATCATTGCGTTATTGAGCGCCGCGCAATTAATTCCCGCAGAAATTGAGCGCCGCACGATTTATGTCGTGATGAGCAAACCCGTTCGTCCCTTTGAATTTGTTCTCGGAAAATATTTGGGATTGGTTTCGCTTCTCACTTTTATTCTTTTGATCATGTCTTCCATTTTCGGATTGGTTTTATGGTGGAAAGAAATCGACATGATTCGCGCCGCGGGAACTTCGGTGGATACCGATACCATTGCGCGCATTCACAAAGAAGCGTGCGATCCGCGATTGATTCAGGCGATATTTCTGATTTGGGCAAAACTATGTGTAATTGCTTCCATTGCCGTGTTTCTTTCCACCTTGGCAACGTCCACGATTTTTGTCGTCGCAATGACCATTGTGATTTATCTCATCGGGCATCTTCAAACCGTTGCGCGCGAGGTATGGATGTCGCGCGAAGGCGGCATTTTACTTTGGAAAAAAATATTTTTGGCCGCGTTGGCGCTCTTTGTTCCTGATCTCAACGCATTTAATATCATTGATGAAATTATCGCGGGGCATCATGTGCTATGGCGGCAAACGGGAGAAGTCTTATTGTACTCCGGAATGTATGTCGTCGTGCTGTTGGCGGTTTCGGCGTTGATTTTTGAGGAACGAGAGTTGTGAAAAATTTTATTTTAGCATGGATTCTTTTGATGGCATGGGGCGTCGTCAAAACGCCGTGGGAACATCGCATGCAAGCCCATCTTCAACGCCTTCAACACGGCATTTTTGTTCCTCTTTCGCGCGAAATGAGAAGCCAGCTCGGTCAAGGTTTGGCGCTGGCTTCGCTTGGAGGCTTTCGGGGTTTAGCCGCTAATTTCATTTGGTTGAAAGTCACCGAATCGTGGGAAAAAATCGAATGGGTGCGCTTACGAGAATTTGCCGAAATGGCCACACTTCTTCAACCGCGTGTTCCTTTTTTTTGGGAAATGGGCGCATGGCACATGGCATGGAATGCCAGCGCGTCGTCGGAAAATTTTCAAAAAAATTCTTCTTCGCTGAAAAATAAAATCGAAGCTCGGCGATGGATCGATGCCGGCAAAAATTTTTTGGAGAGAGGATTACAAACGGTTCCTGATGATGCGTATTTATTTTTGCGCATGGGCGATCTCTATTGGCAAAAACTCGACGATCCCAAAACCGCCGCGCTCTATTATATAGAAGCCGCTAAACGTCCTAACGCGCTTCCATTTGTCGAGCGCTATGCCGGCGTAGCCTTGGAAAAAGCGGGTGAGGATCGCATGGCGTATGAATATTACATAAAGCTTTGGCGCGAACGAAATAATCCTCACGCTTTGCATCCGCGTTTTAAAGAGCGCAACTCAACGCTCGAACGGCAAATTCGAAAATTTGAAAAAAAATTGCAAATTCCGATTTCGGAAAGAATCTTTTCATTAGACGCATGAAATACGGACTTTTTGGAGATATTCATAGCAATCTCGAAGCACTGGAAGCCGTGCTCGAAGATATGTTCGCCAAAGGCGTGGAGCAAATGATCTGCTTGGGCGATGTGGTCGGCTATAATGCCAATCCTTCGGAGTGTCTGAAAATGGTTCGCTCGCTCAAATGTCCTATCGTGAAAGGGAATCACGATGAAGAAGCTTCTGAAGATCGAGACATTTCGCATTTTAATCCTCTCGCTCTGGAATCTTTGAATTATTCCCGCAAGCAGTTGTCCTCTGAGCAAAAAACTTTTTTGCGGGCTTTGCCGCTTCAACTTTCTATTGCCAATTTTACCGTTGTTCACGCTTCTTTGGATGTGCCTGCGCGATGGGATTATATTTTCACCGTCGATGAAGCCGCTCGCAGTTTCACTTATCAGCGTACACAAGTTTGTTTTTGCGGGCACACGCATGTACCGAAAGTTTTTATTCAAGACGGTGAAAAGATTTTTGATTTTCCATTCGAAAAAACCGAGCTTTGTGTCGAAAAAAAATATCTTTTTAATGTCGGTTCCGTCGGACAACCGCGCGATGGCGATTGGCGCACCGCTTATGCGCTTTTCGACACAGAACTCAATACCATCGAACTTCAGCGTGTTCCTTATGAGGTGGTGAAAACACAGCAAAAAATTCTCAACGCCGGTTTGCCGACGCGGCTTGCCGAACGCTTAGCTAATGCGGTGTGAAATGAAAAAAATTCTTATTATTAAACCCACCGCTTTGGGAGATGTCGCGCAAATGTGTCTGATAGCGCCAGCGATTAAAGCGATTCATCCGGAATGGCATGTTTCATGGATCGTGGATGAAGATTTTACGGATGTCGTTCGTCTTTGCGACGGCATTGACGAAATCATTTCATTCCCTCGAAAAAATTGGCGGCAACGGTCGCCTTTGTCAGAAATCTTTTCATGGTTTCGTCAACTCATAGAGAAGAAATTCGATGTAACATTAGACCTTCAAGGCTTGGCGCGCACAGCGTTAATGAGCGCCGTTGCGTGCGCTGAACGTCGTATAGGATTAGCTTCCGCGCGAGAATTTTCTCATCTGGCATACAATGAAATTGTTCAAGATCGCGCGCCGCACGCGGTGGATCGTTATCGACAAGCAGTGGCGCAACTTGTCGGAAAAACAATTTCGGAAACTTATCGTTTGCGACTGCCGCCGGTTGCGGAAAATATCGGTTTGTTATCGCAAAAATACATCGTTCTTCATCCTTACAGCTTGTGGGAAACCAAGCTTTGGCCTTGGGATCATTACACAACATTGACTTCTTCATTACCGCAGGAAACATTTGTGCTCGTTGGGCGAGGAGAATTTTTTCCTTGTTCTGGAGCGAATATCATCGATGTACGCAATCAAACATCGTTGTCAGAACTGCTTTCAATTTTAGCGCATGCAAAAGCTGTGGTGAGTACCGACTCAGGACCGGCGCATCTCTCCGCGGCGCTTGGGCGTCCTGTTGTTTCTCTTTTTGGGGCATCTGACCCGCAAAAAACAGCGCCTCGCTCTCCTCAAAGCGTCGCGCTTTTCAAAAAAATTTCATGTCAACCTTGCGTGAAGCGGATATGTCGCCATTCTAATGTCATGGAGTGCGTAAAAAAAATTACGGTTGAAGATGCGCGAAATGCCTTGGTAAAAATAATAGAATGAAATTGCGAATTTTTAGTTTCCTGTTGATTCCTTGGATTGCTTACGCCCAACTCGAAATTTCAGCATTTTCTCCGCGTCAAAATTTTTTGCTCTACGAGCCTATCGAATTGACGATTGAATTAAGAAACATATCCGCGAAGGAAATGGTTTTGGATAATCGCGAAAAAGCCGGCGATCCGTGGTTGTCGTTTATTGTTTTAAAAGCCGATGGAAGCAAGGTGGAATCGGATAATCATTTTATGCCTTCCGCGTGCGTATTGCCGCCGCGCGAGCAAAAACGTTTTTCCGTCAATATCACTCCTTGGTATCGCATTCGCGAAACGGGACATTATCGGATTCAAGCCGCAGTGCGCATGAATTCGGAGAATGCTTTTGTCACACAACCTTTTTCCATCAACATCGGCTCCGGCAACATCGTCTTGGAAAGTTCGCGCGTCGTGCGAGGCGTTCAACGTCAGTACAATCTTTTGAGTTTTTCCGATCAACAACAACTACGGCTTTACTTGCGCGTGGAAGAGCCTTCCAAAAATATTGTTTACGCGACGCATTTGCTCGGTTCGTATAATCCCTCGCTCAAAATTAGCGGGCCGCTTTTCGACGCGCAAAATCGGCTTCATCTTTTGCATCCAAAATCTTCCCAGCAATTTTGTTACACAATGACGGATGAAGAAGGGCGCGTGTTGACGCAAAAAGACGTTTCTTTAGCGACACAATTATTGCAAAAAGAAAACGGCACGGTGGAGCTTCAGTCTTTTATTCGACAAAACGAATAATTTTCATTTCCTTGTGAATCCTTGCGAATGAATATAAATCAACGAATTGCCGGCAAGATTTTTCCGAGCAGATCGCCGATGGCGATGCGCTCTTGTTTCATCGAATCGCGATGACGCAGTGTGACGGTGTCTTTTTTGCCGTCGGATTTTGTGCCTTCGAGCGTTTCGAAATCGATCGTGATGCCAAAGGGCGTGCCGACTTCGTCCTGACGGCGATATCTTCTGCCGATGGCGCCGGATTCGTCGTAAAAAATATTTATATGCGGACGCAATAACTCGACGACCTCTTTTGTCTTGGCCACCAATTCCGGTTTATTTTTCACGAGAGGAAAAATACCCGCTTTAATCGGCGCGATTTTCGGAGAAAAATGCAACACGGTGCGCATTTCGGACTTGCCGGATTCTTCATCCGTCACCGTCTCTTCGTCATACGCTTCGCAAATCACCGCAAGCAACGTGCGATCCACACCCGCACTTGGTTCGACGACGTGCGGCACGTATTTTTCGCGTGTCTCCTCGTCGAAATAATCGAGCGGCTTGCCGCTAAATTTTTGATGCTGACTCAAATCATAATCCGTGCGGTACGCAATGCCTTCCAATTCCTGAATCCCGAACGGAAATTCGTATTCGAGATCATACGTTCCTTGCGAATAAAACGCGCGTTCACTGTCCGGAACATCGAGCACATGAATTTTTTCGCGCGGAATACCGATTTCGCCGTACCACTTGAGGCGATCTTCGAGCCATTTCTCCAACCATTCGCGGCCTGTGCCGGGTTTGACGAAAAACTCCACTTCCATTTGCTCGAATTCGCGCGAACGAAACGTAAAATTGCGCGGATTGATTTCGTTGCGAAACGCCTTGCCGATTTGCGCGATGCCGAACGGCAATTTCTTGCGCGCAACTTCCAAAACATTTTTGAATTGCACAAACATCGCCTGCGCGGTTTCCGGACGCAAATAGGTGATATTGGATTCGTCCTCGACCGGACCCACGTAGGTCTTGAACATTAAATTAAAACTGCGCGGCTCGGTGAGTTCGCCGCCGCACTCGCACACCATTTTGCTCGGCTTATTCGGACACGGCAAACTGCCCACCTGATCGGCGCGAAAACGTCCTTTGCACGTTTTGCAATCCACCATCGGATCGGAAAACGTGGCTTCATGTCCGCTCGCTTTCCAGACATTGCGATTCATGAGAATCGCGCCGTCCATGCCGACGATATCGTCGCGCAATTGCGTCATGCAACGCCACCAATACGCTTTGATATTATTCTTCAGTTGCGCGCCTAATGGGCCGTAATCCCACGCTCCGTTGAGCCCGCCGTAGATTTCCGAAGATTGAAAAATAAATCCGCGCCGCTTGCAAAGCGCCACAATCTTGTCCATTTTATTCTCTGCCATAAGAGCGAGTAGCATAGCTCTTATGCCAAATTTTGCAATGAAAGCTCGTAACAGGCTACTGAAAAACCCGCGCATGTCGCGTTGCTGGCGATTTTTTCGCTTCCGCGAGGCGCGACGAAGGAGAATATTGAAATGAAATCTTCGACTGAGAAGCAAGCACTCCGTGCTTCTTTACGCGGAAGCGAAAAGGCGCCGCAACCCTTTGGGCGGCACGTTTTTTGGCGACTGCACGCATGGCTTACTTGTCGTGTATTTCGTTTCAATACACTCCTCGTACGCGATACGTGCAATCATCCAAAATCCGTTGCCGCGCGACGTGCGGGGGGTTTTCAGCAGCCTGTTAAAGGAAAAAAACACGCAGATCACCGCTTCCGTAAGTTTCTGTATTCAGGCGCTTTAATTATCATTTCTGCGGCAGTGGGATCGCTTTTGGCGTTTCAATATCTCGGACTCTCTCAATGGATGGGCGAAAAAATTCAATCCGAACTGGACGAGCGCGGCATCACGATCGGCATGCGCCGTCTTTACATCGATCCTTTCGGCGGCGTCATCGCCAAAGACTTGAGCGTGTATCAAACTCAACAAGCTAAAGTCACTCATATTCAGATCGAAAAAGCGCGCTTCACGCTCAATTGGATTTCGTGGTGGCGCGGAGAACCGTTTTTGCGCGGCGCGACCGTTCATAATGCTGATATCCGTTTCCCGCTTACGACCGAGACTGCTGTGGAACTTCGCCGCGTTTCCGCTAATGTGGAACTTACCGCCAAAGATTTAATCATTCGTTCCGCAAGAGCTCGTATAGGTGCTATTCATTTTCATTTTCGCGGAAAGATTATTCTCGACGGCCGCCCGCCCGCATCGCCTTCCGCGTCGCCGGAAACCATAGAACAACGCGCTCAAACTTGGCGACATATTCGACGGGAAATCGAAAAACTGTCTTCGCCGGTGGAAATCAGCGTGGAATTCGAAACGCCTTCCAGTAATCCCCTCGATGGCGAAATCAGCTTGCGATTGACGGCGCGCGATATTTGGCGGCAAGACGCTTTCTTCAAAAATATTTTCTTACAGGCGCATTATCAGCAAAACATGATCAAACTGGACCGTCTCCAAATCCAACTCCCTCGCGGACAACTCGAAGCTCAAGGCGCTTTTGAACTCAAAGAAAAAACCGGTCATCTCAGCTATCAAAGCGACGCCGACTTCACTCTCCTAAGTAGCTTGCTCCCGGAAAACATTCAACCGACACTCAAAAGTTTCCTTTTCCCTACCTTGCCAACATGCGAAGGAATTTTCGAATGCCGATGGGATAAAGAATTTTCTTTTTTCTGCCGCAGTTCGATGGACTGGAAAAATTTCACCGTGGGCGAAACACCATTCGAAAATTTTCATGCATTGATTGCGTATGACGGCCGCCGCCTTTTTATTTCCGATTTTTCAATCCGCAATGCTACAGGTCAAATCACCGCCGAATTACTCCAAGAAGAAGACGGCTCGCTCAAAGGCCGGTTGCATAGTTCTTTGAATCCAACTTCGCTCAAAGGATTATTCGGTCCCAAGCCGCCCGCCGTGCTTGAAGGACTTATCTTTAATAGCGTGAGCCCCTCCATCGATGCAAAAATTTCCGGAAAAACTTCGGACATTAAAATCGAGGGAAAACTCGAATTGAACGACTTTATTTACACCAATGGCCACGGCACAAAAACCTTGTTGGCTTCGCTCTCTTCGCCCTTCGTTTTTGAAAATAAAATTCTCAAGCTTTCGGACTTGAAAGTCACGCGCGTCGAAGGCGAGACCGGCTCAGCGCAAGTGGAATATGATTTCAATACGTTGTTGGTGAACATTAAAAACGGCAAAACAAAATTGCATATTCAAAAATTTACTCCTGTGTTTGGCGGTAAACTCGAGACGTATTGCCAGCCTTATCGCTTTCACGAGCCGCCTCAACTCGCCATCAACGGCATCGTCGATCTCAAAGAACAAAAACAAACGAATCTACAGGTGCAAATCCGCGCGCCCGCCGGCATGGATTACGATTTCTTAAAAAAAACACTGGTCTTTAATCGCGTCGACGCGGATTTAAATTTCGTCGAACAAACGCTCGCCATTCATGTGAAGCCGACGTCCGCGTTGTTCGACGGAAAAATTTCAGGAAAAATGAATTTTAACATGGAACCGGCGGAAACGCCGTATCGCGTTCAACTCAAAACCGAGTCGATGAATTTTCAAAAAATTCTTTCTACTTATTTTAATAAACAAGATGTCATCGGCACTTGTAGCGGAGATTTTGATCTTTCGGGTAATTTAAACGATCTGAAAAGCATCAAAGGAGGCGGACATATCGAAGTTGCCGACGGCGATGTGTATCAAATCCCCGTCTTCGGCGCGTTCTCGGAACTCTTAAGCGAAATTATTCCGGGCGTCGGTTACAGTAAGGCCGACAACGCGCGCGCGGATTTTGCGTTTGAAAACGGCGCGATTAAAATTAGCGAAATGGAAATTTTTTCGCTGGTATTCGCCGTGATCGGCTACGGAACTTATGATTATATTAAAGATGACGTCGATCTCAGCATGCGCGTAAATATCCGCGGCCCGATCGGCCTCCCGCTCTTTTTTGTCAGCAAACTTTTCGAATACCAAGGCAAAGGCAAACTCAATGACACCCAGTGGGAACCGAAAATTTTTTAAGGAATAAATTTTTAGACAGAATTAACAGAATTTTTACAGAATTACTCCGTACCCCTTTTCCTTTTTAACCACGGAAAACACGGATATTTTGCCCTGCTAACGCAGGGCAGAAGCAAAATAATCAAAGCGCGTTCAATGCCGGGGCGAAGGGTATGGGAAAAAAAATTCTTGCTCGCGGTAGCGAGCACATATCCGTGTTTTCCGTGGTTAAAACAGGGTAAAAGGGCGCGGAGCAATAATTCTGTAAATTCTGTTAATTCTGTCTAAAAAAACTTTATGCGTATCGTAGCGACAGGGCTTCTGGGTCAGTATCCATTCGGCGGAGTGGTGTGGGATTATATTCAATATCTTCTTGGATTTAAGGCGCTGGGGCATGACATCTATTACCTCGAAGATTCCGGTTCTTGGCCGTACGATCCGATCCACAAAACTGTTTCGGCAGATTGTTCCTACAACGTCAATTTTCTCGAAAAAATGATGACGGAATTCGGTCTTGGCGATCGTTGGATTTATCGCAATGCCGCCGACGGAAAATTCCACGGCGCCGGAGAAAAATTGGCGCGCGAACTTCTCAAAACCGGTGATCTTTTGCTCAATGTCTCCACTGCAAGCTGGCTCGAAGATTACGAAATCGGCATCAAACATCAAATGTTCATCGACGGCGATCCTATGTTCAATCAAATCGGACTTCAGCAAGACACAAGTTACACCAAACGCCTCCGCGCGCACGACAGTCATTTTACATTTGGACTCAAAGTGGGCGACGCCGATTGCCTCGTGCCCGAAACCGGTATTCAGTGGAAAAAAACGCTTCAGCCGATATGCCTCGATCATTGGCCATTTGAACAATCCGCGCCTGATGATGTTTTCACCACCGTCATGAATTGGGCGAGCTATAAACCCACCGAATGGAACGGAAAAAATTACGGGCAAAAAGATTTGGAGTTCGAAAAATTTATCGATTTACCTCTGCGCACGCCGCAAAAATTTCTTATCGCCATGGGACAAGGCGTCGGAAGCAAACGTCCCACCGAACTGCTCCATCAAAAAGGATGGAGCATTATCGAGCCGGACGAAAAAATTCCCGATCATCACACCTATCGCGATTTTTTAAGAAAATCCAAAGCCGAATGGTCGATTGCCAAACACGGTTACGTCGCAGGAAAAACAGGTTGGTTCAGTTGCCGTAGCGCGTGCTACCTTGCGCTCGGACGCCCGGTTTTAATTCAAGATACCGGCTGGACAGAAAAACTTCCTCACGGCGAAGGTCTCTTATCATTCCGTACCATAGAAGATTGCGTCAAAGGCATTGAATCCATCAATCGCAATTATGAAAAACACAGAAAAGCCGCCCGCGCTTTCTCTGAAAAACACCTCGACGCCCGCCTCGTCTGCCAAGATTTACTCGTTCAAGCTAAATTGATTTAAGAAGTCCCCTTTAGCCTTTTTTGTCGTTATCCATCGGCATTTTCCCGCTACCGGTGAGGCGTTTGAAAAGATTGCTAAATTCGTCGCTAGGTTTGGCGGTGCCGTCGAGTGTATCGGCGCGACCAATAAAGATTGCGCCTTCGGAAATCATGAATTTCGGGCAACGCACATCGCCGTACAAATGCGCTTTTGGTCCAAGCTCAATTTTTTCTTTCGCGGAAATATTGCCTTTGACTTTTCCGTAAATCACCACTGAAGAAGTGGCCTGGATATCCGCTTTGATCACGGCTTTTTCGCCGATGATGAGCGGTCCGTTGGCTTGTAAGTCTCCTTCGAAACGTCCGTTAAATTCCAGTTTCGTCGTAAACGAAAGAGAACCTCTCAATTCCGTGTCCTCCGAAAAAACAGTGGAGGTTTGAGACGACGACATGGATGGGATGGGGTTTGGATTCATAACTTCACCTTGCCTCTGTGGCATAATAGTAATTTCCGGTTCAACATACTCAGGCTCCGGGTCAAAACTGACCTTTCGCGACTCAGAAAATCGATCTGATATTTTCCTCGTGACACTTGCAAACATAAACTATCATCATAACAACGCAAGCATTTCTGTCTATGAGAATCTCAAAAAATCATTTTTTTCTCCTCCTTTTCCTGTAAAAAACGTTAAAATCTTATCTATGAAATATTCTTTTCTGTGGGTTTTGATGATTTTTCGCGCCGTCGCTTTTGCCGCAGAAACCGACTCTTTGCTTGGGTTGGTTTTTCCTCTAGAAAAACGCGGCGATCAGGTGATCGTTCAGCACGCCGTTTTGCTCAACGAACAATGCCTTGTCCAAGCCGGCGCATGGGCGCGTATCATGTTTATTTATCCCAAGGCCGAGGATACGGATGTTAAAAAAATTCGCAAAAAAGCCGAAGACAATCCCGCTTTTGTTCGCAAACCCTATAATCCCGAATCCACGCCCAATGACAACCTAACCCCCGAACAACGCGCCACGCTCGACCGCGCTCTGGCTTCTACGTGGACAGAAGAAGTTTCTTTCCGCGCCGCTCTCGAACGTTGGAATCTCGACGAGGCGCGCTTTGTTTTCCAACAACCCAACTCTACTGAAATTCAGAGCGAGCGCATCGATCTTCCCGAAGGCATGCTCCTCGCTGAAATCAACGGCAAGGTTATCGTTCTCTATGTTCAAAAAGATTCCATCGCCGAGCGTTCCGGTATGATGCCTCAAACCATCCTCTTGGCTTTCAACGAAAAGCCATTTTCTACTCTTGCGCAGTTTCAATCCTTATATCTCGACCAAAAACAAAAAACCCGCACGCTTTCTCTTCTTGTTCAATTGCCTTCCGGTAAACAACAAACCATCCCAATCACCCTTCCTCGCTCTATTAACACCGATTTTTGGTCTGAAGTGGACAGCTCATCTTTAAAAAAGCGTTGAAAACACCCCAAAATTATACTTGTTTATATTTAAAAAGTAGGTATTTTCTCCCTTTTCTAGGGATAAAGTTATGTTTGCAAT
Source organism: Verrucomicrobiota bacterium (assembly GCA_049324635.1). GTDB lineage: Bacteria > Verrucomicrobiota > Verrucomicrobiia > Methylacidiphilales > Verrucolacustridaceae > JBMONL01. The sequence goes on along the minus strand of JBMONL010000022.1, from coordinate 3,618 downwards.
CATACGTTGTAACGGAAAGCAGTTTAAGGTAAAAGAAGGCGATGTCGTCGATGTCGATCTTTTGGATCAAGCCGATAAGAAACAAGTGGAATTTTCGGATGTGCTATTAATCGGCGGAGATAAGATTTCCATGGGACAACCGAGCGTCAAAGGCGCCACGGTCACAGGCGAAGTGATGGGCGAAGTCAAAGCCAAGAAAGTTATCGCATACAAATTTAAACGCAGAAAAGGGTATCATCGCACGGTGGGGCATCGTCAGCGATATTTGCGTGTGAAAATCAATAAAATTAAGGCTTAAGTTTATGGCGCACAAAAAAGGTCAAGGTAGCACAAGAAACGGACGCGACAGCGTTAGCAAGCGTCTCGGAGTTAAAATTTTTGGCGGGCAACGCACAGAAGCGGGCAATATTTTAATCCGTCAACGCGGAAGCAAGATGCGCCCCGGACGTAACGTGGGCATGGGCAAAGATTTTACTTTGTTTGCTCTGACCGACGGTGTGGTGATGTTCGACAAATCCAATCGCCGCATCCATGTTTTGCCTGCGACGGAATCTTCCGCATCCTCCGCAAAGAATTGACGCCGTTTTCAAAGCTCATGTACCATCATTGCGACGAATGCCAAAGCGTTCGTCGAGTTGCCGTTTGCTTATGAAAACATTTTATTCGGATAATTTCCTCTCGGTTCAACCCAAGATCAGCAAACTTTACAAAAAACATTCTTCTCGATTGATTCGAGAACTCTATGCTGTCACGGAAAAACACGCGGATATGGCTTCGTTGCGACGTCGGTTGAAACTGAAAATTTGTCCTTCGATTCCCTTGGAAGAAATGGCGTCGCATCCAATGACGCTGAAGTTGTTGGAACTTTTTGTATTGGCAAAAAAACCTAAAAAAATATTGGAGATCGGGTCTTATATCGGTCTGTCCGCAATGAATATGGCTCGAAACCTCCCGCCAGGAGGTAAAATTGTCACCGTGGAAAAGTACACGGAGATTGCGGAAATTGCGCGCAGTAATTTTAAGGCGAATCGATTCAGCGATAAAATTACGCTCATCACCGGCGACGTCTTTCAGCAGTGGGATGTTGTCAAAAAACAGTCTCCTTTTGACGTGATCTTTATCGATGGCGGTATGGAGCAACTCGCCGATCATTGGTTGCAGATGGATGCGGTGTTAGCCAAAGGAGGCATCATCGCCATTGACGATATTTTTTATTACGGCGACGCGCTGAATGCGTCTCCATCCACAAAAAAAGGAATCGGCGCGCGTAAGCTGATCGGCAAAACGCAACATTTAAAAAATTATCGCAAAATCATTCTACCCATCGCCAATGGCATCATGATATTGGTGAAAAGATAGAGCCACTCTTTTTAAAAGCAAACAGTAAGCGTTGGCGCATTTTCAACGAAAGCTACCTGCCTTGGAAATGACTTTTTCGTCTTTAAACACTACGGTCGCCTCTGCTTTGTCTGTGCGATAGGTGTACTTAGTAATTTGATTGCCGAGTAAAGGGATGGTAGCCGTTTCCGCTTGCTGAGGATCCCCGATAAGAGCTTTCACTTCTTTGAGATTCATGCCATCCGTCACTTTTTCAAAATGAGCTTGGGTCAATTTTGAGCCGCAGGCAATCAATGTCATGCACAGCAAACTCAATATGCCGATGTTTAAAATATTTTTCATACGAACTTTATTATAAGAGGAAATGATGATTTGAACAATTAATTTCCTGAAACGGGCGCCACAAAAGTTGGGGATTCTATAGATTCGGAATTCTCCAGCGATTCGGAAAATTGAGGATACCATGGAAACCAATTGTAGAACCGAATGGTTTCAAATACAGGAGGCGAAAGATATTCTTTGCGGGAAGTTAGAATTGGGTGGCTCTGAAGATCCTCGCTTGCGACCAACGGCGTGGCCATTTGCCAGATTTGTTCAATGTCTTTGGGGTCTGTTTTTTCCTGAATACCGGTGATATAAAGTCCCCAAGGATTGTAAGCATTAGGACGGATTTGCGCGAGATAGACAATGATCAGAGAGGGTGAGGAAGAAGTGCTTTTGGACAACGTGTCATCCAGAGCAGGCACATCTTCGACCACCGCGCGATATCCCAAAACAGCCAATCCTATAAATTGAGGCAATTGCGGATTATCGTAACGGCGAATCCTTTCAGTTTTTTTGATCGTTAAAAATCGAGCATCTCTGTTTTCAATAAATTCCTCAAGCTCCCAATACTGCCGGCGATTCAGAGGAATATCAGTTTTACGTTGTTGTTGAAGATGCTCGAGCGTGGCCTGTACAACATTAGCATCCGCAAATGGAATGAAAATACGCGGGTCCTGATCTATAAAGCGAGGGTTCAAGAGGCTTTCTAAAGTAAATCTGAGAAAAATTTTAATAGCGAGTTCGTTAAGATGAAAGGCGTCGGTCGTGCGTTTATAGCAAAAACCTTCATTTTGCGTGATGATCACCGGCGTACGCTTATAGTGAATCATTAAAATCAAACTGATAAACAAGATGCCCAAAACCAATAAAACATTCCCCACGGAACTCACCGCCAAGTAAAGCGCATTATCTTGCACAAAACTTTTAGGGCTTTTCGGCGGCAAATAATAATAAGGGTCTGCGGGTTGTTTTTCAGCGTTGCCGGTGGTTTTCATTTCTCCTATTCGCTTTCTGCATCCACATGAATTTGTTTGCGGCGCGGAGGCGTCCAATCAGGACTCCAACTAAACTCAGGGTTGTTATCATCCGGGTCATCGCCTGTTTTCCAAACCTTAAGAAATTCAGCTTCGCCTTTTTCAGCAACAACAGTCACAAGAAATAATCCCCACGGGTTCTCGACTGTTTGAGGCTGTTGAACAATATATAGACGATAAAAAGTCATGCTTTTTTCCAAATGAGTCGTCACGAGTTCGTCTTGAGGATCATCACTGTAAACAACTTTTTCCCCTCGCACCGAAAGCACAATGGTCGAAGGCCAATCGCTATCGTACACTCGGCGCATATCTTGGAGCCGCCAAAGCTGGCGGATATTAAATTTTTGAGCGATTTCAACGCGTCGTACGACTTCCCTAGAAAAATTGTAAAGCACTTTTGAATGAACAAAAGGCGCCAAATAACTCCGATCATAACCATCGGGGCTATAATGCAAAAGGTTTCCCATCACTCTATTCACAAACGCGCGAACATTGGGCGTGGTCAGTTTAAATAATTTGGTAGGATGATGTTGAAGATAGCCATAATCTTGTTGAACCACCATGGGCGGCTCGCTGAACTTAACCAAAACAGCAATCGAGACACCAAAGACACCCAATGCCAAAATGACGTTGATCACCACTGTGATATCCAGAAAAAACGACAGACGCCTTGTCCGCTCGTGAACATCAATTTGCTCCGAGAGAATGCTTTCATCAGATGAAAATGTCGAAACAGGCATAAGTGGCTTGAGGAATTAACGGAGATGTCGCGCGCTGAGTCAAGCGGAGAGTTTTATACAGAACCTTCCCCTGTTTTTGATGAGGGATTTTTCTAAATAGCTGATCGCATATATTTTGCGTATTTCAACAAGTGGAAGGGGTGTGTTTTTTTAAAACAGGGGAAACTTTTTGGTGGATTTTT
>JBMONL010000021.1:0-20259 GCA_049324635.1 Verrucomicrobiota bacterium | reverse complement strand
AATCTGCATGAATGCGAAAACGCATCGATTCGCGGTTTTGAGATTCGCGATTGGTGGTGGCAGTATCGCGCTCGCTGGAGTCGTACTGATATCTCAATTGTCCGAATCCGTAGAGTTTTAGTTTTTGAATGTGATCAGCCAATTGCATTTTGCCTGCGGCTGAGCCATTGGATTGTTTATCCATTTCAGCGCGAATTTCTTCGCCTTCTTTGGATGTTAGCACGCCCTTTTTCACGAGTGCATCAACGAGAGCATTTCCTTGCTCTTCGGCTTGGGCGGAAAAAAGCGCTATCGCGCTTATCATCAACCCACATATTAACCAGCTTATTTTTTTCACGGTTCCTCCTTGTTTATGTTGCTGAGTTTCGACGCATTACAGATGAATTTCTGCAATTTGTCAACAAGTTATTCACAAATTATTCACATTTTCTATGCATCTAATTCAGAATGACTTAACTCAAGTTTTTGCTGAATTTCTTGTTTCAGCAATCGCTTAAGATATTGGGAGTAATCATTTTCCCCCAATCCACAGATCAATTCTTCCAACTGGGAAGCGTCAATCCATCCCCGCTCAAAAGCAATCTCCTCAAGGCAAGCAATTTTTATGCCTTGTCGATGTTGAATCACCGCAACGAATTCCGAAGCCTCCAAAAGAGACTCCGGAGTGCCGGTATCCAGCCACGCAATTCCCTTGCCCATCATTTCGACATGTAGCTTTCCTTCTTCGAGATATAAACGATTCAAGTCCGTAATTTCGAGTTCTTTGCGCGCGGAAGGGATTAGTTTCTTTGTGTAATGCGCTACATCGCCATCATAAAAATACAATCCCGCAACTGCGTAATTTGATTGTGGAATCGTCGGCTTTTCTTCAATGGATGTCGCTTTGCCATGTTCATCAAATCCCACGACTCCGTAACGCTGAGGATTGGAAACCTGATAACCAAAAATCGTCGCTCCTTCTTTTCTCTTATTTGCCTTTTGAGTCAGTTCTTCCAAATGCGTCCCATAAAATAAATTATCGCCCAAAATCAAACACACCGGATGTCCTTTGAGAAATTTTTCTCCAATCAAAAACGCTTGCGCGATGCCTTCCGGATTGGGTTGTTCGGCGTATTCGAGTTTAAGTCCCCACTGCGATCCATCACCGAGCAACTTTTGGAAAAATCGCAAATCATGCGGCGTGGAAATAATCAGAATTTCTTGAATCTCCGCCATCATCAGCACCGAAAGCGGATAATAAATCATCGGTTTGTCGTAAATCGGCATCAATTGCTTGCTCATGGCGCGGGTGAGGGGATAAAGCCGTGTTCCCGATCCTCCTGCTAGTATGATGCCTTTACGTTTCATGATCCGGTTAAACCAAGACGTTCTCGTTGATACTTTGTATTCGCGATAGCTTCGCACCACGAGCGATTTTGTAAATACCATTGTACGGTTTTCTCCAGCGCGGAACGAAATGTTTCTTCTGGTTTCCAATGTAATAAATCGCGGATTTTTTTGTCGTTCATAGCATAACGCCGGTCATGCCCCGGACGGTCTTCCACAAATTTTTTCAATGTTTTATAGGATTTTTTATCCGTGCGCGGACGCAAACGGTCTAATATTTCGCAAATCTCATCGACCACCTCCACATTGGTCAACTCATTTTCTCCTCCGATATTATAGGTTTCGCCAAGAAAACCTTTTTGCAAAACCAATTCAATCGCACGGCAGTGATCTTCCACATACAACCAATCGCGAATATTCCCGCCGTCGCCGTAAATAGGTAGTAGCTTGCCATCGAGCGCATTGAGAATCATCAGCGGAATCAATTTTTCCGGAAATTGATAAGGCCCAAAATTGTTGGAACAATTCGTCACCAAAACCGGAAGTTGATAGGTGTGAATATACGCGCGCGCCAAGTGATCGCTCGCCGCTTTGCTGGCGGCATACGGACTATTCGGCGCATACGGCGTTTTTTCGTGAAACGGCGCATCGGCGGGCGATAAAGAACCGAATACTTCATCTGTGGAAACGTGCAAAAAACGAAACATTTTCTTTTTTTCTCCGGAAAGCGAAGAAAAATATCCTCGCGTTGTCTCCAATAAGCGAAATGTTCCGACCACGTTGGTTTGAATAAAATCTTCCGGCGCATCAATCGAACGATCCACGTGCGATTCCGCCGCAAAGTTGACCACAGCTTCAATCGTGTACTCGCGCAATATTTTTTCCAACAATGCGCGGTCGGCGATATCGCCTTGAACAAAAACATAGCGTGAATCTTTTTCTACATCCGCCAGATTCGCTAAGTTTCCCGCATACGTCAGCTTATCGAGATTGATAATTCTTTTAGGCGGCGTTTTTGAGTTTAACAAAAGATGCCGAATAAAATTGGAGCCGATAAACCCTGCTCCGCCGGTAACGAGAAGATTCATATAAATTAAAATTTTTAGACAGAATTAATAAAATGAAAAGCGAAAGCTAAACCATCTTGCGTTAGCAAGATGGTTTATTGCGAGCGAACGTAGTGATCGTGGCAATCCCCGCTTTCGCTCTTTCATGGCGAGGCGTCGCGCCTTGGGTGCACGCCGTGGCCATCTATCCTTATCCTGTGTTTTGCGTTTTTTTTGCGCGATTCATCCCCGATGCGAGCATCGGGGTATTCTCGCGTCGTAACGATAAAAAGAATGAGAGATTGCCACGTCGCTTCGCTCCTCGCAACGAAAGCGAAACGCTTTCGATTCTGTTAATTCTGTCTAAAAATTCTTTTCTATGCTTCGACTTCTTCGGGCTCGGTGTCGGGTTCGCCGTAGCCGTGAAGTTTATTTCTCAGCGTGCGGACATTGATGCCGAGCATTTTGGCGGCTTCGTTGCGATGTCCATCGGTTTTTTTCAGCGCCATGTTAATGAGTTTTCGCTCCATATCTTCAATTGTCGGGAATCCTTCTTCGGTGGAAATATCCATACCGGCATCGCGCCGCGAAGAAGGCGACACGGTCGGCAACGTAATAAAATCATTAAACTCCAATTCCGATTCGCCTTCGGAAAGAATCACGGCGCGCTCGGCGTAATTTTGCAATTCGCGCACATTGCCGGGCCAATGATATTCTTTGAGTTTTTGCAACGCGTCAGGGTGAATTTTCGTAATCGCTTTGTTATGTTTTCGCGCAAAACGATCCAGCATGCACTTGAGCAGATACTCTACTTCGCCGGCACGTTCGCGCAAAGGCGGCAATTTCATGGGGACAACATTCAGGCGAAAGTAAAGGTCTTGGCGGAATTTGCCTTCCGCAACGGCTTTGTTCAGATCGCGATTGGTGGTGGCAACGACGCGGACATCGACGTGAATCGTGCGCGTCCCGCCGACGCGCTCAAACTCCTGCTCTTGCAAAACGCGCAGAAGTTTGGCTTGCAGGCCAAGGCTGATTTCAGTGACTTCATCCAGAAGCAACGTGCCGCCGTTGGCCAATTCAAAACGCCCTTCGCGCCGCGCAATCGCTCCGGTAAACGCGCCTTTTTCGTGGCCAAAAAATTCGCTCTCCAAAAGATTCTCCGGCACCGCCGCGCAGTTGACCTTAATATAAGGTTTATCTTTTCGCAGGCTTTCAAAATGAATCGCGCGCGAAACCAATTCTTTTCCCGTTCCGCTTTCGCCTTCGATCAAAATAATAGCATTAGTGGGAGCCACGCGTTTGATGAGCCGGATAATCCGCTCCATTTCAGGACTCTGATAAAGCAACGAACCGGGCGCCGCTTCGGATTCGAGTTGTTCCCTCAAATACGTGTTTTCGCCTTTCAGCGATTTCTTTTCCAAAATTTGTTGTAGCGCCACGTCGAATTGCGGAAGCGTGAACGGCTTCAGTAAATAATTAGCCGCGCCTTGCTTCATCGCTTCCACCGCCGATTCAATCGTCCCGAATCCGGTCATAATAATCACTTCGGCCGCGGGAGAAATTTTTTTGACCGTTTGCATCAATCCCAATCCATCTCCATCCGGCAAAAGTAAATCAATAATTAATAAATCCGCAGGCTCTTTTTGAAATTCTTCCTGCGCCTGCTGACAATTCGCCACACCCAAGACGGTAATTTCCTGCTTCTGAAGATGATTCACCAACATCCGCCGAATCAACGGATCATCATCCACCACGATAATTTTTTCAAACTGCATTGTGTATATGTCTTAGATAATTTAGTTTATTATTACACAACATTTCCCTTTACGCAAGCAAAGTGAAAGAGGAAAGTGAAAAGAGGAGGGTGTTTTTCAATGCCCTTAAATGATCAAAATTGAAAGAATGCTTTTGACTCCTTATATTTTCTTTCATGCAGAAGTTTGACTTGATTTGCACGGGGTATTCTTTCTTTCTTGCTCCCATGGCCGGATATTCAGATTTGCCGTTTCGAGCGTGTGTAAGAAAATTAGGAGGCGTCGCGGCCAGTATGACTCCGTTGGTACATCCCAGAGGACTTTTGGAGCAAAATGCTAAGACGCTGAAATTGATAGAGACCTGCGAAGAAGATCGGCCTTTGGGCGTTCAACTTTTTGGCGGACGCACGGAAGAAATGCGCGATGCGGCCAAACTCATAGAAGAAATGGGCGCGAATTTTGTGGATATCAATATGGGGTGTCCCGCTCCCAAGGTTCACAAAAGCGGAGGCGGTGCAACTCTGTTGCGTGATCCGGATCATGCGGTGAAAATCGCTTCGGCAGTTGTTCGCGAAATTAAAATTCCAGTGACGGTAAAAACGCGTCTCGGATGGGATAAGGATTTTTCCGCTTTGCATCTTGCGCCGCGATTGGAGGACGCGGGAATCCAAGCGCTTTTTATTCATGGCAGAACGTGCAAACAGCGTTATTCGGGAAAAGCGGACTGGGAGAAAATCGGAGACATCGCAAAAATGATAAAAATCCCAGTGATCGGCAACGGCGATGTTCAAACCGCAGAGGAAGCGAAGCATTTATTAAATTTAGGATGCGCAGGCGTGATGATTGGACGCGCCGCATTAAAAAATCCATTTATTTTTCGACACATTCAAGCGCATCTAAAAAACAAAATGATTTCGGAGGAAACCTTGGAAGAAAAAATCGCTTTTATTCGACAACATTTTGATGATTCCGTAAAATTTTACGGCGAACAGCGCGCATGCATTCATTTTCGAAAAATCATGGCAATGTATGCGCATCTTTTTTCCAATAAAAAACAATGGATCGAAGAAACTCGATTGTTAAAAAACACTCAAGAATTTGAAGCAGTAATAAAGCGTTTAGTTGCACAGAGTAACGCCACTATGGTAAAGAGATAGAAACGGATGTATATTATAGCATGAAGTCTTGGGATGATTTTCAGTATGCGTTGGAAAATACGCAAGTCGTCGTGCCGCCTCAAAAACGCCTTGAGACGTTTGGAACGACCTTGCTGAATTATCATTTGGTGACTGAGGAAATGGATGCGGTGAATCAATCGCTTGTGCGCGAAGGGCAAATCGTGGCCGAAAAGCCGCAACTCATCACTCCAGTCAATATTTCCAAACTTCTGCTCGAAGGTTTTGGCGAAGAAGCGGAGGATTTTGCGGAATTGATCAACCAACACGGGCAACATTTTGCGATTCTTAAATACGGTTTTAGCATTAAGAAAAATGACATTCGCACTTACGAAGTGCGCGAGCCGCTCATCGCTGTTGTCGATAAAATCAAAAGCAATCTCCAAGAAAAAAATGATCCGCTTGCGGCGATTTTGACCGGCGTGGACGACGGCTGGGAGGTATGCCTTCTCAAATTTATGTTTGATTTAGTCAACGTCTCCGGCGAAGGCAATATCGATGATCTGAGAAAAAAAGGTCTCTTATAGGGTCTGTCGCCGAATAGGCGACAGACCCTTATAAAATACCTTTGATGACTTTTTTCAAGCAATACGAGGTATCGCTTTTAGGTGAGGGACGGCAATCCTATTTCCACAAGTTATCGAAGAAATAAGTGCAACCGATCATACCGCCAAAAGCATTGACGCCGGCATTGCGATCAGCCATGCAGGCGTTGGAGATGTGATGGTACATGCCTTCGAAATCGACCGACCAATTTTCATCCACCAAACAACGCATGCCGACGCTGACTTGAGGGGTGAATTCAAAAGCCTGCCCGAGCGCGCGCTGGGATTTGACTTCATAGCCGTCATTATAAACCACGCCCGCGCCGCCTTGAATATAAGGAATCACTACCCAATTAGGTTGGACAAAATTATAGCGGAGCAACGCAGTCGGCCCCACCATCAAATCGCCGTAACTGCTAACGACCACTGAACCGGAGAGTTCTCCAATGGCTTCCCACGAACCTCGTAATGGATTATCTTCGGCGCCGGGAGTATTGAGTATCCAACCTACGCGCAAGTTATTCTGCACATAGTTGTATTCGTTGACATTGGGTCCAATGCCAGTATCTGAAAGAAAGGGTCCGGAAACCAATTGCATGGTAATGCGATCTTCGGCATAGCGATTCTGTGCGTCGAGAGACTCATTTTTTGCGTCATTAGTTTGAGTCCATGCCGAAAACGTCAGCAACGCCAAAACATATCCTATCCATAAACTTTTTTTCATCTTATTCTCCTTGGGGTTCTTTTTATTAAAACATAACGGCTTAAAATGCAAGTTTTATGCCAATCATCGATAGAAACCTCTGCAAAAAGAGGAAACAGGCATGAGGTGTGGCTTTTTACGACTGGCGGTGTTGTGCGCTCGTTAGAAATCCACGAGGGATATGCGCCTCGCGCGCGCCTTGCCATTCGTTAAAAATCCGCGACCGCCTGCGCTATTTCTTCTTTTTGCAGAGGTTTCGATTTGTTCTTTTGAAAGGAGGATAAATCGATTAATTGCGAGTTTCGTTATAATTATAAATCCATTATTTCAAAGTATTTATAACAATAAATAAAAAAATTGAACATTTGGCCCCAAAAATTGTCTCTATATGTAGAGTTAGTTCTCCCCTGCGGGTATGCGTTTGATTGGGTTTCCATCCCCATCCTCCTTGGCGCATACCCGCTCTTTTTTTAACCACGGATGACACGGATTTCTTTGGATTGAACAGATATTTCTTCAGAATTGCATGCATTTTGACGAATAAATCATCGTGGCTTACACGAATGCTTGCAAAGTATCCGTGTTATCCGTAATTATCCGTATTATCCGTGGCTTATGAGTGAAAAAAATCTTTTAAAAATTTTAGTGATCGACGATGAGCCGGATGTGGTGGACATCGTGGCCATCAATTTAAAATCATCCGGGTTTGAAGTATTGAAAGCTTTGGATGGCGCGGAAGGCCTTCGGCTTGCTCAACAAGAAATGCCAGATTTGATTCTTTTGGATTTGATGCTTCCTAAGATGTCCGGACTTGAAGTGTGCAACACGTTGAAAAAAGACCCTACGACGGAAAAAATCCCTATTTTGATGCTCACGGCCAAAGCGAAACCTCAGGAGCGCATTGAGGGATTTGAATATGGCGCGGATGATTACATTCCAAAACCATTTAGTCCGCGCGAATTGATATTGCGAGTGGAAACCGTGTTGCGACGTGTGCGTAGCGGCGGAGGTTCCCAGCCAAAGACCATGGCTTACGGCGATTTAAAATTAGATGAGGCAAGACACGAAGTGTTGTTAAAAGGCAAATCTCTCGATCTCACCGCCACAGAATTTAAACTTTTGGCAACGCTCATCGAGCGTAAAGGCATCGTGCAGGATCGTAGCAAACTTCTTAATGATGTATGGGGATATTCCTCTATGCTCGATACACGCACGGTGGATACCCATGTTCGGCGCTTGCGGGAAAAATTGGGGCCGGTGGCGGATTATATTGAGAGCGTGCGAGGAGTGGGATATCGCGCAGTCGACGAGCCGCCTACGCAAGATAAATAGACGCATTGTTTAACAAACTACGAAGCCGTTTTTCGAATGGCTTCGATTTTTTCTTTGAGAAGTTTTTTTTCTTCGGGAAACATACGGTCGGTGAAGAGGATGCCGTGGAGGTGATCGGTTTCGTGTTGAATGGCGCGTCCGAGGAGTCCGGCGGCTTCGAATTCAAACGTCGAGCCGTCGAGTTTGAGCGTTTTGACGTGAACGCGTTTGCTACGGCTGATGTGCGCGTCGATGCCGGGAAATGAGAGACACCCTTCAATATCGGTTTCTTTGGTTTTTGTGAGCGTGAGTTGCGGATTGATGAGAATAATCGGCATGTGTTCTTTGATATCCACTTCTTTTTGTTGGATCCACATTTTCGAAGGGCGGTCTTCCACGGTGGAGACATCCACCACCGCGATTTGAATCGCTTGTCCTACTTGTTGCGCGGCGAGTCCGATACCTTGGGATTCGCGCATGGTTTCAAGTAAATCCGTAATGAATTTTTCGTGTTCTTTAGTCGCGCGCGAAATTTTTGCGCCTTTTTTGCGCAAAACTGGATTACCGTAGAGTACGATGGGAAGAATCATAATATCTTAGCGAGTAGATTATTTTTTGTTTGCCCATTTTCTTTGCGTACCCACGCAAGAAAATGGGGGGTTGCTTCGCTTCCCTCGCTCGCAATGACACATAAAAAAATATTCATGGAGTGTCCTTTGGCGTTCCTTCCGGTTCTTTGGTATGGAGCGAAAGATTTTCGATGCCGGCTTCTTTGGAAGCATCCAGCACTTTCACAAAAAATCCGAGCGGCACTTCTTTGTCTGCTTCCAACGCAAAAAGCGGTTCTTGCATGGTGGATTTTTTTGCTTTCAAAATTCGCGCGAGATTTTCCAACGGTACATTTTGCTCCGCGCCAACGGAAATTTTTTCATCCTTGGAAACATAAATCGTCACCGGTTCGTTTTTTTTCAAACTTTTCTCGGCTTTTGTCGATTCCGGCAAATCAATCTGCACTTTGGGTTGGTCTTTTTTGAACGTCGTGGTCACGACGAAAAAAATCAGTAAAATCGTCATCACATCGATGAGCGACACGATATTGATGGTTGGGATTCTTTTTCTGCGCGTGTAGAATTGCATGTTATTTCGATGCCAGTGAGATGAATTGGGTTTGATGCTGAAAAAATCGAAAATCGAAATTCGAAATTCGAAACAAATTCAAATATTCAAAATTCAAAAACCGAAAAGTGCATCTTTTAAAAAAAGATTTTCTTCGTTTTAAAATTTGGAATTTGGAATTTGGAATTTGTTTGGGATTTGGGATTTGGGATTTGGGATTTTGAATCGAGCGATCATTCATACTACTTTTCCAAGGGTAAAGCTTGTTGCACTTCTTCGAACGGCTGAAGATATAATTTTGCCAAAAGATCCATGCAAATGCCTTCCATTTCCGCCGTCATGCTCTCCACCTTTTTGCTATAATAACTATGCGCGATGAGCGAGGGAATTGCAATGACCAGACCGGCGACCGTCGTATTCAGCGCTTCTGAAATACCGCGCGCCAAAACAATGCCTTCGGTGGAAAGCCCCGCCGCGCCGATACTGCTAAAAATCACAACTAATCCGGAAACTGTTCCAAGCAATCCCAAAAGCGGACTCACGCCTGTGATAATTTCCAGCACCACAAGCCCGCGTTCCATTTTGACCACTTCCAATCGCGCGACCGTCTGCATAGCTTCCACATTTTCCGCTTTTGTCCACGGCAAATGCTCCAGACACGTGCGTACCAATCGCGCCAAGCTCGTGAGCCCAGGCGTGGCGGCGTGCTCAATCAATGTGGTTCTGCCGCCGATTTCCAGCGAAACAATCGCTTCCCGCAAATCTTCCTGAATCACTTTCTTTCGCCGCAACGCAAATCCGCGCTCCAAAATAAACGCCAGCGATACCAACGAACACAATCCGAGCGGAATCATGAAAAATCCGCCTTGCACAAAGAAATGAACCATCTTCTGAATCATAAAAGAGTTAATTTTACCTCATTTTTTTCAATTTACCAGTATCAATAAATACTAAACGTAATTTCTTCCCAATAGCCTTCGCCGAGTTGTTGTTTGAGTTCCTCGGGGAAGGGTTCGAGCGCGCCGACGTCGCTGATCGCGCGGCGTGAAATCACACCCAGCGTGGAATTGGGATCGCCTTCGGAGAATTCGGTTTTTTCAATCACGCCGTTCGCGCGAATATAAAACCGGATTTTGACTTGTCCTACGTTGAGTAATGTCAGCCGATTTTGCACGTACAAGTACCAACGCGATCCTACCGCTCGGTAGAGTTTTGTTTTATAGCGTCCTAAAATCGATTCCTGACTCGCCACGGAGGAATCCTCGCCCAATTGCGCTCCGCCGGAAATCGTCGTGCGCCGTCTATCCATTGTCAGCACACTGGGCGGCGGGCGCGCTTCGGTTTGAGGTGATTGTTTAGGCTTGGGCGGAGCAGGGGGCGTGGGCGGTTTTTTCTCGGAAGGTTTTTCTTTGGGCGCAAGCGCCAACGTGCTTTCTTGTTTTAACATTTTTTTATCCAACTCTTGCTTTTGTTGTTGTGTCTGCGGAGGCGTGGGTTGCGTGGCGGGTTGAGGTTCTTGTTTGGGTTGAGGCGCAGTCGGCTGACTCTTTTGCGTGGGCGAAAATGTCGAATCCCTCAATTCCAGCGCCGCGATTTCTCTGCCCTTTTGCTGAGGCAAATCTTCCGCGCCCGCTCCCTTTTCTTTGCTCGCCGCGCGTGTGTTCGCATCGCTCTCAAACCGCGCATTCTCCGGCGCTTTATCGCTTTTGAGCGCTTGCGCCGAATCCAAAAACGCTTTCTTTTGCGATTGTGGTTTGACCTTTGGTTTTGGCGCCAACACCACTCGCATCACCTTCACAGGCGGCTCTTTCGGCTTGAAACGCAATATCTCTGCCACCGATGAAAAACAGATCAACAAAAGAATCACGTGCAACAAGGCGGAAAGCCCCATAAACCACATAAATCTTTTTCCTGTCATAAGGGATAATTTTTGACAGAATTTACAGAATGAACAGAATTAATTTTGTAAATTTTCATTCCAACGAATGTATGTTAATAAATAGATAGGCGTTTAGGATGATAAAAAACACATTTTTCCGAGCGAATGCGAGTCTGTTGATTCCATCTTCATCAAAGCGGTGTCATCGCGAAGCGGGAGCTGTGGCGATCTTGAGGAGTTCAGATTGTGCATTGTGCTCGCGGGGACGCGAGCGGATGGAGAGGTTGCTTGCTTATGCCAGCACATTTTCAAGAAACCTTGCGTGTTTTTATGATAGGTTTAAGCTGAAAATTCATGAACGCTTTGCATGATAGAGCGTATTACGTTTACATTCTTACTAATCCTTGCCGTAGCGTTTTCTACACCGGTGTGACCAATAATATCATGCGACGACTTCGCGAGCATCGGGATAAAATGACCGAGGGATTCACAGCGAAATACAACGCGCACATTTTAGTTTATCTGGAAGCGTTTCAGTACGTAGCCGATGCGATTCGCCGAGAAAAACAAATCAAAAAAGGTAGCCGCGCAAAAAAAATTGCTCTGGTGGAAAAACGAAATCCGCTCCGGGAAGATTGGCGAACGCGCTTTGAAAGAAAAACCTCTTGTAGCCGCTCGCGTCCCCGCGAGCGCAATACGCAACTTGCATCAACCAAGGTCGCCACAGCTCCCGCTTCGCGATGACACCGTGGGTGGGTGTTGATGTTAAGTAGCTCGCTTACGCTCGGGGCGGTTTCGAATAAAAAACCTGTTTGATGAGTCAAAAGCAATTCAAAGCGCTTCGAGCGGTTAAAAAACTCCTTTACGCCAAGCTCGTTACGCCACATTACTAACTATGATTGGCAACTGGGAAAAAAAGGAACATCAACGACGTTGGGGCGGCGCGCTCGAACGCGCCCGCCAACGCCGCGCTCAAAAAATTCGCTCTTTGGCGTTTTATCTAATTGCTAAAGCACGTGACGCAAAGAACGTTATTGAAAATGGTTCAATGAGCAAAGATCATGCGCAATATTTGAAGGGACAGTGGCATGCGATTAAGGATTATCTCAGAGAACAAGCTCAACAACACCCTTCTATTTATCAAGAATTTATTGAGCCTGCAGAATGTTATAATTTGAGTGGGGATTTAAAAGCGTATGAGCAGATAGCCAAAAATCATCCAACTTACCCCGATGAAAAGACTGTACGCAATTGGTCGCATATTTTTCTCGAGATAGAACATCCTGAGGTTCGATGTTTAAGAGATAGAAAAAAAATCCATACCTTATTGAATAATTTGATGAAAAATAAGAAATGGATGCATGGTGAAGAAGCGTCGGAATGGAAAGAAATTAAGGATTATCAATACCAGAATCCCGAGGTTTTTCTGAACGATTACCGTAGTTTTCTTAGGCAAAAAGTTTGTTTAATAGAGGCTTTGGATCGATCTGAAGGTACTCCTGAGGCAAGGCAAAGAAGTCAGGCGCTTTACGATTTTTGTGCATCAACACCATGGACTCTTTTCGAGAACGTTGGCGTCAATTATCACACAGGGTTGCCTCAGCCTCATTCCAATGGAGAAAAGGACAATTATGACATGGTCGTTCGTAATCGGGGATATCGAGAGTGTTGTGTAGCTATACATCGCTTGGAGCATGAATTATTTTCTGCTTCTATTGCCGATCCGTCGAAAATAGTTGCTCAATCAAAAATTGCATTGGGTGTGCCACCAAAAACCGCTTAAATTTTTCTTTGCGTTTCTTGGCTTCCTCTGCATCTTGGAGGACGATGAATGCTCAGGAAGCTTATCCGAAACTTGTGGAGCGATCGAAGGAGATTTCGCTCATTGCCAATACCACTTATCTTCTGAGTTGGGATCAGGAAACCTACATGCCGTCAAAGGCGCTCAATTTTCGCGCGGATCAGTTGGCGTATTTTAGCGGGCGGGCGCATCAACTTTTCACGGCACCGGAAGTAGGCGAGTGGTTGGAAATTTGCGAACAAGGCGGATTTTCTTCAGAATCGAACGAAGCGGTGAACATCCGCGAGTGGCGGCGCGAATATGATCGTGCGACCAAATTGCCGCAGGAACTTGTGGAGGAGCGCGAAAAAACCACCGCGCTCGCGCGCAATGCTTGGGTGGACGCGCGCAAAAAAAGCGATTTTTCGATTTTTAAACCGCATTTGGAAAAAATTCTCGAAATCAACCGCAAGATCGCCGATTTGTGGGGTTATCAGGAATGCCGCTACGACGCGCTTCTGGAAACTTATGAACCCGGCGCGGTTTCATCGCAAATCCGCGCGCTTTTTGCCGAACTCAAGCCGCGCATCGTCGAACTTTTGGGAAATGCGACGGAAAAATCTCGGAGAATTCCGATGGATTTGCTCGTGGGATATTATCCCATCGAGAAGCAAAAGGCTTTCAATCGCAAAGTCGCCGAAGCGATGGGGTTTGATTTTGAAGCGGGGCGCATCGATACCACCGCGCATCCGTTTTGCACGGGGTTGGGTCCGATGGATTGCCGTCTTACTGCGCGTTACGACGAAAAATGTTTTGCTGTTTCGCTCTACGGAGTTTTGCACGAGGCAGGTCACGGGCTTTACGCGCAAGGCGGCGACAAATCGGCATTCGGCACGCCGGTGGGCGAAGAGGTTTCGCTCGGCATCCACGAATCGCAGTCGCGTTTTTGGGAAAATCACGTCGGGCGTTCGCTGGAATTCTGGCGACGCTGGCATCCGGTCGCCTGCGAACATTTTCCCGAGCTTAAGCGTTTCTCGCCGGAGCAGATTTACGGATCCGTCAACCGCGTCGCGCCTTCGTTGATTCGCATCGAAGCCGACGAAGTGACTTATGATTTGCACATTATTCTGCGCTTCGAGCTTGAGTATCGCATGTTGGAGGGTGAATTAAAAATCGACGACTTGCCCGCCGCGTGGAATGAGGAATTCAAAAAAATGTTTTCCATTACCGTGCCCAATGATGCGAGCGGTTGCCTGCAGGACATTCACTGGAGCCTCGGGAGCATGGGATATTTTCCCACTTATACGTTGGGAAATCTGAACGCTTCGCAACTTCATCACGCCGCCTTTGCGCAACAGCCTTTTCTCGCCGATGACCTCCGCGCCGGACGTTACGACCGCATGCTCGGCTGGCTCCGCGAAAATATCCACCGCCACGGCAAGCGTTACCGCCCCCAAGAACTCATGCAACGCGCCACCGGCAAACCCACCCAAATCGCCGACCACCTCGAATATCTGAAAAAGAAGATTTGAAAAACTTGATATTCCCCATTTTTATGGGAATATGGTTTCATGAAAACCACGATTGAAATGCCCGACGCTTTATTTCGGCAAGCCAAAATCGCCGCGGCGATTTGCGGCGTGTCTTTCCAGAAGCTTTATACGGAGGCTATGGCGGAAAAATTAAACTCTTTAAAGAAAAAATTGTTTCCTGAGGCATCGCTCAAAAGAGGTTTCGGAGTTTTTGGCAAAAATAAAAAAATAGTGGAAGATACCCGGCGCATTCAAAAAATCATTGATGAAGAATTCGGCAAGGTGGACGCCTCTTCATGGAAATAATCCTTGATACGAATGCCGTTTCCGACTTTGCGGAGGGGAATGAATCTTTGCGACGAGTGTTGGAGCGCTATCAAAATTGGTGTTTGCCGGTAATTGTTTTGGGCGAGTATCGTTTCGGATTGCAGGCTTCGCGGTTGCGCAAAGAAAGAGAAAAATGGCTCACGAAACTCGAGGAAGAGCATTTTGTGTTGGATATCGACGCGGCAACGGCTCGGCATTATGCGACAATTCGTTCCGCGTTAAAGTCGGCGGGCACGCCTATTCCTGAGAACGACGTTTGGATTGGGGCATTAGCGCATCAGTATCGTTTGCCTATAGCGACTAGAGATCGTCATTTTCACTCTATCGACCAAGTCAAAATCATTTCTTGGTGAAAAATGCGCTTATTGTGCGATGTGATTACTCGCCGGTGTGGCGCTCGATCCAACGCCCGTGAGAGGCTCCGCGTCCTTTGGGAAGAATGTGAATCTTGTGCGGGGAACGGCTGTGCACTTTTCCGGAAGAATGGCGCACCAGATCACCGCGATGTATTTTCACGTAGCGACGCACGCCTGCCACGAGTCTTTGAACTTTAAGATTCATATAAATCCACTCTTTCCGCCATGATGGCAATTTTTTCGATCGTTTCGTCATCCAAATCTTGAGGGCGCTTGGTCTCGAAAAATTCGCTGAGAGCTTGATCAAAGGCGCGGGAATCCGGATCCAACGTCAGCAGTTTCTCCACAAGCCCATTCTCCAAAAAAACGGCATAAACCATGCCCTTTTCAAACGTCTCCCAATGCCGTTTTGTCATCACAGCTTCCATAATACTCCAATGGGAGATAATATCGGCTTTGTTAAGTAAAAAATCACCCTTTTTTAAGTTTTTCTTAAGTATCTTATAATTAGATATTTATGATTTTATAAATCCGTGTTATCCGTTCCTTATCCGTGTTATCCGTGGTTCAAAATAACCAAATCCACTCCTTGACGTTTGCTCCTGAACGCCACATTGAAACGTATGGGACAATTATTGGAAGTCGCCGTAAGCCCTCGCGTCGAGGGCGTTCCGACGTTGCATGTGTATCGGGAAGAGGTTTCAGATGAAGCCGTTCCCGAAGGCAAAGCTTTGGCGGCTTTCGGGCACGACAATCCTTGGCAAGTTTTGGACGAAGAAATGTCTTCGCAAAATTCACAAAAAGATATTTCACGATCTGATAATTATGTATTGCGAGTCGGCTTTGCGCCGGATCAGTTGATCGAAGGCATTCAAATCCCATTCCAAAAAAATTCAATGATATTTCATGCGCTTAAGAAAAAAGGCAAGATTGCCATTTCTACGCCCGTGCAAAAAATAGGTCATGCGTTAAAAAGTCGTTTTGTATTCATTAGAGACGATAAAATCCTGTTCTTTGCGATTAACGCATATCCTCAAAAAAAGGGCCATTTTACCGGAGAACTTCTTATGGATGGTTATGTTGAAACATCAAAATTATTTGGCGCTAATAGCGATGTGACATGCCCTTTTTTGAGCAACGATAATCATTTGATCTGTGTACAATCAGATGGCGCTTCCGACTCTGCCTATCTTTTGGAAACGACACCGTGGGGAAGGGGCTCTAAGCTTATTTTTAAGCAAAAAGAAGATGGAAGTGACATTATATTAAAGGGAGATGTGAATCTTTGTTCGATTGTGCGTTATGCGGCTAAACCTGATGGCGCGTCTGGTTATGCGGGGATTCAACTACGCTTTGAGAGATATGCGCAGTCGCAAGAAGTTTCCATTTTGGGGCTTACCACTCGAACGATGGATTCGGGTTATCGGGAAATTTTGATGGAGACCGATAAGGGGATGTATCACACAGTGTTTAACCAAGCGGACACTTATGGATACGACTGGGCATATCTCAGTTTGCATTCAGAAGAAAAGGTTGCCGATAAAGGGCCGCGTTATCATGACGATGGGCAAATCAAAACTGTTCAAGAATATCTCGCAGAACGAGCGGCGGATTTGCCTTATGTGGGATTAAAAATCCAGCACGCGCATCCGATGGCGGAAGCCGTGCGGCGCGAAGAAGAAGGAATTTTGCAACGAACCGCGCGAAAACCAAAAACTAAAATCGAAAAAACAGAAGGCTATTGGGCAAAAATTTATTCCGGCGAAAAAAACGTGCTTCGTATCGGCAGAGACGCGTTGTTGTTAAAAGAAATTCCGCATAACATCCAAAATCCTCAAGCGATCGCTCTCTCGGATGTTTCATCTGATTTTCCAAGCTTGTTCCGCATGGCGATCGCGGAGGAAAAACTAGGAAAAGATTACATTCATATCTATGACGTCGACACTCAATCTCTCGCTCCCATCGGTCACGCAGGCTCATTTTATGCGGGAGAACATCACGGCGAATGCACCGCGCTCAAACTTACTCCCGACGGACAAGTTTGCCTCGGCAAAAGCAACGGGGATGTAGTTTTTGCGCAACTGCCCTCCGTGCTCCCTTTTGAAGCGGATGAAAATGGGCTTATGATCGAATATAGTAAAGATCTCATACCCGAGAAATTTATAAAAAAACGCCCAACAATTGCGCGATTTATAAAAAAATCAGCAAAAACGGCGCACGTTGTTAAGCCGATTTCGGAACAAGATGTTCCATTAACTCTTGCAAATTATGGAGAAGCGATCGCGGATATATATTTGGAAAAGCGTCCCTCATTGGATTCGATGGAAGCGGATGATTTACTTCGATTGCCGCAAGCGGAGATCGGAACTGCATCGAAAAAAATTCACACTTTGAAATGGAGTTCCAATCATCGCCATTCTCGAACATTTGTCGCGGAGCTGAGGACACAAGATCGCGCTATACGATCGGGCGATACGCGCTATAAGATATGATTGCTTGCGCAATGACGTATTCTGTTTAAAATTCCCTTTTTATGAGGTGGTCGCAGACACATATAGGAACATTAAGAGAAGCTCCTGCTGAAGCGGAGATCATGAGTCATCAGCTTTTATTGCGGGCAGGGCTGGTGCGTAAACTGGCGGGAGGCGTGTACACGTTTTTGCCGTTGGGACTGCGCGCTCTGAGAAAAGTGGAAAAAATCGTGCGCGAGGAAATGGACAGAGCGGGCGCGATTGAAGTGCTCATGCCCGCATTGCAACCGCCGGAAATCTGGGAACAAACCGGACGCCTCGAAGCGGCCAAAGATGTTTTGTTTAATGTGAGGGATCACCAGAATCGCCGATGGATTCTGGGACCGACGCACGAGGAAGTCATCACGCAATTAGTGGCGAATGAGATTCAAAGTTACAAGCAACTGCCGAAAAATTTTTATCAAATTCAATTTAAGTTTCGCGACGAGATTCGTCCTCGCTTCGGACTGATGCGCGCGCGCGAATTCAGCATGAAGGACGCGTACAGCTTTGACGTTTCCGACGAAAAAGCCGAAGCGAGTTATCGCGTGATGTATGAAACCTATCAGCGCATTTTTGACCGCATCGGGCTCAAATATAAAGTCGTGGAAGCCGATACGGGCGTGATGGGTGGGAGTTTTTCGCACGAATTTTGCGCGCCGGCGGCGATTGGGGAGAGCGAAATTGTGTTTACGGAAGAAGGGCGTTACGCGGCGACGATTGAGAAGGCGGCTTCGCAGGCGCAAGCGCGCAAAAATCCGGCAAAAGCGGCGGCGTTGGAAAAATTCGCCACGCCGAAAGTGAAGACGATCGAGGATTTGGGAAAAGCGCCTTTTAATGTGGCGGCGTACGATCAAATCAAGACACTGGTATATTTAGTGGAATCAAAAATCATTCTCATTCTTTTGCGCGGAGATCATCAACTCAACGAAGCCAAGCTCGCGTCGTTTTTGAAAGTGAATGAATACCGTCCGGCGACGGATGAAGAAATTTTTGACGCATTGGAA
This sequence comes from Verrucomicrobiota bacterium, assembly GCA_049324635.1. GTDB lineage: Bacteria > Verrucomicrobiota > Verrucomicrobiia > Methylacidiphilales > Verrucolacustridaceae > JBMONL01. Next base: position 1,892 of record JBMONL010000021.1, on the reverse strand, counting down.
GCGCACGCGGGAAGTTTGGGAGCGTGCGGCGTGAAGAAGCGAAAAGTTTCGCGTATTTTAGCCGATCCGGTTCTCAAAGGTCAACATGGCATGACCACCGGTGCTAATGAAGACGGGTTTCACGTAAAAAATGTTTCTGTGGATCGGGATATTCGCGTGGACGACTGGGTGGATTTGCGCGTCGTGCAGGCGGGAGAGCTTTCGGTGGGCGATAGCAAACCGCTCAAGGTGGAGCGAGGGATTGAAGTCGGCCAAGTTTTCAAACTCGGCACGAAATATTCCAAAGCACTCAACGCGAATTTTTTGGACGAAGACGGTCAATCCAAACCCGCCGTAATGGGATGTTACGGCATCGGTGTCACACGCGTCGTGCAGGCTGTCATCGAGCAAAATTTCGACAAAGACGGTATCATTTGGCCGATTGCGGTGGCGCCGTATTCGATTGTTCTTCTCGAACTTGATCCGCAATCCGCGGAAGCGCATGCAGTCTGCGCAAAAATTTACAGCGCCTGCGTCAAAAATGGTTGGGATATTTTGTGGGACGACCGAGACGAACGTCCCGGAGTGAAATTCAAGGATGCGGATTTAATTGGTTTTCCGTGGAGAATCACCGTCGGCGCGAAATCGCTCGCCAAAGGCGGCGTGGAGGTCAAAGGACGGCGTTCGGACAAAATGGAGATTGTACCCGTGGAAGAAGTAACGCATTACCTCACCCCTTTCCTTGACAAAATCGGCTAAACCAGCAGGATGCATAACGCATGAAATCGGGACGATTACAAGAGTGGCAAAGAAAGGTGATTCACGCCCTCAAAGGCACGCCTCCCGGTTTGCAACAATGTATAGAGCAAACCGACACGCGCTCTTTAGAACAAAAATTAAAAGATGGAGGACGTAAAACGGCGAGAAAAATTGCGGCGATGCCGTCCAAGCTACGAGAATGCGTCCAAATCATTCGCCGAAGATGCAGTCGTTAAGCCTTAGATCGTACAGGGTGGGGTTGAATGTCGCGGAATTGGAAAACGCGGCACAAGGCGCATTGCATCAAGCCGACAACGCGGAGAATCTTGTGGCGCACCTGAATTGGTCGTCGCCGGAAGAAATTCAATTTCTCAAAGACGGATTCTCTTCTCAAAACGACGTTCAAGGATTTTGGCATTTGTGGCATGGGTTGCAGAAGCAAAGCCAATTAAGGAACAAAAGAATGCGCGCGGGATTTCCGGAACTTAAAGGCAGGCGCAAAGGACTGCGCGGTTGGTGGCAAAAATTTTCGGATAAAAAAGAAATCGCGTTGCCGATCAATGTGGATTTGCTGGGATGGTTGAGATCAATGCCGCGGCTGGCGCTTTTGGCGACGTTACACGATTCGCTTTTGCAGAAAACAATGATCGCCGATCCGGTTGAGGTCGATCTTGAAGAAATGACCGCGATCCCGCATCCGTGGGCGGAAATGATTCAAACGCTCGACGCACAACGCGCGCGCCGCATCGCAGATTCCTTGAAATCACCTCTTCATAAAATCAAACCGCGGATATTGATCGAAGATTTTATGAATTATGTGATCTACCAACCCAATCGTGGTTTTGCATATTATTATGCCTAAAAAGCGATAAAGCCGTTTCAGACATTCTGTTTAAAAAATCCGAAATTTTAAAAACACCTTATACTGAATCCAAAAAATAAGTTTACACATGCACCTATTGTTATAATGAAATAACTTTGTGTTTTGACACTTTTTGAAGCGCCAACGGCGCGCGATAGATACAGCCTAGGTACTGTCGACATTCATAAATAATTATGCTACACCTCATGGAACCAAGGAGGTTTCATGAGTTACACAACGCAGTTAAGAAAAGATCAGTGGGATAAAATCAAAGATGCCTTGCCGGGCAAGA